>NZ_SMKS01000001.1:0-374103 GCF_004348435.1 Saccharopolyspora terrae | reverse complement strand
GAACCCCGGCCAGCCCGGTGGTCAAGCAGGACCACCGCAGCGGCCGGCGGGCGGACCCCCGCCGCCCCCGCCCGGTGGGCAGGCGTGGCCGGGAGAGCAGCCCCGTGGTCGCCCCGGAGTCGGTGGGCAGCAGCCGCCGCCCCCGCCGGGACGCCCCGGCGGTCAGCAGCCGCAGTGGCCCGGGGCCGAGGCCCCGGCGGAGACGACCGGTGCGTGGACGCCGTCCTTCGACGACGACTCCGCGCCGGGTTCGAGCCCGTCGCCGCTGACCAGCAGGTTAAACGGGGAGGACGACGCGACGAGCTACTCGCCGTCGCCGCCGCCTCCTCCCCCGGGCCGTCCTGGCCAGCCGCCGGCGGGGCAGCAGCCCCCCGCCGGTCGGCCCGCTCCGCCGCCAGGTGAGGCGCCGACGCAGAACCTCCCGCAGACCCCGAGCGCCGACCGGGGTGCTGCCGGAGCGGCCGGAGCCGGCGGTGCCGCCGCCGGAGCGGCCGGTGCTGCTGCCGGTGCCGCCGGTGCGGGTGCTGCCGCGGGTGCCGCTTCGGCGGGTGCCGGTGTCACCCGTGAGCCGAACCTGCTGACGCACTCCGACCAGGCGACGTACAACTACTACGCCGACGACTTCGACGACGACCCCTACGGCGACGACGATCGGTTCGGCGACCAGCAGAGCGGCGGTGCCGCTGACGTCGGCAGCGCCGGTTTCCCCGGCAGGGACGACGACGAGGATCCAGACGACGACATGAGTGCCGCCCAAGCCAAGCGCGCCGTCCTGTGGCGGCGCATCCGCAGGGCCTGCTACGTGGGCGCGGCCGCAGCGGTGATCATCCCGACGCTGGTGTTCATCTACGGCTACCTGTTCTGGGAAGCGCCGGACGAGCAGAAGCTGCTGAACATGAAGCAGCCGATCACCATCACCTACGCGGACGACTCGCCGCTGGCGACGGTGAGCTCGGACGGTTCCCGCGAGGTCGTCCGCGACCTCAACCAGGTGTCCAAGCCGCTGCGGGACGCGACGATCTCGGCCGAGGACGCGAGCTTCTACACCAACCCCGGCTTCGACTTCCAGGGCATCGCCCGGTCGGTGTTCTTCATGTTCACCGGCTCCGGCGTCGGTGGTGGTTCGACGATCACCCAGCAGTTCATCAAGCTCGACCTCGAGCTGAACAAGTCGGATCCCGACTACGTCCGCAAGGTCAAGGAGATCGTGCTGGCGTTCAAGATCACCAACGAGCGCAGCAAGGACGACATCCTCCTGTCGTACCTCAACACCGCCTACTACGGCCGAGGCGCCAACGGCATCACCGCGGCGGCCAACGCCTACTTCGGCAAGAAGCCCAGCGAGATCACCCCGGCCGAGGCCTCGGTGCTGGCGGGCATGGTGCAGCGCCCGAAGGGCAACGACCCGCGCGAGGACCTGGAGCAGGCCACCACGCGGTTCAACTACGTGCTCGACCAGATGGTCAAGAACGGCTACCTGCCCGCCGGCGAGCGCGAGGGCCTGCAGCTGCCGGAGACCCGCGGTCAGAACGACTGGCGGATCGACCGGCGGCTGACCCCGGACCAGTTCAAGATCAAGGACCAGGTGCTCCGGGAGCTCGAAGAGGCCGGCTACGACGAGGACACGCTGGCCCGCGAGGGTTTCAAGATCAAGACGACGATCGACCCGAAGGCCCAGAAGGCGGCGGTCGAGGCCGCCACCACCCAGGCCGAGAACACGCTGCCGGACAACATCAAGACCTCGCTCGTGGCGGTCGAGCCCAAGACCGGTGAGGTCAAGGCGTACTACGGCGGCGGCGGTGACGTCGGTGGCTACGACTGGGCGGTCGCGCCCACCGAGCCCGGTTCGTCGTTCAAGCCGTTCGCGGTGCTGGCGGGTCTGCACAAGGGCCTGGGCATCGGCGAGTTCTACGACGGCAGCAGCCCGCAGACCATCGCGGGAACCGAGTTCGCCAACGCCCCGAACGTCGCCTGCGACGTGCCGACCCACTGCGGTGTCCGCGAGGCCATGACGAAGTCGGTGAACACCGTGTTCGTCAACATGGCGTCCCGGCTCGGGCCGCCGGCCATCGCCGACGCCGCGCACGCGGCCGGCGTCCCGACGGAGTACAAGTCGGGCAAGGGCTCGACGAAGACCCTGCAGAACGCCGACGGTCAGACCCAGTCCGGTATCGCGCTGGGCATGTACCCGGTGAAGCCGATCGACATGGCCAACGCGTACGCGACGCTGGCGAACCAGGGCAAGTCGCACACCCCGCACCTGGTCAGGGAGATCACGCCGCGCGAGGGACCGTCGATCAAGATCCACAACGAGCCGGTCAAGACGCTCTACGACGAGTCGGAGTCGGAGGCCGCGAAGCTGGCCTACAACACGATCGCGTCGATGTTCGACGTCGCCGACCACGCCAAGCGGGGTCTTGAGGGCAACCGGCCGGTGATGTCCAAGACCGGTACGCACCAGTACCTGGACACCAAGGACAACGCCACCGCGTGGATGATCGGTGCGACTCCGCAGCTGTCCACCTCGGTGTCGATGCTGGCCAGCGAGAACGGCCGCAACGTCCCGCTGGAGGACAACTCGGGCACCAGCTTCTACGGCGGCAAGTACCCGGCGATGGTGTGGCAGCAGTTCATGAACAGCTACCACAAGGGCCTCAAGGTGGAGCAGTTCAAGAAGACCGACACCATCGGTCAGTTCCAGGACATCCCGCTGCCGCCGCCCCCGACCTCGTCGGAGCCGCCGTCGACGTCGGCGCCGCCGCCCACGATGCCGAGCGACTCGCAGGACCAGGACCCGACCACCAGCCGGGAGCAGCCCGGTGACGGTCAGGACTGCGGTGGCTTCTTCGAGCCGCCGTGCGAGTCCGAGACGAGCAGCCCCGGTGAACCCGGTGACGTCGCACCTACGCGGCGGTTCGGCGAATAGCCGGAGCTGAGCAGAGGAAGGGCACCCGTCGACCCGGCGGGTGCCCTTCCTGCTTTTCGGGGCCAAGTAGCATCCGGGCGTGTCCACCAACGAATCCGCCGATCGGGAAACAGCGGCGTCCTCGGGGAACGTGCTCGCGGCAGCGGTGGACAGTTCGTCCCTCTCACCGGCGGATCGGGTCCCGCCGACCTGGACCGAGTCCTTCCCGCGCAAGGTCAGCCGGCTCGTCGGCGGCCCGCTCGGGAGGCACGCGCAGGTCGGGCGGCAGTGGTTCTGGACGCCGCTGCGGGTGATCCTGCTGCTCGCGGTGCTGACGCTGGCCGCGGCGTGGCTGTTCAAAGCGCCCTGCCAGGTCACCTACGACACCAGCAGCGGTCCGCAGCTGGACTGGCGGAACAGCAAGCAGTACGTCGCCATGTGCTACACCGACATCATCCCGCGCTACGGCGTGGGAGATCTCGCGCCGGACAACGCCTTTCCGTACAAGACCGGCTGGGTGGAGAACGAGGGCACGCCGAACGAGCAGGTCCGCTACATGGAATACCCGGTGCTGACGGGCCTTTTCCAGTGGATCAACGCCCGCACCGCCGACGGTTGGGCGACGCTGGCCGGTTTCGGCTGGCTCCCGGGTGGACTCACCAGCGTCCTGTACTTCAACATCACCGCGCTGTGGCTGGCGGCGGCCTGGCTGGTGACCATCTGGGCGCTGGTCCTGCTGGCCCGCCGCCGCGTCTGGGACGTCGCGCTGGCCGCCGTGTCACCGCTGGTCTTCGCGCACGCCTTCACCAACTTCGACGCCCTGGCCGCAGCATTGGGAACCGCCGGTCTGCTGGCCTGGGCGAGGCGACGACCCGTGCTGGCGGGGGTGCTGATCGGCATCGGCGGCGCCACCAAGCTCTACCCGCTGTTCTTCCTCGGACCGCTGCTGATCCTGGCCTGGCGAGCCGGGAAGCTGCCCGACGCGGCGCGCGCGGTGCTGGCCGCCGCGCTGGCGTGGCTGGCGGTGAACGTCCCGATCCTGCTGGCCTACCCGGACGGTTGGGGCGAGTTCTTCCGGCTGAACAGCCAACGGCCCGCCGACCCGGACTCGCTGTACAACGTGCTGATGCACTTCACCGGGTGGGGCGGTTTCGACGGGCAGCTGCCCGCGGGCGCGACGCCGGTGGTGCTCAACGCGGTCAGCCTCGGGCTGTTCCTGCTGGCCTGCCTGGCGATCGGTTGGCTCGCGCTGGCCGCGCCGACCCGGCCGCGCGTGGCCCAGCTGTGCTTCCTGGTGCTGGCGGCGTTCCTGCTGACCAACAAGGTGTGGAGCCCGCAGTACTCGCTGTGGCTGGTTCCGCTCGCGGTGCTGGCGATTCCGCGCTGGCGGCTGCTGCTGACCTGGATGGTCGTCGACGCCGCCGTGTGGGCGCCGCGCATGTACTACTACCTGGGCACGGCCAACAAGGGACTGCCGGAGGGCTGGTTCCTGGGCGCGGTGCTGATCCGGGACGCGATGGTCGTGCTGCTGTGCGTGCTGATCGTCCGCGAGATCCTCGACCCGGCCCGCGACAAGGTGCGCACCGCGCTGACCGTCCGGGGCGAGCACCCCGGCGGCATCGACGACCCGTGCGGCGGTCTGCTCGACGGCTCCCGGGACCGGTTCGTGTTACCCGGTGTCGCCCGTTGGGGGCAGCGAAGTCTCGCTGCGGCCCGGGGAGCTCTAGCTTCGAAGCGCTGATCCGCTCGTCTCGTGGAGGTGCTTCTCAGATGTCAGGTCGCATGCTGACCGTCGTTCTCGCCGCAGTCGCGGTGGCCATCCCCGCTGCGGCCACGGCCGCGTCGGCCGCGCCACCGGCCCCGGTCCAGGTCCAGCTCGGTGAGGTCAAGTGCCAGGACATGTCGGCCGTGGTCGCCGCGATGCCGATGCTCGCGCCCGCGTTCCCCGACGCGGCCCACACCCCTGTCGTCGAGTACCGCATCACCGCCGCGCCGGACGCACCGATGACGCCCTACGAGGTCAAGGCCAACGGCAAGACCAAGGGCTCCGGTTCGGTCGGGGCCAAGGGCCTGGTCATCTCCAGCACCTCGCTGCCCAACAACACCACCACCAAGCTCGAGGTCACCTCGGGCGAGAAGGTCCTGGCGACCCGCACCTACACCCCCGCCTGCTGAACGGACCAGCGCTGATCGTCGCGGCCCCCGGGGCTCCCGAGGGCCGCGACGGCGTTCGCGGTGCCGGGGGCGGCCACGGGGTCGGGTCCGGGGTCGGTCAGGGCTCGTCCCTGAGGTTTCACGGGCGCGCGCAACGCATTCTGAGTGCATGACGACCTACCAGAAGATGTCCCTGTCCCGTCCGAAGGACCAGGCGATGATCGCCGGGGTCTGCGCCGGCCTGGCGCGGCGCTTCGACATGAAGCCGACGACCGTCCGGATCCTCTTCCTGCTCTCCTGCCTGCTCCCGGGCCCGCAGTTCGTGGCCTACATCGTGCTCTGGGTGCTCATCCCGAAGTCCTGACACCACGCGGTCAACGCCGTGGTCAGGACCAGCAGCAGCACCGCCGTGAGGGCGGCCTGCACGAGCACCGCAGGGGGTGCGGTGTCGGCGCCGAGGGCGAACAGCAGTGGGAGCGCGAGGGGAACCCACTTCGCCAGCAGCGCCACCGTCAGCAGGACCACCGCTGCGACCAGGGTGTATCCAGGGACGAGCACGGCCCGCTGGCGCCCAGGACGCCGACGACCTCACCGGGTCGCGTGGGCGTCGAGGACGTAGGCGATGGCGCTGGTGATCTTGGCGGCGAAGGCGAGGTCGAGGCTCTCGTCGGGGACGTGGGCGTTGCTGTCCGGGCCGAGGGCGCCGGTGACCACGAACTGCGCCTCCGGGTAGGCCTCGTGCAGCAATCCCATGAACGGGATCGAGCCGCCCAGGCCCATGGTCCGCCAGCTCGCGCCGAAGATCTCCTCACCAGCGGTGTCCAGCGCGCCGGACAGCCACGGCGCCGGGTCGGGCGCGTTCCACCCCAGGCCCGCTTCGGAGTGCCCGAAGCTGACGCGGGCGCCGTAGGGCACCTCCTCCGACAGCCGCCGCTGCACCGCGGCCAGCGCGGCCTCGGGGTCGGCGGTCGGCGGCAGCCGGAAGCTCAGCTGCAGCGTCGTCGACGGGCGCAGGACGTTGCCCGCGTCGGCGGGCTTGGGCAGCCCGTCCGCGCCGATCACCGACAGGGTCGGCCGCCAGGCGTTGTTCAGCGCCAGCTCCACCTCGTCGTCGGTGACCGGCCGCATGCCCTCCGGCCACGGCACGGAGTCGGTGACCATGCCGGGCACGGCCTCGATGGCCGCGCGGGTTTCGGCGATCCGGTTCTCCGGGATGGACACGTTGAGCTCGGGCAGCAGGATCTCGCCGGTGGCGGAGTCCTCGATGCGGTCGAGCAGCTGCCGCATGATCCGGAACGAGCTGGGCACGATGCCGCTGGCGATGCCGGAGTGCAGCCCGGAGTCGAGCACCTGCACCTCGACCTCCAGCTGGACCATGCCGCGCAGCGAGTTCGTCAGCCACATCCGCTGGTAGTCGGCCGCACCGGAGTCCAGGCACACCACCAGCGACACGGCGCCGAGCCGGTCCCGCAGGTGTTCCAGGTAGGCGGGCAGGTCGGGGCTGCCGGACTCCTCGCCGGTCTCCAGCAGCACGACGCAGCGCGCGTGCGAGCCGCCGTTCGCGCGGACCGCCTCGATCGCGGTGACCGCCGCGTACCCGGCGTAGCCGTCGTCGGCGGCACCCCGGCCGAAGAGCTTGCCGTCGCGCACCACCGGGGTCCACGGGCCCAGGCCCTCCGACCAGCCGCCGAGCGGGGGCTGCTTGTCGAGGTGGCCGTAGAGCAGCACGGACTCGTCCGGCGCGTCGGCCGATCCGGGGACGTCCACCAGCAGCAGCGGGGTCCGTCCGGGCAGCCGGACGACGTCGATCTCGGCGCCGTCGATGCCGCGGCCGTCGATCCACGCCCGCACGTGCTCGATGGCGGCGTCGAGGTGTCCGGTGTTCTCCCAGTCGGCGTCGAACGACGGCGACACCGCGGGAATCCTCACCAGCTCGGACAGACTCGGCAGAATCGCTTCGTCCCACGCCTGGTCAACGGTCTTGGAAACAGCTGCTCGATCCACGAGCGCGATCCTATTCCCGATGTGGGCGGTTGTCCGGACCTCCTGGGCCGAGTGGCGGAATGCCGTCAGTTCGTCGCTGCTCCGGCCGCGACGGTGGTGGTCACGGCGAGGACGGCCGTCGTCTCGGCGATCACGTCGCGGACGGCGCCGCCGAGCTGCTCGCCCTTGCTGATCTCCTTGAGCCGCTTGCGCTCGGCCCGGTCCAGGCCCAAGACCACGTGCAGCCCGGTGGCGTGCACCAGCGCGGCCAGCAGCGCGAGGCGGTCGTCGAGCTCGATCTCGTTGCGCGCGGCGCCTCGGATGCGGGAAATGAGCGCGTCCCGCGAGCCCGGGTCGGGGGTGAAGCCGTCGTACTTGATGAGCAGCATCGACTTGCGCTCGTGGCGCATCAGACCGCGTTCGGCGAGCGCTTCGGCGTGCTGCTTGCGGGCCGAGGTCCGGCTCTGGATGTAGGTCGTCGCCGGCACCGGCTTGTTCTTGGGCCCGGCCTTGCGGGCCACCAGCGCGAGGGCGTCGTCGATCCAGCCGGTGCCGATGGGCTCGGCGTCGAGCACGGTCAGCTTCTTCTTCTCCAACCGGACGCGGTCGGTCAGCACCAGCTCGCCCAGCTCGGCGGCGCCGGTGTAGTCGGAGGTCGAGTAGTAGGAGCCGTTGGGCTTGTGCAGCAGCAGCACGAACTCCTCGGGCAGGCTCAGCGCGGTCATGCCAGGAGTCTGGCAGCGATCAGGCCGCGGAGGCGGTCCTCGGCGGGAGCTCGTGACGTTTGTCAGTTCAACTCGTGCACTGGTCCGTTCGGGGGCGGTGTCACCGGGGTGGGGGTTGTCGTATTTGCGCAAGCTGAGACGCGGCCTCCCCAATATCGGTACCGCAATGGTCCGTAACTCGTTAGTCGGTCCTCCATTAATTCGATGACCTGCGAATTCGTTCCGTCCACAGAAGAACTACCGTGATCTCACGGGAGTTGATCGCTCGCCGCTGTACCGATCCACTCCCTGTGGCAGGGCTCACGGACAACGCGGTTTTCGTGCCAGGATGACGAGGAGCGATCCACCGCTCCGCTCGGCCGGCCGGGTGACCCACCAGGTCAACGGCAGGTCGTCGGAGCAAGCCGGTCTCCACCGCCACAAGCGGTGGCCGTCGGCGCGACACGAGGAGATCACACATGTCCCCCGAGCAATGGACGTCCTCTTCAGGCAATCCACCCGCGAAGCGCACCGACCTCCCTGCCGCAACCGCAGCCAAGCCCACACGGGAGCAGGTGATCGCCGGTTTGCGCGCGACGAGTGAAGGAGGGGCTGACCTCGTTCAGCTCCTCACACCAGAAGGCCAGCGGGTTTCGCACCCGGACTTCGACATCGACATCTCCCCCGAGCAGCTGCGCGACCTGTACCGCGACATGGTGCTGGTCCGACGCGCCGACCGGGAAGGCAACGCCTTGCAGCGCCAGGGCCAGCTGGGCATCTGGGTGCCGCTGCTGGGCCAGGAGGCCGCCCAGATCGGGGCTGGCCGGGCGATGAAACCGCAGGACATGGCGTTCCCGAGCTATCGGGAGCACGGTGTTGCCTGGACCCGCGGCATCGACCCCACCGAGCTGCTGGGCATCTTCCGCGGCACCGACCACGGCAGCTGGGACCCCACGAGCACCGGGTTCCACCTGTACACGATCGTCATCGGCAACCAGTGCCTCAACGCCACCGGTTACGCCATGGGTCAGCGCTTCGACGGCAAGGTCGGCGATCCCGACGGCGAAGCCACGATGGTGTTCTTCGGCGACGGCGCCACCAGCCAGGGCGACGTGCACGAGGCCATGGTGTGGTCGGCCGTCTACGACTCACCGGTCGTCTTCTTCTGCCAGAACAACCAGTGGGCGATCTCCGAGCCCCTGGAGCGCCAGACCCGAGTACCGCTCTACCAGCGCGCCAGCGGCTACGGCTTCCCCGGCATCCGGGTGGACGGCAACGACGTGCTGGCCAGCCTCGCCGTCTCCAAGTGGGCGCTGGACGAGTGCCGCAACGGCAACGGTCCGGTGCTCATCGAGGCGTTCACCTACCGGATGGACGCCCACACCACCTCCGACGACCCGACCCGCTACCGGATGTCCGACGAGCAGGAAGCCTGGAAGCTCAAGGACCCGATCGAGCGACTCCGGGTGCACCTGATCCGCGAGCACGCCGCTGACCAGGACTTCTTCGACTCCATCGACGCCGAGGCGGACCAGCTGGCCGCGCGGTTCCGCGAGTTCTGCTTCAACATGCCCGAGCCGCCACCGGAACGGACGTTCTCGCAGGTCTACGCCGAGGAGACCCCGCAGATCGCCGCGCAGCGCGAGGACTACCTGCGCTACCTGTCCGGATTCGCCGACGAGGCTGCCAGCGGAAACGCGGTGGCGGGAGGTGTTCACTGATGGCCGCGCCCGCTCTCGAACGCCCGACCACCCCGTCGGGGACCCAGACCGTCACCATCGCCAAGGCGCTGAACATGGGGCTGCGCGCTTCGCTGGAGCGCGACCCGAAGGTGCTGATCATGGGTGAGGACGTCGGCAAGCTCGGCGGCGTCTTCCGCATCACCGACGGCCTGCAGAAGGACTTCGGCGAGCACCGGGTGCTCGACACCCCGCTGGCCGAGTCCGGGATCATCGGCACCGCGATCGGCCTGGCCATCCGCGGCTACCGGCCGGTGTGCGAGATCCAGTTCGACGGCTTCATCTTCCCCGGCTTCGACCAGATCATCAGCCAGCTCGCCAAGCTGCACTACCGCAGCCAGGGCAAGGTCAAGGTTCCGATCGTCATCCGGGTTCCCTTCGGCGGCGGCATCGGTGCCGTCGAGCACCACTCGGAGTCGCCGGAGTCGCTGTTCGCGCACATCGCCGGCCTCAAGGTCGTGTCCTGCTCGAACCCGGTGGACGCCTACTGGATGTTGCAGCAGGCCATCGAGTGCGACGACCCGGTGCTGTTCTTCGAGCCCAAGCGGCGCTACTACGAGAAGGCCGAGCTCGACACCTCCATCGATCCGCTGCCGCTGCTGAGCTCCCGCGTCGTGCGGCCCGGCTCGGCGGTGACCGTCGCGGCCTACGGCCCGATGGTGCGCACCTGCCTGGACGCGGCGACCGCCGCGGCCGAGGACGGGCTGGACCTGGAGGTCGTGGACCTGCGCGCGCTGTCCCCGCTGGACCTGGGGCCGGTGTTCGAGTCGGTGCGTCGCACCGGCCGGTTGGTGCTGGTCAGCGAGGCGCCGTCGGAGGCGTCGGTGACCTCGGAGATCGCCAGCCGGGTGCAGCAGGAGTGCTTCTACTCGCTGGAGGCCCCGGTGCTGCGGGCGACCGGGTTCGACACGCCCTACCCGCCGTCGAAGTTGGAGGAGGGCTTCCTGCCCGACCTCGACCGGGTGCTGGACGTCGTCGACCGTTCGCTGGCGTACTGAGGGGAGTTCATCGATGGCGCTCAAGAAGTTCCCGCTGCCCGACGTCGGCGAAGGGCTGACCGAGGCGGAGATCGTCGGCTGGAAGGTGCAGCCGGGCGAGAACGTCACCGTCAACCAGGTGATCGTGGAGATCGAGACGGCCAAGGCCTCGGTGGAGCTGCCCTGCCCGTGGGCGGGCACGATCCGCGACCTGCTGGTGGAGCCGGGTCAGACCGTCGAGGTCGGCACGCCGATCATCAGCATCGAGATGGCCGGTGCGGACCCCGAACCGGAACCCGAGCCGGACGAGAGCTCGGGCAAGATCGGCGAGGAGTCCAACGGCCGGATCGCCACGCTGGTCGGCTACGGTCCGCGGACCTCGGCGGCCAAGCGGCGTCCGCGCAAGGACCGGAACGCGGCCATCAACGGCACGCCGACCAACGGCACCGCGACCGCCACCGCTGTCGCACCGCCCGAACCAGCGAAACCGCAGGTCGAAGAGGTCGGTGGGTTCGTGCCGCTGGCCAAGCCGCCGGTCCGCAAGCTCGCCAAGGACCTCGGCGTCGACCTGCGCTCGCTGGCCGGGTCCGGCTCGGGTGGCGTGATCACCCGCGACGACGTCCAGTCCGCGGCGGCTCCGACCGCTGCTCCGGCCAAGCCGGCCGCCACCGCTTCCGGTGACCGCGAGCGGCGGGTGCCGATCAAGGGCGTCCGGAAGGCGACTGCGCAGGCGATGGTGGACAGCGCGTTCACCGCTCCGCACGTCACCGAGTTCCTGACCGTCGACGTCACGCCGATGATGGAGCTGCGCGAGCAGCTCAAGTCTGACCCGGCGTTCCGCGGTGTGAAGATCACGCCGCTGGCGTTCGCGGCCAAGGCCATGTGCCTGGCGGCTCGCCGGACACCGGACGTCAACGCGACCTGGGACGAGGCGGCGGGCGAGATCGTCTACAAGGACTACGTGCACCTCGGGGTCGCGGCGGCCACGCCTCGCGGGCTGGTGGTGCCCAAGGTCCGCGACGCCGACCGGATGTCGCTGCGCGAGCTCGCCGAAGCCCTGGAGCAGCTGACCAACACCGCTCGGGAGGGCAAGACGACCCCGGGGGACATGATCGGCGGCACGATCACCATCACCAACGTCGGCGTCTTCGGCGTCGACACCGGCACGCCGATCATCAACCCCGGTGAGTCCGCGATCCTCGCGTTCGGCGCGATCCGCGACATGCCGTGGGTGGTCGACGGCCAGGTGGTGCCGCGCAAGGTGTGCCAGCTGGCGCTGAGCTTCGACCACCGCGTGGTCGACGGTCAGCAGGGCTCCCAGTACCTCGCCGACGTGGGCGCGCTGCTGGCGAACCCGAGCATGGCGTTCACCTACTGAGGTGCTGCGCAGGGGCGTTCCCGGGCCAGCCCGGGGGCGCCCCTCACGTGCGCTTGAAGACCCGAACGCCCCGGTCGGGCGTCCACGAGGTGATCACCAGGTGGGTCTGGTCGTCGGAGACCTTCGTGGTGACGACCTCGGTGATCGCGCAGCGGAAGAGGTGGGCGTCGGTCTGCGGCGGCTGGACCTCGGCCACCCAAGCCGCTTGCTCGTCGCCGGTGACCTCGACGGCCACGCCGGAGATCTTGACGTCCGGTTCGGACAGCGTCCCGTCGCCGGGGTTGGTGTGGAGCGCGAAGCGCCCGTCGCGCTGCAGGTCGCGGGCCTTGCGGGCGCCGGGCATCGACCCGAACGTCAGGTCTCCCCCGTACCAGCCGGCCTCCGTGCCGCTCACGCGCGGCGAACCGTCCTCGCGCAGCGTCGCCAGCACGTGGTGCCGCATCGACTCCAGCCGTGCCCGAGCGGCCGAGGCCAGCTCAGGTGCCTGCTCAGCGAGCTCCTGCCATCCGGTCATGCCGACCAGGGTGGCAGGCGACACCGACAGAGCCGGGGCAGACGACGAACGGCCCGCACCGCATCCCCCCGGATGCGGTGCGGGCCGTTCAGCCAAGTCTGGTCAGTTCCCCTTGCGACGGCGTCCGCCGCGGCGGGATCCGGAGTTGCCGGAGCTCGAAGATCCGGAACCGGAAGCGGAGCCTGCCGACACGGCGACGGGTTCTCCCGCCTCCGCCGAGGTCTCCTGCTCGGGCTCCTGGGACTTCTGCTCGTCGTACTCGCGGAGAAAGTCGAACGCGTGCTTGTCGAAGTCGTGGATGTCGATCTCCGGCAGTTCGCCGAGCTCGTTGTTGAGCTGCTTGAAGATCGGAGTCTCCACCTCAGGGGTCGTCAACTTCTTCACCGCTTCGCCCTCCCGTTCGTCATCGAAGCGTTGGCCGAGCCGAGCTCTCCCCGCAGAGCTCGTTCGATGAGCGTTGGACCTCGCGGCCCTTCACTCACCGGTGGGACGCGTGCCGCCGCTCATCCTGACGCGGCGGCACGCGGTTCACCCAATCGGATCAGTGCCTTGCACCTGCCCACGCACATGGTGCAACAGCGATCACGATCCGGCCGGATGAATCGATCTCACACATCCGCCAGGCCGCATACTGCCCTCTACGTCATCAACAGCGGTACCCGTTGTGCAATTCCGCACCGTGTCATACGCCACTGACCTGCGGTTAACCTGGAGATCAAGTTGATCTGCTAAGAGGCAAACGCGAACGGACCGGCTCCACTTGGGGGTGGGGAGCGCGGTCCGTCCGCTTGGTGCCGGGTCGCCGTGGGGGGCTTTTCCGCCGACCCGGTGTCCGAGGGGGAGGGTCACGTCTTCGGTATCTGGAAGAGCTTGGGCAGGTTGACGGCGAACCCGATGTCGCCGGCGAGCCTGACCCGCCGCGCCATGACGAGCTTCGGGGCGGTGGTGTTGCCGGAGGTCAGCTGTAGGAAGTCCAGCGGGATCATGGTGATGGTGACGGTCGCGGAGTCGTGCTGGGAGCCCTTGGTGACCTGGCAGCGGCCGTCGGTCAGCGCGCACTCGTAGTGCAGCAGGTCGTCGCCCTTGCCGATCCGCCAGTTGACCACCGCGTGCCCGCGCTTGGCGTGTTCGGGCTGGTAGTGCTCGCTCATGCGCCGGAAGATCTCGTCGATGATGCCCTCGCGCAGCTCGGGCCTGGCGAGCACGGCGTTGAGCTGGTCGTCCGAGGCGCGCGAGATCAACCGCGCGAACTGGTCGGGGGTCAGTTCGCTGAGGTCGAGCCCGTCCTCGGCGGCGGATTCGGAGGCGGCGCGCAGCAGCTCGACCAGCTCGGCCTTGTCGATCTCACGCGGGTCGACGTGGGCGAGGGTCGCGATGGGGTCCGACGGGGATTGCGGCATCGCTGCCCACCTCCATTGCCTACCGGAGAGTAAGACTACGCACGAGTAGGTTGGCGGGCAAGGCACCAGAATTGAGTCGCTCCACTAACCTGAGGCGAATTACCAGGGTATGAGGTGAGATGGAAGATCATCGGGACAGCGAGCGCCCGCGTTCCCGGCGTTTGCCGAGGGCTGTTCGCGAGCGGCAGATCCTCGATGCCGCCGTGGAGGTGTTCGCCAAGCACGGTTTCCACAACGCGTCGATGGACGAGATCGCCGAGACCGCGAGCATCTCGAAACCGATGCTCTACGCCTACCTCGGCGCCAAGGACGAGCTGTTCGTCGCGTGCGTCCGCCGCGAGGCCGCGAAGCTGGTCGAAGCCATCGGCGCCGACATCGGGACCGGCCTGACCCCGGCCGACCAGCTCTGGCGCCGCCTGCACATGTTCTTCGAGTACGTGCACGTCAACAAGGCGGGCTGGCAGCTGCTGCACCGCCAGGGAGACGTGCCCGGCGAGCCCTACGTCCAGGAGCTCTCCGAGTGGCGGGAGCGCGCCACCGAGCTGATCGCGGCGCTGCTCGCCGAGGCCACCACCGACCAGCCGCAGCCGATGCAGTCCGAGCAGACCGAACCGTTCGCCGCGGCCCTGGTCGGTGCGGGCGAAGCGCTCGTCGAGTGGTGGTTCCAGCACCCCGAGTACACCGCCGAGGGCATGGCCATGCGCCTGATGAACATGCTCTGGCTCGGCTTCGGCGAGCTCGTCGAAGGCCGCTCCTGGTTCCCGGCCTCGCAGACCGAGCACCCCACCGGTTCCTGACCACCGCGCCCCCGCGACGGCGCTGTTCGTCGCGGGGGCGCGGTCGTCGGCTCAGCTCGTGATCGAGCCCGTGAGGTGCGGCTTCCCGGAGCGGGAGTGCAGGGCGAAGTCCCAGCCGGAGCCCGTGGGGCGCATCGTGAAGTCGGCCTTCGACGGGAGCAGCAGGGGCTTGGCGAAGTCGACGTCCACCGTGAACGCCTCGGGGATCCGGCCCTCCAGCGTCGCCAGGCAGCGGGCCTTGGACCACATGCCGTGCGCGATCGCCTTCGGGAAGCCGAAGACCTTCGCGGTCAGCGGGTGCAGGTGGATCGGGTTGCGGTCGCCGGACACCGCCGCGTACTCGCGGCCGATGTCGGCGGGCACCCGCCACGTGCCCGAGGCCGCGCCCGGCTCGATCTCCCGGCGCCGCTGCTGCGGGGCGTTCTCGTCCCGCTTGCCCACCCGCAGGTAGGTGCTGGTCTCCCACCACACGACCTCGTCGTCGACGCTGGTCTCGGTGACCACGTCGAACTGCTTGCCCTTCGGGTGCGGTCGCAGGTCGGCGACGCGGACCTTCTGCGTCAGCTCGTCGGTCACCAGCAGCGGCCGGTCCTGCTGGATCCGGTTGGCCACGTGGACCAGGCCGACCAGCGGGAACGGGAAGCCCTTGTCGGTCATCAGCTGCACCGACGCCGGGAACGACAGGATGTGCGGGTAGGTGATCGGCAGCTCGTCGCGCAGCCGGAATCCGCAGACCCGGTTGTACTCGGCGAGGTGCGCGGGATCGATGGTGATCCCGCGCCGCACGTACTCGGTGTCGGGCAGCTCGCCGCCCCGGCGGGTCGGGCCCGTCGCGGCGGCCTTGAGGTACAGCGGCCCCAGGTTCGGAGCGGTGGAAAGTTCCGGCATGTCCTCTCCAGGCCTCAGGCGCCGAGCAGGCTCTGGCCGCAGACCCGGACCACGTTCCCGTTGACGCCACCCGACGCGGGGTTGGCGTACCAGGCGATGGTCTCGGCGACGTCGACCGGCTGGCCGCCCTGCGACATGCTGTTCATCCGGCGACCGGCCTCCCGCACGAACAGCGGGATCGCGGCCGTCATCTTGGTCTCGATGAACCCCGGCGCGACCGCGTTGATGGTGGCGCCCTTCTTGGCCGCCAGCGGCGCGGTGGACTGCACGTGCCCGATCACGCCGGCCTTCGACGCGGCGTAGTTGCCCTGGCCGACGTTGCCCGCGATGCCGCTCATCGACGACACGCAGATGATCCGGCCACCGGCGCGCAGCGGGGAGCCCTCGCCGAGCAGCTTCTCGTTGATGCGCTCCTGCGAGGTCAGGTTCACCGCGAGCACCGAGTCCCACTGGGCCTCGCTCATCCGGCCGATCGTCTTGTCCCGGGTGATGCCCGCGTTGTGCACCACGATGTCCAGGCCGTCGTGCCGCTCGCTGAAGTGCGCGGCGAGCTTGGCGGGGGCGTCCTCAGCGGTGATGTCGAGCTGGAGCGCGGAGCCTCCGATGCGGTTGGCGACCTCGCTGAGCTCGCCGCCCTGCGCGGGCACGTCGAGGCAGACCACGTGGGCGCCGTCGCGCGCCAGGGTCTCGGCGATGGCCGCGCCGATGCCCCGGGACGCGCCGGTGACCAGCGCGATCTTGTCCTGCAGCGGGCGGTCCTGGGAGATCTCCGGCACGTCGGCCTTGCCGATGCGGACGACCTGGCCGGACACGTAGGCGGACTTGCCGGACAGCAGGAAGCGCAGCGTGGAGTCGGTGGCCTTCTCGGCGCCGTCGGCGACGTAGACCAGCTGGGAGGTGGCGCCGCGCTTGAGCTCCTTGCCCGCGGTGCGGGTGAAGCCCTCCAGCGCGCGCTGAGCAGTGGCCGCGCGCGGGTCGGACAGGGTTTCCGGCTGGGTGCCGAGGACGATCAGCCGTCCGCAGCGGTCCATCTGCCGGATCGCGGGGGCGAAGAAGTCGTACAGGGCGCGCAGGCCCTCGCTTGAGGTGATTCCGGTGGCGTCGAAGACCAGGGCGGCGTAGCGCTCGTCGTCGGCGCGCTCCTTGCGGACGTCGGCACCGACTTCCTGCAGCGTCGCGTTCAGCGAGTCGGCGAGCCGGCCCGAACCGCCGAGCAGCACCGGCCCGGTGATCAGCGGCTCGCCGGGCTTGAAGCGGCGCAGCGGGGTCGGGTCGGGCAGGCCAAGCTTCTTGACGAACTGGCGCCCGAACGCGGACTGGGTGAACTGCTGGTATCGATCGGACATCTCTGGACACTCCCGAGGAGGCGGTTCATGAGGGTTCGGACACGAAGTCGCGCGGTCGCTCGACGGCTAACCTACCCGCTAGTAGATTAGATGGGCCAGGAACGAACCAGCAACGAGGGAGTAGGCATGACCACCGTTCGGCGAGTCGCGATCCTCGGCGGCAATCGGATCCCGTTCGCGCGATCCGGCGGTCCCTTCGCTCGCGCGTCCAACCAAGACATGCTCACCGCCGCGCTCGACGGGCTGGTCGCGCGCTTCGGCCTCGCGGACAAGACCGTCGACGAGTTCGTCGCCGGTGCCGTGCTCAAGCACAGCCGCGACTTCAACCTCGCCCGCGAAACCGTGCTGGGCTCCGGCCTCGACCCTCGCACGCCCGCCCACGACGTGCAGATGGCGTGCGCGACCGGGCTGGAGGCGGTCGTCTCGGTCGCGAACAAGATCGCGCTCGGCCAGATCGAGGTCGGCATCGGCGGCGGTGTGGACTCCGCCAGCGACGCCCCCATCGCGGTCAACGACGACTTCCGCCGGGTGCTGCTCAAGGCCAACCACGCCAAGACCACCGGCGCCAAGATCAAGGCGCTGGCCGGCGCCCGGCCGCAGCACGTGGTGCCGGAGATCCCGCAGAACTCCGAGCCGCGCACCGGCCTGTCCATGGGTGAGCACGCGGCGAAGACCGCGCTGGCCTGGGAGATCACCCGCGAAGCCCAGGACGAGCTGGCCGCGCGCAGCCACCACCGGCTCGCCGCCGCCTACGACCGCGGCTTCTTCGACGACCTGATCACCTCGTTCCAGGGCGTGGCCAAGGACCAGAACCTGCGCCCGGACAGCTCGGTGGAGAAGCTCGCGAAGCTCCAGCCCGTGTTCGGCAAGGGCGAGGGCGCCACCATGACGGCGGGCAACTCGACCCCGCTGACCGACGGCGCCTCCACGGTGCTGCTGGCCAGCGAGGAGTGGGCCAAGGCCAACAACATCCCGGTGCTGGCCTACCTGTCGGACATCGCGCCGGCCGCCGTCGACCACGTCAGCGGCGACGAGGGCCTGCTGATGGCCCCGGCCTACGCGGTCCCGAAGCTGCTCGACCGCAACGATCTGCAGCTCGGCGACTTCGACTTCTACGAGATCCACGAGGCGTTCGCCTCGCAGGTGCTGTCGACGCTGAAGGCCTGGGAGGACCCGGACTTCTGCAAGAACCGCCTCGGCCGGGACAAGGTCCTGGGCGAGATCGACACCGCGAAGCTCAACGTCAACGGTTCCTCGCTGGCCGCGGGGCACCCGTTCGCCGCGACCGGTGGCCGCATCGTCGCCACCCTCGCCAAGCTGCTGGCGGAGAAGGGCAAGGGCAAGGGCCTGATCTCCATCTGCGCCGCAGGCGGCCAGGGCCTCACGGCGATCGTCGAACGCTGACCCTCCCCACCCGAAAGCCCCGGTGCCCCCGATCACCGGGGCTTTCGCACGTCTCACCAGTTCCTCCACAGGTCCATCACCCCGCATACCCCAATCTAAAAATTCCCCTATACACCCCGATATCCCGCAATCCGGCTGCCGAGCGACCGGATTTCAGTGGAAGTCCGGACCCGGATTTCAGTGGAAATCGGGCGACGGACTTCCACTGAAATCCGGTCAACCCCGTGCGGGCGGGGGCGAACACGCGATACCGGAATCTCGCCAAGTATCGAATCTGAGCTAGAAACGCGGATACAGTCCGACGGTTATGGACCCGGTCCGCAACCCCTTCGCCCCCGGCGCCGGACAGCGACCGCCTGAACTGGCCGGACGCGCTCGCGAGCTGGACGCCTTCGAGGTCGTGCTGGAACGCGTCGCCCGCGGCCGTCCGGAGCGGAGCCTGGTGCTGACCGGACTCCGCGGCGTCGGCAAGACCGTGCTGCTCGGCGAGCTGCGCTCGATGGCGGTCCGCCGCGGTTGGGGCGCGGGCAAGGTCGAGGCGCGTCCGGAGGCCGGTCTGCGCCGGCCGCTGTCGGCCGCCCTGCACCGCGCGATCCGCGACCTGGCCGTCCGCCACCGCGCCCCGGACCGGGTCGAGGAGGTCCTGGCGGTGCTGAAGGCGTTCGCGCTGAAGGCCAACCCGTCCGACGCGAAGCTGCGCGATCGCTGGCAGCCGGGCATCGACGTGCCCGCAGCGGTGGGCCGGGCCGATTCCGGCGACATCGAGATCGACCTCGTCGAGCTGTTCACCGAGGTCGCCGACCTCGCCGCCGACGTGGGAACCGGCATCGCGCTGCTGCTCGACGAGATGCAGGACGTGCAGGCCGAGGACGTCTCCGCGCTGTGCGCGGCGTGCCACGAGCTGTCCCAGTCCGGCGCGCCGCTGGTCGTCGTCGGGGCCGGCCTGCCGCACGTTCCCGCCGTGCTGTCGGCCAGCAAGTCCTACTCGGAGCGGCTGTTCCGCTACGTCCGCATCGACCGGCTGGACCGCTCCGACGCCGACCGCGCCGTGATCGCGCCGATCGAGCGCGAGGAAGCCGAGATCACCCCGGCCGCGCTGGACACGCTGTTCAGCGTCTCGGGCGGGTACCCGTACTTCGTCCAGGCCTACGGCAAGGCGACCTGGGACGCGGCGGTGCGCACCGAGATCGCCGAGGAGGACGTCCGGCTGGCCGCCCCGGAGGCGGAGTCGGAGCTGGCGGTCGGCTTCTTCGGCTCCCGCTACGAGCGGGCGACCCCGGCGGAGCGCGAGTACCTGCGCGCCATGGCGGAGCTCGTCGAGGGCAAGGACGAGCCCGCGCCCACGGCCAAGATCGCCGAGTACCTGGAACGACGTCCGTCGTCGTTGTCCCCGGCCCGCGACGCGCTGATCAAGAAGGGGCTCGTCTACTCCGGCGAGCGCGGCCAGATCGCCTTCACGGTCCCGCACTTCGGCCGCTACCTGCTGACCCAGGACTAGGGAGTGTTTATGAATTGCTTTGCTTGGCGGTGCGGGTAGCGGAACCTGATCGGCTCCGTGGACTCCGTGCGCCGCTCCTGATGTATGCCAATACACGGCGTCCCGGCGTACTCGCCACGAAGCCGATCAGAACCCGCGGCGGTGCCGGCTGAGTCCCACACCTGAAACAGCGGCTTGCGCCGCATTCTTAAACAGCACCTAGGAGCTGTTGAGGGCTCCTGGTGGCCATCGCGATCTCTAGACTCGTATAGGGACAGCACTAGAAAGACGAATACGAGGCGATGAACGGCCAACATCGACACGAGCCGTGCGGGTTCGGCGACTCTCCGCCGCCGGAGCGGGTGAATAACAGTGACCTGAGACACATCGTGCAACGCGTGTAACGAACCCAGGGTGGGTGTCGATATTCATGATGACCCCGCGGTGCTGTCGGACCCCCGACCTGGCAGCATCGCGGGGCTTTCCAATTTCCGGGGCCCTTCACCCCGCCTCGCCGCTTCGGGCGGAGCCCGGGCAGATCCCCACCTCCGCGGCCGTGACCAGCGCGTTCAGCCGCGCTCTGGCGGTGACCGCCGCGATCAGCGCTGCCTCTCGTCGAGGACGAGGACTAGGTCGTCCCAGTAGGTGCGCTGGACTTCGGCGGGGCCGTTCTGGTCGAGGTACTCGGCCCAGTGCATGAAGTACGACCAGTCCGGCTGGGCGTCGAGGACCTCGGGCGCGGGGACCGCACCGACCTCGCCGAGCGCGATCGGGCGACCGGCGGCGACCTGCCGCATCGCGTCGTAGTCGGCCTGCGACGGCGTCGACTTCTCCCAGATGTCGATGCTGGCGAGGTCCACCCGGTCATCGGTGGGCCAGTAGTCCCGCAGCCCGGTGATGCTGGAGTCCTTGACGTTCCAGTTCCACACCAGGTTCGTCAGCCCCTGCTGGTCGAGGTGCTCGTGGGTGATCCGGTACAGCGCGGCGCTGCCCTCAGGCCCCGGGCGTCCGCCCCACCAGGACCAGCCGTCGTTGATCTCGTGCAGCGGGCGCCACAGCACCTTCACCCCGGCGTCCTGGAGCTGCCGCAGGTAGGGCACGGCCTCGTCGAGCCGGTCCTTCCACGCGCGGTTGAGCTCGGTGCCGTCGGTGATCAGCTGCGACCACTGCTCGTCGGACAGCTCGCTCGTCACGCCGTCCTCCCAGCCGCACGACGATCCCTGCGTGGGAGGGCAGACGTGCCAGGTCAGCGTCACCAGGGCGCCGTTGTTCCACTGGTTGATCGCCTCGTCGACGAGGTTCTGCCGCTGCTGCACGTCGGATTCGGCGAACAGGAGGTCACCGCCCCACAGGCCCGGGTAGTCGCCGGTGATGTCGTGGATCTTCTGCGTCCACATCGTCGGGTCCGACAGCGGTTCCTTGTTGTGCTGGCCGGACAGCGTGTTGGTGCCGGAGATCGACTTCAGGTACTCCAGCGGGTCCACCGGAGGCGCGGCGTTGGCCGGTGCGGAGAAGGCCGCCAGGCAAGCGGCGGATGCGAGCAGGGCGAGGGCACGACGGCGCACGACGCCTCCTGATCTTCTCGGAGGATCAGGAGTCTCCGCAGCGCGCGCACCGCGGGGAACGGCGTTGGCGGGTATTCGCCGCGCACTGCTCCGATCGCCGCGCCGTGCCCGAGCGCGAGGGCTCACCGGATCAGCTGCTCAGACCTCCGGCGAACGGCTCGGTCCGCCACTGCTCGACAGCGGGCCCCACCGCGTCGGCGAGCATCGGCAGCTGCGGCACGAGGGCCAGGCACGCGACCGACCGCAGCGCGCCGACGGCGTTGACGAACCGCAGCACGCGCTGGTCGAGCTGCCGCAGGCCCAGCGCCCGGGCGCGGGCGTCGTAGGCCGCCTCGCACTCGGGGCCGAAGGCCGCCAGGTCCCACTCGACCGGACCGAGCGTGACCAGCTCGAAGTCGGCGGCGAGCTCGCCGCCGGGGGTGCTGACGATGTTGAACGGCGGCGCGTCTCCGTGGATGGGCTGGAGCTCCGCTCCGAACTCCGCCTCGAACGCCTCGCGGGAGCTCACCAGCGGTTCCAGCACCGCCCACTCCCGCCGGGCGCGGTCGAGATCGGCCGGGTCCAGCAGATCTCGCCGCGCTTCGAGGTCGACAAGGGCATCGGTGATCATCCGCGGTTCGGCGGCCGACAGGAACGGCAGCTCGCCGGGGTAGCCGCGCAGCGCCTGGTGCAGGTCGGCGACCAGGCCGGCGTTGCGCGCGTAGTCGGGTTCGGCGGCGTCGAGGATCTCGGTGAACTGCCAGAACGTCATCGAGAACCCGTCGCGCTGGACGGGTTCGGCGGGCACCAGCGGACTCGGCGGGATCACCGGATGCCCCTGCTCAGCCAGCCACGCCACCACGTCGAGCTCGGTGCGCTGCCGCGTCGCCTGGACCGCGGTGCCGCTGGAGCGGGGCAGCACCACCGGCACCCGGACGACCACCGGCGCCGGTGCGAGGTGCACGACGACGGAGAACAGGTCGTGCAGCACGTGCGCCTCGCTCACGTCGAGGCCGAGCTCCCGGCCGGCGGCCACCGCCGCGCGCAGCGCTCGTGAAGTGCGTTGTCGATCGTCCGCTCGCATCCCGCCGATGGTGCCGCGCGGAGCGCCCCGGCGCGAGCGATTTAGCGACCAGCAGCGTCAGCAGCACGAGTCCGGCCACCGCGACCGCGCCCCAGGACGTCGCCGTGCCCAGCGGTTCTCCGAGCGCGATGAGCCCGACCGCGATCGCCGGGCAACCCGCCCCCAGGTAGAAGGCGAGGTAGAGCGCTCCGGTGATCGCGCCGCGCTGTGCCGGAGGAGCCGTCCGCTCGACGGCAGCGGCGGCTCCTCCGTACGCCAGCCCGTGCCCGGCGCCCGCCGTGACGGCCGCGACCAGCGTGATCAGCGCGGAGCCGCCACCGGCCAGCGCCAGCAGCACGAGGCTGACGAACAGCGCGCACAGCCCGTGCAGCTGCGCGCGGTGGGCTCCCCAGCGGCTCACGAGCGGCTGGGTCAGCACCGAGCAGATCAGGACCGCGCCGAGCACGGAGCCGGACATCGCCAGGTCGGTGTGGCCCGCGCGGTCGAGCAGGGCGGGGATCAGCGAGAGGAACAGGCCGACCACGGTCCAGGCGAGGAACCCGGTCGCGGCGGAGACGCCGAACACCGACCGCATGCCCGCCGGGATCCGCGGCCGGGTCGGCCGCCACCGGCCGCTCGGCGCCGAGGTGGGCAGGGCGGAGACGCGGGACCAGCCGTACCCCAGCGCCACCAGGTGCAGGAGGAAGGGCAGCACGAACGGCGCCGGGGCGTGCTCGGCGAGCACGCCGCCCACGATCGGCCCGGCGGCGGTGCCGGCCACGAACGCCGTGCTGGCCAGCAGCGCACCTCGCTCGCGGGCGTTCTGGCTGATCAGCACGCTCGCGGCGCCGGTCGCCGTGCCGAGCGCGATGCCCTGCGCGGCACGTCCGGCCACCAGCCACAGCGGCCCGGAGGCGAGCGCGAAGCACAGCGAGGCGACGGCTCCCGCGATGAGGCTCGCGCGCAGCACCGACCGCGGGCCCACGACGTCGGTCGCCGGTCCCAGGAGCAGCAGAGCAGGTGCGCTGACCAGCGCGAACGTGGCGTAGATCAGCGTCATGGACAGGTCGCCGAAGCCGAAGTCGTGCTGGTACCCGGGCAGCAGCGGGCTCGGGAGGTAGGCGCCGATGGTGAGCACGACGAGGACGTAGAGGCCGGTGCGGGTCGAGCGGGACGGGGCGGGAGCTGTGAGCGTCACGGGGCCAGCTTGCCGAGGATGAACGCTGAGGAAAATCAAACGTTTCTCGTCAAGACCGTGCAAAATGGTCGTATGATCGATCCTCGGCTCAAGGTGCTGCAGATGGTCTCCCACCACGGCACCGTCACGGCAGCCGCAGCCGCGCTGAACTACACGCCCTCGGCGGTGTCGTACCAGCTCCGCCAGCTCGCCGACGAGCTCGGAACGGAGCTGGTGATCCAGTCCGGCCGCGGCGTCAAGCTCACCGCCGCCGCCCGGACCGTGCTGCGCCACGCCGAGGTGCTCCACGCCCAGGTCGAGCGCGCCTACGCCGAACTCGCGGCCACGGCGGAGCACCCCAGCGGCTCGTTCGCGCTGTGCGGGTTCTCCACCGCCGCCACCCGCCTGCTGCCACCGGCCGCGGCGGCGCTGCGCGAGCACTACCCGCAGGTCCAGGTCCGGGTGATCGAGGCCGAACCGGCGCGCTGCTTCGACCTGCTGCTCTCCGGCGACGCCGACCTCGCGCTGGTGATCAACACCGCGGACCTGCCGCCGTCCGCGGACGAGCGCTTCGAGCAGCAACAACTCCTCGACGACCCGCTGGACCTGGTGGTGCCGGTCGGGCACCGGCTGGCCGAGCGCTCCCGGGTGTCGCTGGCCGACGTCGCCGACGAGCAGTGGATCGTCGGACGCCCCGGCAGCACCTACCACCAGCTGGTGCGCGCCGCCTGCATGTCAGCCGGGTTCAGCCCGAACGTCGCGCACTACGCCGACGAGTGGGACACCGGAACGGCCCTGGTCGCGCACCACTTCGGCATCATCCTGGTCCCCCGGCTGGCCCGCCTGCACGACTGGCCGGTCGTGCGCATCCCCCTGCGCGGCGAGCCCGCCCCGGCTCGCCGGATCCTCGCCGCCACCCGGCTCGGCGGCAGCAGCCACCCGCTGGCCGAAACGGCGCTCGCCGCGATCACCACCACGGCGAAGACCCTGCTGCCCGCGCCCTGAGCTCAGCGCACCCCGATCACCGCGAACGGGCCCACGTCCTGCCGGACGAACCCGGGCGAGTCGAACAGGGCGGGGTCGAACCGCACGTCGTAGACCTGCACGTTGGGCTGGTGCGGGAACGCGTCGTGGGACAGCGTGATGTGCAGGCCGTCCGGCTGGCGCCGCAGCACGAACGCGTTCGGCGGCGCGAACTCGCCGCGTCGCAGCAGCTCCCGCAGCCTGCCCGGATCACCGGCGCCGGCCCACCGGGAGATCTCGGCGGAGCGGTCCTCGTACCGGGACAGCGGGTTGGCGTAGTGCGGGGTCTCCTGCTGGAAGCCCCAGAAGGGCGCGAAGGACAGCAGCGGGTAGTGGGCCGTGAGCAGCACGGTGTCCGAGGGTTCGCGGCCGGCCGTCTCGCGCACCGCCCGCAGCAAATCGTCGTGCCAGGCACCGTCGACGGCGGGGTCGTCCTGGCGCTGCGCGTTGCTGCCCGTCGGGTAGTAGTCGGTGTGGGCGGGCTGGGCGGCTTCGGCGATCTCGGAGGTCAAGGCGGTTTCCACGAGGCCGACCGAACCGGCCAGTCCCAGCAGGAACGCCAGCGCGGCGGCCTGAACCCGCACGGGCTCCGGTACCAGCGGCCGGATCCGCTGCCGCAGTTCCAGGATTCCCAGCACGCCGGCGACGGCCAGCGCCACGTCGAGGACCACCGCCACGCGGAACGCCAGCAGCGTCGTGTGCGCCGCGACGGCCACCGTCGACAGCCCGAACCACAGGTAGACCACGCCGGTGAGCACCAGCAGCGCCGTGGCCACCTCGCTGTGCCGGAAGGCCAGCACCGACCAGCAGAAACCGGCCAGGCACAGCATCCCGAACAGCGAGGGCTCCAGGAACGGCAGCGGCGGCACCGACTCCGGTGGCAGGTAGTTGTTCGCCGCTCCCGCCGACGGCGCCCCGCCCAGCCGCGCCACCAGGAACGGTCCCCAGCTGATCAGCGCCACCAGTCCGGCGACCGCGCCGATCCCGAGCACGCGGGGCGCGAGTTCCCGGGTGGGACGGATCCGCCGCGCCACGAGCACGACCGCCATCGTCACCACCACGGCGGTCGCGAACGCCAGGTGCAGCGCGTAGGTCAGCCCCGCGAAGCCGAGGAACACCCCGACGCCGATCACGGCCCCGACGTGCCGGTGCGCGCGGCAGCGCAGCAGGTGCCAGGCCACGACGGCGACCGGCGGGAGCCAGGCCGCCGCCATCCACGCGTACGGCTCGTCGAACCCGTGCAGCAGTCCCGACAGGCCGGTGGCGACCGCGGCGAGCACCGCGATCCGCCGTCGCAGGACCACGCTCCACAGCACGAAGGCGACGACCGCGGTGACCGCGACGGTCATCAGCGCGAACGGTTTGAACGCCGCCCAAGCAGGCATCCCGGTCAGCTCGGCGAAACGCCCGCCGAGCCAGAACCAGCCCGCCGGGTAGTACGGCGGCAAGTCCGCGTAGTTCATGTCCGCGAGCACCGGCGAGTCCGCCAGCCGCGTCAGGTACTGCGTCCGGAACATCTGGTCGATCGAGGTGCCGCCGTAGTAGAGCCGGGTCGGTTCCAGCGGCCACGCCAGCACGGAGGTGACCAGCGCGGACAGCACCACCCACACCGCGGGGACCAGCGTGCGGCTCGCCGCGCCGAGCAGCGCGCCGCCGAGCAGCAGCGCGAGGAGGACGACCGCGCAGGCGGTGGCCGCGACCTCCGGCAGGGCGGTCGGCTCGCTGAGCCCGAACCGCGCGATCGGCAGCTGCACCGCCAGGCTCGTGGCGGCCGCGACGACGACCGCCGCCCCCAGCTCACCGATCAGCCGCGCCGCCGACCGCGACCGAAAACACCCCTGCGCAGCCGAATGTTCCACGATCAAGTGACCTTAGGTGATCACACCGGCACGCTGAGCGCGCAAACGGAGTCCCTCGTCCGCCCGATCGCCCCAGCGGTCCGCACCTGTTGCCGCACGGGATCAGCAGTGAGGCGCGACTCAACAACGCCTGCCCCTGGGAACAGTCGTGGTGGAGGTGTTGTTGACTCCGGTTGTGAGTGTTGAGCAGCAGAAACGTCGGGGTCGGGTTCGCGCCGCCGAGCTGGTGGGGCGGCAGTCGTTGAACACCGGGGGCAAGGAGCTCCAGCTCCAGGACTTCCGGGGCAAGGTCGTCGTCCTGGACTTCTGGACCTTCTGCTGCATCAACTGCCTGCACGTGATCGACGAGCTCCGCCCGCTCGAAGCCGAGTTCGCCGACGAGGTCGTGACCGTCGGCGTGCACTCGCCGAAGTTCGAGCACGAGGCCGATCCGGACGCACTGATCGCCGCGGTCGAGCGCTACGCCGTGCACCACCCGGTGCTCGACGACCCCGAGCTGACCACCTGGCAGAACTACGCCGTGAAGGCCTGGCCGACGCTCGTCGTCATCGACCCCGAGGGCTACGTCGTGCACGTCGCCGCAGGTGAGGGCCACGTCGAGGCGCTGCGCAGCGTGATCACCGAGGTCGTCGCCGAGCACGAGGCCAAGGGCACCCTGCACCGCGGCGACGGCCCCTACGTGCCACCGCCCGCTCCGGAGACGACGCTGCGGTTCCCCGGCAAGGTCATCGCGCTGGACAACGGGAACCTGCTGGTCTCGGACTCGGCGAACCACTCGCTGGTGGAATTCGAGTCCGACGGCGAGACCGTGGTGCGCCGCATCGGCACCGGTGAGCGCGGACGCGCCGACGGCGTGCGGCCGACGTTCGCCGAGCCCGCCGGGCTCGCGGCGCTGCCCGGGGACGTGGCGGCGGCGGTCGGCTACGACGTGGTCGTCGCCGACACCGTGAACCACCTGCTGCGCGGCCTGCGGCTCTCCGACGGCACCGTGACGACCCTGGCCGGCACCGGCGAGCAGTGGCGGGACGGGTCCGACAGCGGCCCGGCGCTGGAGACACCGCTGACCAGCCCGTGGGACGTCGCCTGGTGGGAGCCCGCCGGCGGCGTGGTGATCGCGATGGCGGGCAACCACACGCTCGGCCTGTTCGACCCGAGCACCGGCGAGGTCCGCCGGTTCGCGGGCACCACCGTCGAAGGCCTGCGCGATGGTGCCGCTGACCAGGCGTTCTTCGCCCAGACCTCCGGTCTCGCCGACGGCGGCGACCGGCTGTGGATGGCTGATTCGGAGACCTCCGCGCTGCGCTGGGTGGAGGCCGACGGCGACGGCTTCGCGATCCGCACCGCCGTGGGCACCGGCCTGTTCGACTTCGGCCACGCCGACGGTCCGGCGGGCGAGGCGCTGCTCCAGCACCCGCTGGGCGTCGCCGTGCTGCCGGACGGTTCGGTCGCGGTCTGCGACACCTACAACGGCGCGATCCGCCGCTACGAACCCGCTACCGACGAGGTGTCGACGCTGGCCACCGACGTCTCCGAGCCCTCCGGCGCGGCCGTCGTCGACGGCGAGCTGGTCGTGGTCGCCTCCGCCGCCCACCGGCTGGAGCGCCCGGTTCCGCCGGGCCTGGCCGCGAAGCTGATCAGCGGTGCGTCGCAGCAGGTCAAGCGGCCCGCGACCGAGATCGCCTCGGGTGAGGTGGAGCTCGCGGTGGTGTTCACGCCGCCGCCGGGAACCAAGCTCGACGAGCGCTACGGACCCTCCACCCGCCTGGAGATCACCTCGACGCCGGAGGACCTGCTGGTCGAGGGCGCGGGCGTGGGCACCGACCTGACCCGCCGCCTCGTGCTGGCGGACGGGATCGAGCAGGGCGTCCTGCACGTGGTCGCCCAGGCCGCCAGCTGCGACGACGACGATGAGGTCGAGCACCCCGCGTGCCGGCTGACCCGGCAGGACTGGGGCGTGCCGATCATGATCTCGGCCGGCGGCCCGGACCGGCTGCCGCTGGTGATGGGTGGTCTCGACGCCTGATCGGCGCTGCCGAGGCGAATTGAGACCTATCTGGTATTCGGGCTCGAAACCCCAGGTCATGGGGATGTGGACGGGGTCGCTCCCGGTTGGGGGAGGCCCCGTCGTCGCGCGCTGCCCAGGAAAATCGAGAATCGCGTGGTCAAGGGCGTGTTGTGAGGGCCCCCTGGCACCCGGGTCACCCGGTGGTGGCAAGTAAACTTTTCGGGTGACCGATGCCAAGCTCGAAATCCAGATGCTGCACGACAGGGTCATGGTGCGCATCGCCGCTGAATCCGGGGAACGCCGCAGCAGCGGCGGCATCGTGATTCCGGCGACCGCGCAGATGGCCAAGCGGCTGATCTGGGGAGAGGTCTTCGGCGTGGGAAGTCACGTGCGGACCGTCAAGGTCGGCGACCAGGTCCTGTTCAACCCCGACGAGCAGTTCGAGGTCGAGGTCCAAGGGCAGGCGTACCTGGTCATGCGGGAACGGGATCTGCACGCCGTGGCCACGGAACAGACCGAGCAGGGCACGGGCCTGTACCTGTAGTCGGCGCCCCGCGCCGGGACCCCGGCGAGCGCGGGCGAGCGAGCACTTCCACGCCCCCACCGCACGACCGACAGGAGAAGGGGAAGCGGTGCCGGAAAATCACGACAACCGCCCTGGTGCGGACCCGTCCACCGAACGGCTGCGCACCGACTCGGACCAGCAGAACGCGTCCGACGCCGAGACCAAGCAGGTCTGGCCCGTCCAGGACCCCCAGGCCCAGGGCGGAGCACCCGCGCCGGAGTCGGACAGCGAGCGCACCCAGCAGATCGCCGCGCTGCCCGCGGACTTCAGCGGCTTCCCCATCGGCGCCACGCAGACCATCGCTGCCGTCGGCTCCGATCAGCCCACCGCTTACCACGGTGCCGAGCAGACCAATCCCGGTGCGACGCAGATGTTCGGCGGCCAGCAGGGCGGTGTCGGGGGCAGCCAGCTGGGCTGGAACACCTCCGACGAACCCACGCCCGCCGACGAGAAGCGGCAGAAGCTGCTCAAGGGCGGCCTGATCGCCGGTGCCGCCGCCGCTGCCCTGGTGCTCCTCTACGTCGGCGACCTGCTGTTCACCAGCGGATCGCTGCCGCGCGGCACCGTCGTCGCCGGTGTCGACGTCGGCACCCTCGACCCGGCCGCCGCCGAGAGCAAGCTCCGCGACGAGCTCGAACCCG
Source organism: Saccharopolyspora terrae (assembly GCF_004348435.1). Taxonomy (NCBI): domain Bacteria; kingdom Bacillati; phylum Actinomycetota; class Actinomycetes; order Pseudonocardiales; family Pseudonocardiaceae; genus Saccharopolyspora; species Saccharopolyspora terrae. Next base: position 344,560 of record NZ_SMKS01000001.1, on the reverse strand, counting down.
GCCTGAGCAAGCCCGTGCGGCTGCAGGTCGGTGACCGCGGTGCCACGGTCAAGCCCGACGAGGTCGGGCTGCAGATGGACTGGGCCGAGACCGTCAAGAAGGCCGACGACCAGCCGCTGAACCCCTTCACCCGGATCGGCTCGCTGTTCAGCACCCACGACGTGACCCCGGTCAGCAGCAGCGATCGCGAGCAGCTGGTGGCCGCGCTGCAGGAGGTCAGCCCGCAGCTGGGCCTGGAGCCCACGGACGGCAACATCCGCTTCGTGGGCACCACGCCGATCCCGGTGAACCCGGTGCCCGGCCAGAACCTCGACATCCAGCACGCCGCGGACGCGGTGCAGGCCAAGTGGGCTGAGGGCCGGCCGATCTCGCTGCCGGTCACCCAGCTCCCGGTGAGCACCACCCGCGAGGGCGTGCAGAAGGCGCTGCACGAGATCGCCGAGCCCGCCGTGGCCTCCCCGGTGACCGTTCGCGGCCAGGGCAAGAACGCGACGCTGGCTCCGGAGACGATCGCCGAGGCGCTGCGCTTCACCCCCGACGGACGCGGCGGTCTGAAGGCGAGCCTCGACGGTCCCGTGCTGGTGGGCGCCATCGAACCGCAGCTGCGCGACACCATGAAGCCCGGCAAGAACGCCGAGATCAAGCTGGAGAACGGCGCTCCGGTCGTGCACCCGTCGGAGGACGGCGTCGGCGTCGACTGGGAGAAGAGCCTGACTCCGCTGCTCGACACCCTGCGCAAGCCGCAGCAGCGCGCGATCCAGGCGGTCTACGTGCCGGCTCCGGCGCAGTTCACCACCGACCAGGCCAACCAGCTCGGCATCCGCGAGGTCGTCGGCGAGTTCCAGACCGGCGGTTTCGAGCCGGCTTCCGGTGTGAACATCCGCCGAGTCGCCGAGCAGGTCAACGGTGCGGTGCTGCGCCCGGGCGAAACGTTCAGCCTCAACGGCTACACGGGACCGCGCGGTGTCCCGCAGGGCTACGTGGAGTCGGGGATCATCGAGGACGGCCACCCGGGCAAGGCCGTCGGCGGCGGCATCTCGCAGTTCGCGACGACGCTGTACAACGCCTCGTACTTCGCGGGCATGAAGGACGTCGAGCACAAGGCGCACAGCTACTACATCAGCCGCTACCCGGCCGGTCGCGAGGCCACGGTGTTCCAGAGCCCGAACGGCAAGAGCATCATCGACGTGAAGTTCAAGAACGTCGCCAAGAGCGGCATCATGATCACCACGGAGTGGACTCCGTCGTCGATCAAGGTGAAGCTGTGGGGCACCAAGCAGTTCGACGTGCAGTCGTCGACGGGCCCGCGCACCGAACCGACGCCGCCGACCGAGAAGCCCGGTCCGACGACCGGTCCGTGCAGCCCGAGCAAGGGCGCGCCCGGCTTCACCGTCGTCGACACCCGCACCATCCGGGACATCACGACCGGCGAGGTTCGCACGGAGAACCAGAAGGTCAAGTACAACCCGCAGCCGATCATCCACTGCCCACCGCCACCACCGCGCTGATCAGTGACGACGAGGGCCTCTCCCGCTCCGGGAGGGGCCCTTTCGTCGTCAAGGCGCCATGTCGACATCCGGGTCGTGGGCACTTGTCGACATGGCGGCAGCGGGCGGGCCGTGATCAACGTCCTCTTCGTCCGGACAGTTCGGACCGCCCACGGGGCCGCCACGGCTCGCTCCGGGTGAGCGCTCGCGAGGGTGGCGGGATGTCGACATATCGGTCGCCAACGGTCCGCTTCGGCCACCGTGCGTGGCGATCGCTTGGGCTCGGACCGTGGTGGTGGACACAGATCGGCGGGGTTCGGGCTGGTGAGGAAGCTGTGGTTCTGGTGCGAAAGCGGCGCGAGCGCCGCAAATCCTTTCGCTCGGCCGGTCCTGGTGAGGCAGGTTTGCCGCGCAGTGGCCGATGGGTTGATCGCGGATTTCGACGAACTTGATGGATTCGCAACACGAGGTATTGGGTTTACGTCCGATCGAGTGGCACCATTCGAGCACCCGCGTTCTCACCTACTAGGAGTTACATCGTGGCGCGTCGCAGAACCCTCCGTGCGCTGGCAATGCTGCCCGCGCTGACCCTGGCTGTGGCAGTGACAGGTTGTGTCGAATCCACGACGAGCGGCGGTGCCCAAGGCGGCGAACTGAGCCTCATCGCTCCCGATTCGCTGACCACCTGCACCCACCTCCCCTACGAGCCGTTCCAGTTCCCCGGTGAAGGCGGCAAGATCGTCGGCTTCGACGTCGAGCTGGTCGACCTGGTCGCGCGCGACCTCGGTGTGCAGCAGAAGATCGTCGACGCGCCCTTCGACGAGGGCATCCAGTCGGGTGAGTCGCTCAACAGCGGCCAGTGCGACGTGGCCGCCGCCGCGATGACCATCACCGACTCCCGCAAGCAGAACCTCGACTTCTCGGACCCGTACTTCGACGCGGAGCAGGCCCTGATGGTCAAGAAGGGCGCGGGCATCACCGACCTGTCCCAGCTGCGCGGCAAGAAGCTGGGCGTGCAGGTCGGCACCACCGGCAAGGACTACGCCGAGGCGCACAAGGCCGAATTCGGTTACGAGGTCGTGGACTTCGACGACCTGGCCCTGCAGCAGACCGCCGTGAAGACGGGCGCGGTCGACGCCGCGATCAACGACAACGGCGTGCTCTACAACTTCGCCAAGAACAACCCGGACACCGAGGTCACCAAGGAGTTCGTGACCGGCGACAAGTACGGCATCGGTGTCCGCAAGGGCAACACCGCGCTGCTGACCAAGGTCAACGAGTCCCTGGCCAAGGCCAAGCAGTCCGGTGAGTACGACCGCATCTACGAGAAGTGGTTCGGCAAGAAGCCGGAATGACCCGCTGATACGTGGCACCTCGGGGCCGGCGTCGAACACGCCGGCCCCGAGCGGTGCAGCGGGGGCCGCGAACACAGTCGCGGTAGCCCGCCGGACACATGGAGAGAAGTCGATGACAACCGAGATCGAGCGGCCCAAGGCAGGCATGGGCCGACGACAGCGGGCGCGGCTCAACCTCGGAATCCAGTACGCGGTGCTGGTCGTGGTTCTCGCCCTGGTGATCTTCATCGCGGACTGGGGTTCGATCGGCCGGGCGTTCTTCAACGTCGAGGTCGCCAAGGCGCAGTTCCCCGACGTGATCACCACCGCGCTGCTCAACACCCTCATCTACACCGCGGTGGGCTTCGCGTTCGGCCTCGCCCTGGCGATCGTGCTGGCGCTGATGAAGATGTCGCCGGTCGCCCCCTACCGGTGGATCGCCACCGGCTACGTCGAGCTGTTCCGCGGACTTCCCGCGCTGCTGGTGTTCATCGCGTTCGGCTACGGCATGCCGATCGCCTTCGGGCTGAAGTTCAACAACCTCTCGACCGTGATGCTCAGCCTCGGCCTGGTCGGCGCCGCCTACATGGCCGAGACCATCCGGGCGGGCATCCAGGCGGTGCCGAAGGGGCAGGTCGAGGCGGCCCGCTCGCTGGGCATGTCCTCGAGCCGCACGATGGTGACCGTGGTGCTGCCGCAGGCCTTCCGGATCATCCTCCCGCCGCTAACCAACGAGCTGATCCTGCTGACCAAGGACTCCTCGCTGATCTACCTGCTGGGTCTGTCGGTCGGCCAGTACGAGCTCGCCAAGTTCGGGCGCGGCGCGCTGAACCAGTACCAGTCGCTGACGCCGATCCTGATCGCCGGTCTGTGCTATCTGATCATCACGATTCCGCTGTCGCGCGTCTCCGACCTGCTGGAGCGCAAGTTCGGCGGCGTCCGGACCAAGGGGGCCACCAAGTGAGCGACGTGATGATCGAGCTCTCCGGGCTGAGCAAGTCCTTCGGCTCGCTGGAAGTGCTGCGCGACATCGACCTGCAGGTCGAGCGCGGCGAGGTCGTGTGCGTCATCGGACCGTCCGGGTCCGGCAAGTCGACCCTGCTGCGCTGCGTGAACCTGCTGGAAGAGCCGTCCGCGGGCAAGGTTTCGGTCGACGGCACCGAGCTGACCGACCCGGACACCGACCTCGACGGCTCCCGGCGCCACGTCGGCATGGTCTTCCAGCAGTTCAACCTCTTCTCCCACCTGTCGGTGCTGGAGAACCTGACGGTGGCGCAGCGCAAGGTGCTGGGCCGCTCGAAGGAGGAGTCGGAGAAGGTCGCCGAGGAGAACCTGGCCAAGGTCGGGCTCTCCGAGAAGGCCGGCGCGATGCCCGCGCAGCTCTCCGGCGGTCAGCAGCAGCGGGTCGCGATCGCGCGGGCGCTGTCGATGAACCCGCACGTGATGCTCTTCGACGAGCCGACCTCGGCGCTGGACCCGGAGCTGGTCGGCGACGTGCTCGGCGTGATGCGGCAACTCGCCGACGAGGGCATGACGATGCTGGTGGTGACCCACGAGATGCAGTTCGCCCGCGAGGTCGCCGACCGCGTCCTGTTCATGGACGGCGGCGGCATCGTCGAGCAGGGCCCGCCAGCCGAGGTCATCGGCAACCCGAAGGAGGAGCGCACCCGCACCTTCCTAGCCCGAGTCCTGGATCCCATTCATACGGATTAGGTGTCCGTGGTCCTCTTGCTCAGCGGTGCGGGTGGGGGAACCTGAGCGGCTCCGTGGACTCCGCGCGCCACTCCTTGAGTATGTCGATTACGCGGCGTCGCGGCGTGCTCGCCACGGAACCGCTCAGAACCCCCGGCGGTGCAAGCTGCGAGGGTGGGGTGAGGAGGAAGCACCTTCGGTGCTTGCCTGACGTGGGCTTGTGGAATTTGATCTGCGGACGGCCTCGGCGTGTTGGTTTGCGACACGCCGGGGTCGTTTCACGTGGAACGGGAGGTCAAGTACGCCATCCCGGTGTTTTCTGGTGCGGGGCGAAACCTCTTGTCGTGGTCAGACGTCCTAATAGGTAGATGATCGACGACGCGTCACGGGGTTTCGGGGGCTACGGGTGCCTAGCGGCAAGGTGAGGGAGAACGGCAACGGTCCGCTGACCGCGGCCGAGCGGCGAGTGGACGAACTGCTGCGGCAGGGCAGACCGGAGACGCCGGAAGGCGAACCGCTCGACGTGCTGGCCGAGGAGTTCGAGGCGGACAAGGAGATCCGCGGCGAGTTCCTCACGCGGCGGCTGATCGACTCGCCGGACGAGGCGAGCTGGCGGCCCTTCACCAGAAGAGCCCGGCAGCAACCGGTGATCCTCATCGAGGACGCGGTGATCAGCGGCTGCCTGGACCTGCGCGCCGCCGAACTGCCCTACCTGCTGGAGTTCGTCCGCTGCCGGTTCCTCGAAGCGCCCGACGTCCGGCAGGCGTCGCTGGCCGGCCTGGTGCTGCGGAACTGCCTGCTGCCGGGGATGCGGGCGCGGAACCTGCGCACCACCAGCGACACCCACCTGCTGCACTGCACCAGCCGCGACGGCGTCATCGACCTCGCCGACGCCGAGCTCGGCGGCTCGCTGCTGCTCAACGGCAGCGACCTGAACAACCCCGGCCGGCGCGCCATCTACGCCGACCGGCTGACGGTGGCCGGGGCGATGCTGGCGATGGGGATCACCGTCGCGGGCGAGATCCGCATCCCCGGCGCCAAGATCGGCGGCAACCTCACGCTGGCCGGCGCCACGCTGCGGAACCGGGGCCGGTTGGCGCTCAACGCCAACGGCATCCAGCTCGGCGGTTCGCTGCGCTGCGACGCCGACCCGAACACCGGCAAGTCCTTCACCGTGGCCGGGATGGTGTTCATCCCGAGCGCGAACATCGCCGGTGACCTGCGGATGCGCGACGCCGTGCTGGAACCTGGGATGAGTCCGCCGAGGCGCGGCGAGTCGCCCTACGACGACCCGACCAGCACGCTCATCGCCGACCGCAGCCACGTGCACGGCGACGTCGAGATGGACGAGAACTTCCGCAGCGGCGGGACGATTCGCATGGTCAGCGCCCGCATAGAAGGCGACATGCGGTTGTCCGGCGCGCAGATCGACCTGACCTGGGCGCAGTCCGCGCGGGCCGCTGTCGACCGCTCGCTGCGCGCCCTGCACATCGACGGCACCGAGATCCGCGGCAACCTCGCGGCGGGCCGGGTCAACGTCTGGGGCGAGTGGCGGATGACCGACGTCCAGGTGCACGGCAGCTTCCAGCTCAACCGGGCTCGGCTGACCGGCGCGCGCACCGACGTGCTGCAGGCGAGCCGGATGACCGTCGGCAGCAACTTCGACTGCCGGGAAGCCGACATCAGCGGGTCGATCCAGCTGCAGGGCGCGTCGATCGGCGCCAACCTCGACCTGCGGGCCAGCGAGCTCACCAAACCCGCCTGGCACCGCCACAAGCTCGCCTACAAGCCCTCGGTGGACCTGCGCGGAGCGCGGATCGCGCGGGACCTGGTGTGCGCTTCGGGCGTCCGGCCGTTCCTGGCCGAGGGCGAGGTGCAGCTGCGCCGGAGCGAGATCGGCAGGCAGGCCAACTTCTGGGGAGCCCGGCTCGGAGACGGGTTGAGCCGCAACGCCATCAACGGGTTCGGTCTGGTCGCCCAGGAGCTGACGCTCAGCGTCGAGGACCCGCCGAAGGGCCGGATCCTGCTGCGGCAGGCCCAGTGCGAGCTGCTCGCGGACAACGCGCGGCTGTGGGAGGCCAGCGGCGGGGTCGACGTCGAGGACTTCAGCTACGACAACTTCACCGACAGCGTCGAACCCACCGACGTGGACAAGGTCAAGGAGCGGCTGGCCTGGCTGCGCGCCAACTCCGGCGACCGCTACCAGCCCGGTTCTTACGACCAGCTCGCGCACGTCTTCAGCGGCAACGGCAACGAGGAGCACGCCGTCACGGTGCTGATCGAGAAGCAGCGCCACCGCTACAAGGCGATCGCGGCCTCGACCCGGCCCGCGTTCCGCCCGCCGGTCCGGTTGTGGAGCCTGCTGCAACTGGCGACGGTCAGCTACGGCTACCGGCCGCTGCGCGCCCTGATCTGGCTGGTGCTGCTCACGGCCGCGGGCACCACGTGGTTCTCGGTGCACGGACCGCTGCAACCGGTCAACGACGAGGACCACCCGCACTGGAGCCCGCTGCTCTACACCGTCGACCAGCTGGTCCCGATCATCAACCTCGGCCACGACGTCATGTGGCGGACCCAGGGCCCGTCGCAGTGGATCACCGTCGCGCTCATCGCCGCGGGCTGGATCCTCGCCACCACGGTCGCGGCCGGCATCACCAGAGCCCTCCGCCGGGACATCCAGTGACCCCTCTCCCCTCCGTGGTGGGCGGATTCGAATTTCGCGCGAAATTCGTGCCCGAACCTTCGCACTCGAACTTCGCGCGAAATTCGAAAAGGCCCGCTCCTTCGGGGGATTCCTGCCCTCCGAGCGGGTGGAATCCGGTTTTCGCGGGCTGATCTCGTGCTCAGATCGAGGAGTTCGGTCGCCTTGATCGGCTCGGGAGGTCTTCGTGGTGGGGTTGCGGTTGCCGGTGCTCGCGGGTGTTGGCGTGGTGGCGTTGCTGTCGGCGGGAGTTCCCGCCGCAGCGCAGGAGGACGCGTTCGAGTACGTGGCGATGGGGGATTCGGCGGCGGCCGGCCCGCTGGTTCCGGGTCCGGACCCGAACCTGCTGTGCTTCCGCTCGACGAGCAACTACCCGCAGGTCGCGGCGGCGCGATTGGGCGCGCAGCTCAAGGACGTCACGTGCTCCGGGGCGGAGACCGAGGACTTCTCGGGTCGCCAGCACCACGTTCTCCCGCCGCAGTACGACGCGCTGAGCGAGACCACCGACCTGGTCACGGTGACCATCGGCGGCAACGACATCTCCCTGGTCCAGGCGGCGGTGTCGTGCCTGAACGCGTTCCCGGAGCCGGTCGGCTCGTCCTGCGCGGACGACTTCACCGCCAACGGCGACGAGCTGGCCGAGCGCATCGACGAGTTCACCCCGGACTTCGATGAGGCGCTGGAGGAGATCACCGACCGGGCGCCGAACGCGCGGGTCGTGGTGGTCGGCTACGGCACCTACCTGCCGCCGGGCGGCTGCTACCCGAAGCAGCCGATGTGGGCGCGCGACGCCGACTACATCCAGTCCACAGTAGACCGACTCAGCGCCCGGCTCGATGAGCGGGCTCGCGCGCACGGCGCGATGTTCGTCGACCTCGGGCCGGTCAGCGAGGGCCACGACGTCTGCCAGGCTTCGCAGGACAAGTACTTCGAGGGCGTCGTGCCGACCTCGTGGGCCGCTCCCCTGCACCCCAACGCCAACGGCATGACGGCCTTCGGCAACGCCGTCGCCGACGCGGTGTCGGAAGCGTCGCCGAACCGCGTGCGAGCGGCGCAGGTCAACTGAGCAGCTCGCAGGTGCCCGGAGCAGATCCTCAGGAACCCAGCAGCGTGTTCAGGCGGGGTGAGTAGGCGTGGTCGAACACCAGTGACGCCGCGCCCACCGCTGCGGCGTCCTCGCCGATCAGCGCGTTCTCCACGCGCACCGGGCGCACCTGCGGTGCCCACACCTGCGCGGTGATCACCTTCGACACCCGGTTGCGGACCAGGTCGGAGACCTGCCGCAGCGCGGGTCCGCCGAGCACCACGCGGTCGACGTCGAGGACGCTGACCACCGAAGCGAGCGCCTGGCCGAGACGGGTCGCGGTCTGCCGCAGCACCTTGCGGGCCGCGGCCTCCCCGGCCACCGCGTCCCGGCACAGCTGGTCGTAGGCGGCGGCGACGGAGGTGGGCGCGGGCCGGCCGATGGCGGTCCGCCAGTCGGCGACGATGGAGCGCATCGAGCAGTACGCCTCCAGGCAGCCGCGCTTGCCGCAGTGGCACTCCCGCGATCCCCCGCTGTGGACGTGCCCGATCTCGCCGGCGTTGTTGCTGACCCCGCGGTGCACCTGGTCGCCGAGCACGACGCCGATGCCCACGCCGGTTCCCAGGTAGACGTAGACGAACGAGCCGGACCGCTGCGCGCAGCCGGACCAGCGCTCGCCGATCGCGGCGGCGGTGGCGTCGTTGTCCATCACCACCGGCAGCCCGAACCGCTCCTCGACGAGGTCGGCGAGCGGAACTTCCGTCCAGCCGTCGAGGTTGGGCGGGTCGAGGACCTTGCGGTGCGCGGGATCCAGCGGTCCGGGCACGGCGAGGCCCGCGCCGAGCACGCGGTCGGGTTCGAGCCCGGAGCGGCGCACGAGCTGCTGCCCGATGCGGGTCAGGGCGGCGGCGACCGAGTCGGGTGTGGCGTCGGCGGGGAGCCTGCGGGTGGTGCGCAGCCGGACACCGCCGGCGAGGTCGACGAGCACTCCGGTGATGCGCTCGGGGTCGAGGTGCAGGCCGACGGCGGAGTAGGCGTCGGGCACGACCTTGAGCAGGACGCGGCGCTTCCCGCCGGTGGAGGGGGCGTGGCCGTTCTCGGTGACGAGCCCGTCGTCCATCAGGGCCCGCACGATGTTGGACATGGTCTGCGCCGTCAGCCCCGTGCGCTGGGCGAGTTCCACGCGGCTGATCTCGCCGTGGCGGCGGATCGTGTCCAGCACGACCGCGCGGTTGAACCCACCGACTCGGGGCAGGTTTGTGCCTTGCCACGACGGATTGGTCATGCAGCGCTCCTCGTTGAGACCCGCAAGATCATTGACTTGTGCAAACGTTTGGACTTATGTTGCCCCCGAGTGTGATCCGGATCTCAGGTTAGTCGCAAGCGTCACAGGCCGGAGGAGCCAGATGCGCCGGAGAACCGCGTTAGCCGCCATCCTCACCGCTGCCCTGGGCCTTTCCGCCTGCGGCGGATCCGCCGAGGACCCGAACACGATCACCGTCGCCTACCACCGGTACGGCAACACGCTGCAGGTCGACGCGTTGATGCAGCGCGTGAAGCAGCAGTACGAGCAGGCCAACCCCGGGAAGTTCGTCAAGCTCGACCCGGTGGTGGCACCGGAGAGCGAGTACCTGTCCAAGCTCCAGCTGCGGATGCGGTCGGAATCCACCGCGCCCGACGTGCTCTACGAGGACAGCTTCAACGTCAACTCCGACGTCGAGGCCGGATACCTGCTGGCCCTGGACGACCGGCTCGCCCGGTGGCCGGACTGGAACTCCAGCTACATCGGCACCACCAAGCAGGCGGGCAAGGCCGCCGACGGCCGGATCTACGGCGTTCCGCTCGACACCGACACGCGAGGGCTCTGGTACGACCGGAAGCTGTTCGCCGAGGTCGGGTTGCCGGAGGAGTGGAAACCGCGCACCTGGGAGGACATCCTCGCCGCCGCCCGCCAGATCAAGCAGAAGCGTCCCGACGCCATCGGCATCGACATGCCGCTGGGCAAGGCCGAGGGCGAGTCGGTGAGCATGCAGACCGTCGAGATGCTGCTCTACGGAACGGAAACCGGCACCCTCTACGACGAGCAGCAGCGCAAGTGGGTGGTGCCCAGCAAGGGGTTCACCGACGCGATGGGCTTCATCTCCACCGCGGTCGGCGAGAACCTGACCCAGAGCAAGCCGCAGATCGCCGACGCCCAGTACGACAAGAACCAGCGCGACCAGCTGGCCCGCGAGGGCAAGGTCGGCATCCGGCTCGACGGCAGCTTCGCCTCCGGCAACTGGCAGGACTCCGGTTGGACGGACTGGACGAAGACCATGTCCGCGACACCCATGCCCACCCAGTTCGGCCAGGCGCCGGGAACCGTGACGCTCTCGGGCGGCTGGGTGCTGGCGGTCAGCGCGGCCAGCGACAAGCCCGACGACTCCTTCGCGTTCATCCAGCAGGCGTTGAGCGTGGACAACGTCGTGCAGTACTCGGCGGCCACCGGCAACCTGCCCGCGCGGGCCGATGCCGCGGCCGATCCCCGGTTGACCGAGGCCAACCCGCTCAACCAGTTCTGGATCGTCCTGCTGGCCAACACCCACTACCGGCCGGCGCTGCCGGAGTACCCGAAGGTGTCCGAGGAGATCCAGAAGTCCGTGCTCGACGTCGTCGCCGGGCGACCGCCCGCCGAGGTGTCCGACCAGTGGTCGCAGCAGGTCTCGCGGATCGTGGAACCGGCCAACACCCGGGCGGGCTGACGATGTCGGCGGTGCGGCGATGGCTGGCGCCGATGGCCCCGGCCGTGCTGCTGCTCGGGCTGTTCGTGATCGGGCCGATCCTGTGGAGCGGCTACGTCTCGTTCACCGACGCGGCCCTGACCGGCGCGGCGGCCAGCGATCCGGAGTTCGTCGGGCTGGACAACTACCGGCGGATGTTCGCCGACCCGGCGCTGTGGCACGCGGTGTGGGTGACCGCGGTGTTCACCGTGGGATCGGCGGTGATCGGGCAGAACTGCCTGGGCATGTTCATCGCGCTGCTGACCCGGCACCGCAACCGCTGGCTGCGCAACGCCGTCGGCATCGCCGTCGTGTCCGCGTGGGTGCTGCCGGAGCTGGTCGCGGCGTTCGCGATCTACGCGTTCCTCAACTCCGAGGGCACCCTGAACATCCTGCTGGTCGCGGTGGGCCTGGAGGGCGTGGACTGGCTGTACCACGCGCCGGTGCTGGCGGTGGTGCTCGGAAACGTCTGGCGCGGCACGGCGTTCTCGATGCTGGTCTACCAGGCCGCGCTGGCCGAGGTGCCCAGCGATCTCACCGAGGCGGCTGCGGTCGACGGCGCAGGGATGCTGCGCCGGTTCTGGCACGTCACGCTGCCGGTGATCCGCCGGACGATCGCCACCAACCTGATGCTGATCACGTTGCAGACCATCGGCGTGTTCACGCTGATCTACGTGCTCACGGCGGGCGGGCCGAACGCGGCGACGCAGACGCTGCCGCTGCTGATGTACGACTCGGCGTTCGAGTTCGACGAGATCGGCTACGGCGCCACGATCTCCCTGGTCCTGCTGGCGGTCGGCGGGCTGTTCGCCGTGCTCTACGCCTTCAGCCTCGGTGATCCGGACGAGGAGGGGGCGTGATGGCCGGAGTCACCGTCGCGAGGCGGCGCTCGGTGTCGGTGGTGGTGCACCTGGTGCTGGCGGTGGTCGCGCTGGCCTTCCTCGCGCCGCTGCTGTGGCTGCTCACCGCGTCCTTCGACGCCGAGGCACCGCTGTCGGCGAGGCTGCCGAGCGCGTTCACCCTGGACAACTTCGCCCAGGTCCTCACCTGGGAGACCAGTGTCCGTCCACTGTGGAACGGTATGCTGATGTGCGGTGGCGCGGCGCTGGTCTCGGTGGTCTCGGCGGTGCTGTGCGCCTACCCGCTGTCGCGCTACCAGCTGCGGTTCCGGAGACCGTTCCTCTACCTCGTGCTGTTCGCCTCCGGGCTGCCGATGACCGCGGTGATGGTCCCGGTCTACAGCATGTTCGTGCAGGTGGAGCTGGTGGATTCGATGTTCGGCACGACGCTGTTCCTGGCCGCGACCTCGTTGCCGATCGCGATCTGGATGACGAAGAACTTCATGGACGGCGTTCCGATCAGCCTCGAGGAGGCGGCCTGGGTCGACGGCGCGTCGGCGATGCAGGCGCTGCGCTCGGTGGTGCTGCCGCTGATCGTCCCCGGCATGGGCGTGGTCGCGATCTTCACGTTCATCAACGCCTGGGGGAACTTCTTCGTCCCCTTCATCCTGCTGCTCGACCCGGCGAAGCAGCCCGCCTCGGTGGGAGTCTTCGCCTTCTTCGGCCAGGGCGGGCTCATCGCCTACGGGCAGCTCGCCGCCTACTCGATCCTCTACACCGCACCGGTCATCGCCCTCTACCTGGTCGTGTCCCGCTACCTCGGCGGAGCCTTCAACCTGGCCGGGGCCATCAAGAACTAGTCGGGAGACCGGGTCGCGCGCAGCCGTTCTCGCGCCACCCGGCCTCGCCGGTCATCGCTCGACGGACGCCGCTCGATCGCGGTCGTCGCTCTCGATCGGGACGGTCGCGCTGTCGCCGTCGAGCCGCAGCGAGACGTGCACCGCTGCCGCGGCGATCAGGAACAGCACCAGAAATGCCAAGCCGGCCATGAGACCCCCTCGTCCGATGGGCCGCTGCGCAATCGCAGATGTCCTCAAGACGCGCGCGAGGGGCGGTCGGTTGCTCGGCTGCCGTCGACAACGCGAAAGCGGCGCCTCCCCTCGCGAGAGGGGAGGCGCCGCTTCGGGTACGCGCACGATTGACGTCCGCGTCAAACGGGTGGGGTACCGGGGCTTCCCACGACGACCCGGTACCGCCGCCCGCCCAGGTCTCAGCCCAGGCGCTGCTTGAGGGCCTCGAACTCGTCGCGCATCGAGGTGGGCAGGTCGTCACCGATGGTGTCGAACCACTCCTGGATCAGCGGCAGCTCCGCCTTCCACTCGTCGGCGTCGACGTTGAGCGCGATCTCGACGTCCTCGACCGGGGTGTCCAGGCCGGACATGTCGATCTCGTCGGCGGAGGGAACGCGGCCGATCGGGGTGTCCACGGCGGCGGCGTTGCCCTCGATCCGCTCGACGATCCACTTGAGCACGCGCGAGTTCTCGCCGAAGCCCGGCCACACGATCTTCTTGCCGGACTCGTCGCGGCGGAACCAGTTCACATAGTAGATCTTCGGCAGCTTGGAGGCGTCGGCGTCCTTGCCGGTGTTCACCCAGTGCTGCAGGTAGTCGCCGACGTTGTAGCCGATGAAGGGCAGCATCGCCATCGGGTCGCGACGCACGACGCCGACCTGGCCGGCCGCCGCAGCGGTCGTCTCCGAGGACATGGTGGCGCCCATGAACACGCCGTGCTGCCAGTTGAACGACTCGTTGACCAGCGGAACCGTGGTCTTGCGGCGCCCGCCGAACAGGATCGCCGAGATCGGCACGCCCTGCGGGTCGTCCCACTCCGGCGCCAGGATCGGGCACTGCGACATCGGTGTGCAGTAGCGGGAGTTCGGGTGCGCGGCCTTGACGTCGCTGTCCGGGGTCCAGTCGTTGCCCTTCCAGTCGGTCAGGTGCGCGGGCGTCTCGCCGCCCATGCCCTCCCACCAGACGTCACCGTCGTCGGTCAGCGCGACGTTGGTGAACAGCGAGTTGCCCTTCTCGATGGTGCGCATCGCGTTCGGGTTGGTGTGCTCGTCGGTGCCCGGCGCGACGCCGAAGAAGCCGGCCTCGGGGTTGACCGCGTACAGGCGGCCGTCCTCGCCGAAGCGCATCCAGGCGATGTCGTCACCGAGGGTCTCGACCTTCCAGCCCGGGATGGTCGGCTGGAGCATCGCCAGGTTGGTCTTGCCGCACGAGGAGGGGAACGCGGCCGCGATGTAGTGGACCTTGTTCTCCGGGGAGATCAGCTTGAGGATCAGCATGTGCTCGGCGAGCCAGCCCTCGTCGCGCGCCATCGCCGAGGCGATGCGCAGCGAGTAGCACTTCTTGCCCAGCAGCGCGTTGCCGCCGTAGCCGGAGCCGTAGCTCCAGATCATCCGCTCCTCGGGGAAGTGGGTGATGTACTTGGTGTCGTTGCACGGCCACGGCACGTCTTCCTGGCCCGGCTCCAGCGGCGCGCCCACGGAGTGCAGGGCGGGTACGAACTTGGCGTCGGTGCCCAGGCGCTCCAGCACCTTCGCGCCCATCCGCGTCATGATGTGCATCGAGACCACGACGTACTCGGAGTCGGTGATCTCCACGCCCAGCTTCGGCTCTTCGGCGCCCAGCGGGCCCATGCAGAACGGGATGACGTACATCGTGCGACCACGCATGGAGCCCCGGTAGAGCTCGGTCATGGTGGCCTTCATCTTGGCCGGGTCCATCCAGTTGTTGGTGACCCCGGCGTCCTTCTCCTCGACGGAGCAGATGTAGGTCCGCTCCTCGACCCGCGCCACGTCGGACGGGTCGGACGCCGCGTAGAACGAGTTCGGCTTCTTGTCGAGACGCTTGAAGGTGCCGGCCTCCACGAGGCGGTCGGTCAGCCGCGTCCATTCGTCCTGCGAACCGTCACACCACACCACGCGATCGGGTGTGGTCAGCTCCGCGACCTCACGCACCCACGACAACAGGCGCTCGTGCTTGGTCGGGGCCTGGTCGAGACCGGGGATGGTCACTGCGGTCATCGCGACGTGTCTCCTGACTGGGCGCCACAGCCCGGATTGTTCGCCGACGGGCCCGCCCGCCGACGTTTGCAGGGAAAGCTTCGCCCGGCCCGGAGAGCCGGGCGAAGTGGAAAAGGGATGCAACGAGGCTAACGGGGATAACGGCGCGCAATGAAGATCGGGGTTGTCGGTTCTCTCACAGGAACGATAAGGGAATCGATTCAGTTCGCATTTCCTTCCGGGTGCTCCCGGAAATCTCATCGCCGGTCCTGCCTGGGATGCCAGATTTTCCGGCGAAGCGGACACGAGTGCGAACGACCGGTGAACCGTGGATAGCCGCCGAATGGCGGTTGCCGGATGCAGAGCCCTGAGATGAAAAACCGCCCGATGGCCTGAGAATGAGGCCACGGGCGGGTGGTGGAATCACATTCCGTCGCGAATTGTGCGACGCCGCGTCACACCCAGGAGTCGTCCTTCGCGGGGCGCGACGGTTCGCCCTCGCAGGTCGCCGGAAGACCGGGGTCCGCGGCCGGATCCGGAGCCGGGGCGGGGGCCGGGGGCTTCGGCTGGAGCTCGGGCTCGTCGAAGGTCCAGGTCGCGTCGTCGGTCGCGGAGGCGAACTCGTTCGGGGCGTACTGGCCGTTGTCGCCGATCTGGCCCTGCTCGACGACCGTCCACTCGCCGTCGCCGGTGTGGTGCGAGATGGTCACGTCTCCGGTCTGGCTGATCTCGACGACCTGGTCGGCGGACCCGTCGCCGTCGACGTCGGTGACCAGCACGGTGTTGCCGTTCTCGGACTGCACGACCGCCGTGTCGGCGATGCCGTCGGAGTTGGTGTCCTCGGTCGCCGGCCCGACCTGCACGTCGCCCTGCGGGGTGTCCATGACCATCTGATTGCCGTCGTCCGGACGTCCGTCACCGGCACCGCCCGGGTGCTGGTGGGGGGCTTCGGCGGTCCACTCGCCGGTGTCGGCGTGGAATCGCGCCTGGTCGCGGACCTGGCCCTCGTTGCTGATCGACTGCATCAGGTCCGCGTGGCCGTCGGCGTTCTCGTCGATGTAGGCGACGTAGCCGTCGTCGGTCATCACCGCGACCGTCTCGTCCAAGCCGTCGCCGTCGAGGTCGTAGTTGGCCTCGGCGGTGTACTCCTCGCCGTCGACGGTGACCTTGATGTCCCCGTCCCCAGCGCCGGTCTCCTCGATGTACACGTCGGCACCCTCCGCCGCCTTCACCTGCAAGCCGTTGGACGCAGCGTAGAGCCCCGGGGTTCCCTCCAGGAACCACCCATCGCCCAGGACCCCCGTTTCGTCGCCCGGGAACCGGATTTCAGTGGAAGTCCGGTCCCCGATTTCCACTGAAGTCCGGTTCCCGAATTCAGTGGAAATCCGAAAGACCAGCCGGTCGTGCGAGGTCAGAGACGTGGGTGGCGTCAGAAGCGGGATCTCTGGGCTGCCTGGAGGTGATCGTGAGGGGGTTCGTGTGAGCGGTGGAGGTCTCCGGGGTGGTGATCGGTGGAGGGTTTCGAGGTAGGTCCGGATGTGGAGCCGCCTGATCAGCCGTGCCTGCGCGCCCGCGGGGAGGACGGGCTGAACGCGATGACCTTCGACCTGGCGAAGTACCTCCGCACCCGCGACCGATCGACGGCTCCACCGCGGGAGGCGGCGACAGCGGAGGCCCGCCGGTCGTCGACGGCGAACCGGACTGCGCGAGCTCCACCGACCTCGGCGCCTTCCACTCAGACCTCGAAAACCCGCTCTCCTGACCCCGAACACCGCACGTCGTGCGCGGGGGTGACGGAATACGTCCGTAATCCGTCGACGGAATACGCCCGTAATCAGGTGGCGGAATACGGACGTGTTCCGGGTCCTCCGGGTGGCCGGGGTGGGTCAGGACACCGTGTCGCGGAGGTTCCTGATGCCGGCGAGGAGGTGTTCGGCCCGCTCCCGGCCGGTGGTGGACTCGGTGAGGCGGCGGTCGACGGTCTGGAGGCGGCGGCTGCGCTCGGCCGCGTCCATCTTCAGGGCCTTGTCGACGTCGCGGAGTTCGCCCTCGATCGCCTCGATCCGCCTGGTCAGCGCGTCGTCGAGGGCCAGCGAGAGCTGCTGCTCGGCTTCGATGAGCTGCTCGGCGACGAGCTGGTCGAGGGCCGATCGGGCGTCGGCGATGGCGTCGGTGAGCCACTGCTTGAGGTGCTGCTTGTCGGCCGCGTGCTTGCGGGTGCGGGCCATCCACCAGCCCGCGCCCAGCCCGAGCACGATCGTCACCGGCAGCACGACCGGGTTGAGCGCCGCGACCCCGAGCCCGGCCAGCGGCATCGCCGCCGCGCGGCCCACGCCCAGCCCGCCGGAGACGCCCATGAACACCAGCAGCTTGTCCTCGGCGGTGGGCGGTCGCTTGTCCGGCGGGCGCAGCGCGATCGGAGCTTGCACGCCCCGCGCGAACTGGGAGCGGATCACGTCCAGCTCCTCGGCGGAGAACAGGTCGTTGAGCGCCTGCTCGGCCACGGCCGCGAGCCTGGTCGAGAGCATCGTGGCGATGCGGGTGGAGGCCATCTGCAGCGCGATGTCGACTTGTCGAGGCAGGTCGTTGATGTCCTTGCGCCCGGCGTTGTCGATGGACCGGCGGAACCAGTTCTGCACGTCGCGCACCTGGCGGCTGACCTCGTGGCTGGTCTCCACCCGGGTGCGCTGGATCTCGCCGCGCAGCTTGACCTGCCAGCCCCGGGTCGACGAGCGGCGGGCGGTGCTGAGCTCGTCGCGGCGGGCGCGCAGCGACTCGGCCTCGTCCTCGCCGACGGTCAGCGCGCGCTTCTCGGCCTCCAGGGTCGCGGTCAGCTCACCCAGCACGCTGGACAGGGCGCGCATCGTGTTGGCCTCGCCGAGCATCGCCGACCGGCCGGCGATGAGCCGTTCGAGCTCGTCGCGCAGTTCGACCACGCCCGACTTCTCGCGCAGCAGCGCCGCGTTGGCCGATTCGGGTGCTTGCGCGGCGCGCAGGTGCATGCGGGCCGAGACCGGGAAGATCGGCACCTCGGCGAACCGGGGCGCGTGCTCGGCCAGCAGCTTGCGGTCCTCGGCCAGCACCTGCCGCCAACCGCGGTGCTGATCGGTCTTGGCCAGCGCGAACAGCACGGTTTCCACGCGTTCGCCGACCTGCTGCAGGAATTCCAGCTCACCGCGGGTGAACGGGGAGGAGGCGTCGACGACGAACAGCAGCGCGGTCGCCGACACGGCCGCCTCGCGGGCGAGCTCGCCGTGCAGCTCCTCCAGCCCGCCGACGCCGGGTGTGTCGACCACGGTGAGCTCGGCCAGCGCGTCCAGGGGCGCGGTGACGCGCACGTAGCGCGGCGGCAGCTGCCCCTCGGGCAGCTCGCGGCCCGCGCTGGTCCAGTTCGGCAGCTCGTCGAGCTCGAAGGGCACGGGGTCCTGCTGCCCGGGGTAGCAGGCGTGCGCCGTCCACCGCTCGTCGTGCTCGAACTGCAGGTAGGTGGCGGTGGCGACGTCGGCGTCCACGGGCGAGAGCCCCGGATGCTCCATCAGGGCGTTGACCAGGGAGCTCTTGCCCCGGTTGGTCTCGCCGACGACCACCACGCTGGGCGTGGCCGGACGACTGCGGCGGACCTGCTCGACCCACTCCCACGCCGCGGGGTCGGCCTCGCGCAGGAACCCCAGGAGCTTGTCGCGGGTCTGCTTGACCTGCTGGGGAAGCGCAGCGGCGACCGCAACACCGGGTGCCGTCATGCGCGTCCTCTCCGTTCTCGCAGGTCGACTCTCGCAGGTGGTGGAGGAGCGCACCACGAGCGTCGAAGGTACCCGGATCAGGTGCGGAGTTGGTAGACGGTGACGACCGGGGCCCGCAGGACGCGGTCGTGGTCGGCGAACCCGAGGAGCTCGGTTTCGGCGATGACGCCGTCGAGAGCGGGGTCGTCGGTGGGCAGGGTGCCGCCGGCTTCGTGGAAGGCCGGGTCGAAGCGCTGCCCGTCGGGCCGCAGCGGCGCCACGCCGATGCTGGTGAGCCCGTCGGCGAGCCGTTCGGCGACTCCAGCGCTGCGGGCGCGGTCGACCGCGTACACGCACAGCTGAATGAGGGCGGCGCGGTCGGTCAGCGCCTGCTCCAGCGGATCGATGACGGTTTCGCTGGTCACGGCGGTCATGTCTGTCCCCTGATCGGCGGCAGCGTCGCAAGCCGGATCACCGGCTTCTGGGAGAACAGACGAACCCGAAAGGTGCTCGGTTCCGCTTCCGAGTGACTTCTTCGGTCGTCGCCAGCCCCGCACGGTGATCACCTGGTTCGCAGTTGCTGCCAGATCAGGAAGTAGGCCCGGTGCACCACGTGCGCGACCCGGCTCTGCGCGGGCGTGGCACCGAAGGAGGAGAAGGACCGCCACCAGTTGGCGCGCTCCAGCGCGAGCTCGGTCAGCTCGGCCTGCGGCAGTTCGGGCCGGCCGAGCTGCTCGCCGGGGTCGGTGCTGCCGCCCACCTGCATGACCTCTTCGGCCAGGTCCGGCGGCATCTCCACCGACCCGGCCGCGACCAGCGTCAACGCCTCCAGCACGCGCAGCTGGTGGGCTTCCGGCCTGGCCAGCAGCCCTTCGATGGCGTCGTGCACCTTCTGGCGCTCGTCGCGGTCACCGGAGGACTGCGCGAGCGCGGTGATCGACGCCAGCGCGGCCGCGGCCTTGATGCCGTCGGCGCGCGCCCGGAACACCGAGTCCAGCCGGCCCAGCACCGACGCCAGTCCGGAGGCGTCGCGGATCCGCCGCCGCAGCTCACCGGCGGTGATGTCTGGCTGGGCGTCCAGCGCGTCCAGCGCGCAGCGCACGCCGTGCAGGTCCATTCGCTCCAGCAGGTGGGTGCGGGTGCCCGCCGGGACGTCGCACTCCCAGCTGGTGAACAGGTCCGCCGACAGCAGCAAGGTCTCCCGCGTCGCCTCGTCGAGCTTGGCCAGCGATCGCAGCGCTTCGGCGTCCGGGGCGGTGAAGCCGCCGGTCTCGGAGGTCTCGGCGAGCAGCCCGATCACCGGCAGCACGTCGGCGACCTTGGGCTTGAGCAGCTCCGACTGCTTGGTGGCCAGGATCTCGGCGGCCTTCCACACGTCGTCGTCGGCGCCGTCGACGGTGTCGGCCTCGATCATGTCGGCCTTGTTGAGCAGCGCGATCGCGTTGACCGGGCCGGCTTCGCGGCTCGCGGTCGCGGCGGTGAAGGCGGCCAGCGCCTGCTCGTCGTCGGCGCGAACGCCCTGGGTGACGACGTAGAGCACGGCCTCCGCGCCGATCACGGCGTCGCGGGAGACCGGGTCGAGCTGCTGGGTGCCCAGCGCCTGCTCGGTGCGCGCGACCGAGGCCGAGTCCAGCGACCCCAGTCCCGGGGTGTCGATCACGGTGAGATCGCGCAGCACCGCATTGGTCAGGTAGGCCTCCAGGTGGGAAACCTCGTCGAAGTCCACGCCCAGGTCGGCGGGGATGCCGCCACCGGGGTCGAACGGGATCGCCTGCTTGCGGCCGTCGTGGAACACGACCTCGACGCGGTCGACCGTGCCGTACTGGAAGCGGGTCACCAGCCGCGTGCACTCGCCGACGTCGGTGGGCGCGACCCGCCGTCCGATCATGGCGTTGACCAGCGTGGACTTGCCGGACTTGATCCGGCCGGCGACGGCGACCTGCAGCGGGGCGCCGAGTCTGCGCAGCACCTCGTCGAAACCTTCGGAGGTCTTGTCGGACAGCTGCGGTTGCAGCCCCGCGCACAGCCGGGCGACGGCGGCCGACAACGGACCTGCCCAGCTCTGCTGCTCGGGTGCCGTGTTCAAGGTGCCCTCTCGATGGAGTCAGACATTCCGGACTTCCCGGGAATCCGCCCGCACCATCCTGCCACGTCCCACCGACCCGCCGGTCGAAGTCCACAGAGGACGATGGGCGACCGGTTCACCCGACGCGGCGGAGCCACTGCTTCAGGTGTGGGACTCGGCTCGCACCGCCGCAGGTTCTGAGCGGTTTCGTGGCGAGCACGCCGCGCCGCCGCGTATCGACATACTCAAGGAGCGGTGCGCGGAGTTCGCGGAACCGCTCAGGTCCTGCCACCCGCACCGCCGAGCAGAGCACTATCTCGCAGGCCCTAACCTGCGGGCGTGAGCGTTGACTTCAAGCCCGACCTCGTCGCCCTCGACATCGACGGAACCCTGCTGAACCCGGACACCGACACCATCTCCGACGCCGTCAAGGCCGCCGTGCGCCGCGCGGTGGACTCCGGCGCGCACCTGGTCCTGGCCACCGGGCGCGCCTTCCTCGGCACCGCGCCCGTGCTCGACGAACTCGGCCTGACCAGCGGGTTCGCGCTGTGCTCCAACGGTTCCGTGCTGGTGGACGTGGCCCGGCGCGAGCCGGTCTCGGTGGCCTCGTTCGACGCCACGCCGGTGCTGCGGGCGCTGCAGGAGCACCTGCCCGGCGCGATCTTCGCCGCCGAGGACGTCGGGGTCGGCAACCTCGTCTCCGCCCCGTTCGACCCGGACAAGCTGCACGGCCCGCAGCGGATCACCCCGATCGACGAGCTGACGGCGCACCCGGTGCCCCGGCTGATCGCGGAGTGGACCGAGCACGACCCGGCCGAGCTCGCCGAGACGCTCGCCGGCGTCCGGCTGCCGAGCTGCACGATCTCCGTCGACACCTACGAGCCGTGGGTCACCGTGGTCCCGGAGGGCCTGTCCAAGGGTGCGGCGCTGGAGAAGCTGCGCACCGAACTCGGCATCGCCGCGGGTCGCACGTTCGCCGCGGGCGACGGCACCAACGACTTCGAGATGCTGAGCTGGGCGGCCCGCGGCGTCGCGATGGGCCAGGCACCCCTGGACCTGCGCGCCACGGCCGACGACACGATCGGCACGGTCGCCGAGGACGGTCTCGCCGTCGAGCTCGACCGCCTCTTCGCCTGAGCGCCCGTTCTCGCAGCTCGCGGCTCGGCAGTCCGCGATCCGCCCTGGAAGTCCACTGTGGACCGGAGAAGCGGGACCGGGGTGCCGCTCCGGGAGAACCCTGAGGTGCGTCATCCTCGGAGTCGATTCACTACTACCGGCACGGCTCCGCGTCCCAGCAACAGGAGTGATCATGATCGAGGCGAGTGGCCTCACCAAGCGCTACGGCCAGAAGGTGGCGGTGGACGACCTGTCGTTCACGGTCAAACCCGGTCACGTGACCGGGTTCCTCGGCCCCAACGGCGCGGGCAAGTCCACCACGATGCGGATGATGCTCGGGCTGGACAACCCCACCTCCGGCGAAGTGCGCATCAACGGCAAGCGCTACGGCGAGCTCCGCAACCCGCTGCGCACCGTCGGCGCGCTGCTGGACGCCAAGTGGGTGCACCCCAACCGCTCGGCCCGCGCGCACCTGCGGTGGATGGCGCGCTCCAACGGGATCCCGATGCAGCGCGTCGACGAGGTCCTGGAGCAGGTCGGCCTCACCGACGTCGCCCGGCGCAACGCGGGCGGGTTCTCGCTGGGCATGTCGCAGCGCCTGGGACTTGCGACGGCGCTGCTCGGTGACCCCGAGGTGCTGCTCTTCGACGAGCCGGTCAACGGCCTCGACCCGGAGGGCATCCACTGGATCCGCCGGTTCATGCAGGGCCTGGCCGCCGAAGGGCGCACCGTCTTCGTCTCCAGCCACCTGCTGTCGGAAATGGCGCTGACGGCCGAAGAGCTCGTCGTCATCGGCCGCGGCAAGCTGATCGCGCAGTGCAGCACCGCCGAGTTCGTCGACAACGCGGGCAGCAGCTCGGTGCTCGTGCGCTCGCCGGAAGCCCCGCAGCTGCAACGGCTGCTCGGCGACGAGCAGATCACCGTCCGCTCCTCGGAGGCCGACCGGCTGGTCATCTACGGCGCGACCACCGAGCAGATCGGTGAGCTGGCCGCGCAGCACCGGATCGTGCTGCACGAGCTCACCGCGCAGCGCGGCTCGCTGGAGGACGCGTTCATGCAGATGACCAGCGACTCCGTGGAATACCAGACCACGCTCGGCGAGGCGACCGAGCTGACCGCCCAGGGGGTGGCCCGATGACGTTGCTCGCCGTCGAGCGCATGAAGCTCTTCTCCACCCGTTCCCCGTGGTGGTGCATGTTCCTGGCCCTCGCGCTGCCGATCGGGTTCACCGCCCTGATCGCCGCCGTCTCCGACGGGATGTCGCTGAGCACGACGCAGTTCGGCTACCAGTTCGGGCTGATGGTCACGCTGGTGCTGGCCGCGCTGGCGATCACCACCGAGTACCGGTTCGGCACCATCCGCGCGACCTTCCAGGCGGTGCCGAACCGAACCGCGGTGCTGCTGGCCAAGACCGCGGTCGTCGCGGTGCTGGCGCTGATCATCGGCGAGATCGGCGCGTTCGGCTCGTGGGCGATCTCCACGGTGCTGCAGCCGAGCTCGGACCTGGCGATCACCACCGCCGAGCAGTGGCGCGAGATCGCCGGTGTCGGACCGGTGTTCGCGTTCTCCGCGATCTTGGCGGTCGGCGTCGGGATGCTGGTGCGGCAGACCGCGGGCGCGGTGACCATCCTGCTGCTGTGGTCGCTCATGGTGGAGAGCCTCATCGCGCTGGTGCCCGAGGTCGGGCAGGACATCCAGCAGTGGATGCCCTTCGTGATGGCCGACCACTTCCTCAAGGGCGGCGGGAACATGGCCATCGACATGCCGCTGGGGCCGTGGGGAGCGCTCGCGTACTTCGCGGCGGTCACGGTGGGTGTCTGGTTGATCGGATTGGCCGTGACGCACCGGCGCGATGCCTGACCAGCGGATTTGATCATGACTCCGAAAGGCCTTGATCAAATCGGGAATCCCCAGCTGGGCCCGGGATAGCAAAACGTTACCGAGCCCGGCCGAGAGTCTGATCACGCCGACCGATAGGATCGACTCGCAAGATCGAGCGGTCGCCATCGGCACGCCGATCGCGCCGGGTCACATTGGACACGGCGCGTCAGCGGCGGATCACCCGGTGATTCGAGAACGCTGAAGCACAACCAAAGACGACCGACTGCAGTAGCGCTCGGGGGCGCCGGCGGTCGGGACGGGGGAGGGCCCCGGGCTGTCATTCGGGGGATGGCCCGGGGCCCTGTGCTTTCTACGCTTTCCACGTCCGGCGCAGCCCACTTCGTTCAGTATTTCTCGGGTGGATCGTTGGGGTCTTG
Organism: Saccharopolyspora terrae; assembly: GCF_004348435.1. NCBI lineage: Bacteria > Bacillati > Actinomycetota > Actinomycetes > Pseudonocardiales > Pseudonocardiaceae > Saccharopolyspora > Saccharopolyspora terrae. The sequence continues at coordinate 320,499 of NZ_SMKS01000001.1, read as the reverse complement.
CTTCGCTCAGCGGTGCGGGTGGCGGAACCTCAGACGCCGCCTGGGCCCGGGAGCCACTCCTGATGTATGCCAATTACACGGCGTCGCGGCGTCCTCTCCAGACGACGTCTGAGGACCCGCGGCGGTGCGAGCTGAGTCCCACACTTGAAACGTGCGGCCACGGCCGCATTCCTGACAGCCGCTAGACCATCGGGCGCACGACCAGGACCGGGCAGGCCGCGTGGCGGACGCACTGCTCCGCGACGGATCCGAGCATCAGGCCGGAGAACCCGCCTCGACCCCGGTGGCCGACGACCAGGAGGTCCGCGCCCCGGGACGCCGAGAGCAGGGCTTGCGGCGAGGGCGAGTGGGCCACGTGGATCTCCACGGGGACCTTCGGCGGGTCGCCGAGCTTGTCGGCGACGATCTTCGCCGTCTCCCGCTCCACTTCCTGCTGGAACGCTTCGGTGCTGGGAACCGCGTTGGGCGGGCAGTCGGCAGGACGCGGCGCCGTGCGCATGCTCCAGGCCCGCACGACGTGCAGCACGGCGTTGCGGCGCTCGGCCTCCTCCGCGGCCACGACGAGGGCTCGCAGCGACGAGGCCGAGATGTCGAGGCCCACGACGACTCCGCTGTTGATCTCCACGCGTTGGAACGTCTGATCCGGCACGCCTCTACTCCAACCGCCACGGCTCCCGTTGTCGAGCCAGCGCCTATTAGGTCAACCGAACGAGTTTTGCCTGTGATTGCAATCACATTTTACACGCTTGTCTCATTCGTCGGTTTGGCTGTGGTAAGGCATAAGTAGAGGTGTCCCGCAACCAGCGTCGCTTGGGGGCATGCGCTGGCCGTGGGCGAGTACTTCAGCTCGCGTCTATCTCCACCACAAGAGGAGTGGGCCACATGCTGTCTTCGCAAGAGCGCGCAACGTCTTCACAAGAGCGTGTGCTGATCGACGCACCGCGCGGTGGCGTTCGCGCCAAGCGCACCGGCAACGACGTCCAGCTGGAGCCGGTTCCGCGGCTCGAGTGGTCGCTGGCGACCGAAGCCCACCCGCCGGCCACCGAAGCCGCGACACCGGCATCGCTCCGGCGCAGCTGGATCCACACCGCTTCCGAGCGGCAGGTCCTGGAGCTCTTCCGCAAGCTCAACGGCGCCAAGCGCCGGCTGCCCGCGCCCTGGTGGCTGCGCGCGCTCGACCGCGGCGACCTCGCTTCCCGCGCCGAGGCGTTCCAGATCGAGGATCAGGTGCACGCGGTGCTCTCGGCACGGTCCGGCTGGGTCTTCGTCCCCTGGGTCGGCACCAGCGAAGCCGGGTACTGGGAGTACGCCCCGTCCGACCGCGGCTCGGTGAAGATGCCCACCACCGTCGTCCTGACCGACGAGCACGAGGGCTGGCTCAACGTCGTCCCCGCCTACGGCGACGAGGAGCCGCTGCCCGTGCCGACCAGCACGACCAAGTTGCTCTCCCTGCTGCCGCAGGTCGAGGTGTGGTGAGCCGGTAGCCGAACACGCGGTGGTCGGGGGCCGCCGCCGGTTTGCGATAATTCTTCCTCGTGAATTCCTCTGACCAGCAGGTTCCGTTCCGCCGCACCGTTGTCAGCTACGTCCAGCGAGGCGAGCGGATGACCGTGGGCCAGCAGCGGGCCTGGGATCGCCACTGGGCGGAGCTCGGCTCCGACGTCACCGCGCTGCCCGAGGGCCCGTTGGACGTGGAGTCCTGGTTCGGCCGTTCCGCGCCGGTGGTGCTGGAGATCGGCTCGGGCATGGGCGAGACGACCGCGCAGCTCGTCGCGGCTCAGCCGGACGTCAACTACCTAGCGGTCGAGGTCTACAAGCCCGGTCTGGCCCAGCTGATGCTGCGCGCGGAGAAGCTGGAGGTCTCCAACCTCCGCCTGCTGCGCGGCGACGCGATCGTGCTCCTGCGCGACCACGTCGAGCCGGGATCGCTGGACGAGGTGCGGATCTACTTCCCGGACCCGTGGCCGAAGAAGCGCCACCACAAGCGCCGCCTGGTCCAGCCGGAGTCGGTCGAGCTGATCACGTCGCGGTTGCGCCCCGGCGGCGTGCTGCACCTGGCCACCGACTGGGAGAACTACGCCGAGCAGATGCGCGAGGTCTGCGAGGCCGAGTCGCAGCTGAGCAACCGCTACGCCGGCGAGCCCGGCGGCTGGGCTCCGCGTCCCGACTGGCGTCCGGTGACGAAGTTCGAGAACCGCGCGCACGACGAGGGCCGCGAGATCCACGACCTGATCTACGAGCGGGTCTGACTCCTGATGGGCGATCCTTGATCGGCCGAGATGTTCACTCGAATGGTCGATCAAGGATTCCGTCAATCGCGTCGAAACTAGTTACATCGCGTCAACGGCCACCTGTTCGTGGCGGCTCAAGATCACCGGAAAGAGAACGGCTCTGAGCTGCCCAGGCAGCAGGTTTCGCGACTACGTTCGCACGGCGTGACGGCTATTCGCGAGGAACTCATCCCGAGCCAGACGAGCCCGTCGGAAACCGCCGCCGAGGACTTCCTGCGCTCCTTCCACTCCGCCCACCCCGAAGCCGGTTCCCTCCGCGAACGGCTCGCCGAAGTGCGGCGCAGCATCGCCGAGACCGGCACTTACCGGCACACAACCGCGGAACTCTCCTACGGAGCCCGCGTCGCGCTCCGCGACAGCGGCTGGTGCACCAGCGGCCTGCCCTGGCGACGGCTCAAGGTGCGTGACCTGCGCGGCCTGCGCAACGCCTCGGCCATCGCCGGCGAGTGCTTCGAGCACCTGCGGCTGGCCACCAACGCCGGCCGCATCCAGCCGCTGATCACCGTCTTCGCCCCGGACACCCCCGAGGCGTCCGGCCCCCGGATCTGGAACGAGCAGGTCGTCCGCTACGCCGGGTACTCGCTGGCCGACGGCGGTGTCCTCGGCGACGCCCGCTACCAGGGATTCACCGCCACAGCGCAGAGCCTCGGCTGGAAACCCCCGGCGCAGCGAGGCCCCTTCGACCACTTACCGCTGGTCGTCGAGACCGAGCACGAGGGCGTCACGCTCGCCGCGGTGCCCCGCGACGTCGTCCAGGAAGTCCCGCTGGAGCACCCCGACCACCGCTGGTTCGGCGAACTCGGGCTGCGCTGGCACAGCGTCCCGCTGATCAGCAACATGCAGCTGCTCATCGGCGGGATCCGCTACCCGGCCGCGCCGTTCAACACCTGGTTCGTGGGCACCGAGATCGGCACCCGCGGCCTGGCCGACGACCACGCCTACGGTCTGACCCGGCAGGTCGCCGAACGGCTGGGCATGGACACCTCCACCGAGCGCAGCCTGTGGCGGGACCGGGCGATCGTCGAGATCAACCGCGCCGTGCTGCACTCCTTCGACGCCGCTCGCGTCACCATCACCGATCACCACAGCGAAGCGCTGCACCGGCTCGAATGGCTGCGCTCGGGACGCCGTCCCGGCGGGTCCGCGCCCGCGTTCACGGTCAGCAAGGCCGCGGCCCGCCGAGCCAGAACCGGATCGGACGATCGACCAGCGCCGGAGGCGCGGGTAACCGGCCGCCGGGAACCGGCCGCAGCTGAGCGGGACGCGTCTCCAGAAGAGCGAAATCGCCCCCGCTACGACGTTCTTGCCCGGATGAGCCGCCGTTGTCTGGGCACGGACCTGCCCCAGGAGTGAAGCCGTTCTCGCGGCGCTTGCGCTCGCCGTAGTTCTCCAGCAGGTCCTGCAGCACGGAGCTCAGCGCCATCAGCAGCAGCGCGATCATCGCGATGGCGGCGGCGATGGCGGTCATCGTGGTCTCGAACATGGTGAACCTCCCCGACTCGGGTTCGTCGCTCCCAGCGTGGCTGCTGCGATGCCTCGTGAGGATCGGCCAGCTGGGGATGTTTTCCCTGATCATTCGGTTGGCCCATCAGGGCTCCGCCCCTAAGGGCGGGACCTCGGTGCGGCCTGGTTCAAGATTCGGGCACCGGCGCGAAAACCGGTATCGGCCTGCGGGCCAGCAATCGAACCGCTCAGATCGGCCGATCGGCCAGGTCGTGTTGACCTTTCGGCCAAGGTCGCGCCGGCCGGGGAACGAGGCCGTCCGGTTGCGGATCGCGGTGCGGCAGAATGCGGTCATGCCGACCGCACTCCGCCTGCACGCACCGATGGCCCTGCCCTGCGACGCGACCTGCTCGGTCGTCCGGGACGCCGTCGTGGACGTCGACGACACCGGCCGCATCAGCTACTGCGGTCCTCGCCAGGGCGCACCGGAACGGCCCCACGACGTGGTCGTCCGCGAATGCGGCGGAATCCTGCTGCCCGGCCTCATCAACGCCCACGCCCACAGCCCGATGACCCTGCTGCGCGGCATGGGCGCGGACCTGCCGCTGCTGCGCTGGCTCAACGAGGTGATCTTCCCGGCCGAGGCCAGGCTCCGCCCGTCCGACGTGCGCGCGGGCATGGAGCTGGGATGCGTGGAGATGCTGCGCGCCGGCATCACCACCAGCGCCGAGATGTACTTCATCGCCGAGTCCATGGTCGAGGCGACGCTGGCGGTCGGTTCCCGCGCGGTGCTGGCCTCCGCCGTGATCGACACCCCGGCCCTGGAGGCGCTCGGCGGCTGGCGCGGCGCGGTCGAGGGCATCGACCGCTGGATCGACGCCGACGGCCTGCGCTTCGGCCCCGGCGAGCGCATCGAGCTGGCCTACGGCCCGCACTCGGCCTACCTGCTGCCGCCGGAAGCGCTGCAGACGATCGGTGAGTCCGCGCAGCAGCGCAACGCGCTGGTCCACACCCACGTCGCGGAAACCCTCGCCGAGGACACCGCCCAGCGCGAGGAGTACGGCTCGGTCCCGGCGCTGCTGGACAAGCTCGGCGTGCTCGAAGGCCGGGTCATCGCGGCGCACGGCGTGCACCTCAGCGACGAGGACATCGAGCTGTTCGCGCGGCGCGGTGTCGGTGTCGCGCACTGCCCCGGATCCAACGCCAAGCTCGCCTCCGGCACCGCTCGGCTGGTCGAGCTGCTGGCGGCGGGCGTCCCGGTGGGGCTGGGCACCGACGGGCCGTCCAGCAACGACGACCTCGACCTGTGGGAAGAGGTGCAGCTCGCGGGCCTGTTCGCGCGCACGGTCACCGGCGACGCGACGGCGCTGAGCGCGCGGGCCGCGCTGCTGGCCGCGACCCGCGGCGGTGCCGAGGCGCTGCACCGCGACGACATCGGCGCGCTGGAACCGGGTCGCTGGGCCGACATCGTGCACCTCGACGTCGACAACCCCGCTTTCGCAACGGGTCTGGACGCACCCGACGAGCAGGTGATGTCGAACGTGGTGTGGGCGGCCGGTTCGCGCAGCGTGCGGGACGTGTGGGTCGCCGGCGAGCAGGTCCTCAACGACCGCGAACCCACCCGGGTCGACCGCCGCACGGTCCAGGCCGCGGCCCGCACCGCCGCTCAGCACGTCCGGGGTTGAGGCGGCCCGCGGCGGCCGCTTCTTCAGGTGTGGGACTCAGCTCGCACCGCCGCGGGTTCTGACACGCCTTCTGGCTCCCGGAGCCAGAAGGCGTGTCAGGTTCCGCTACTGGCACCGCCGAGCACAGCAACCACGAACAGCCTCAGAAAGAGATCAAGCAGCGGCGGGGCGCACGATGATCTCGGTGAGGTGCGAGTCCGGCGTGGCGTTGACGGCCGAGATGATCGGCTTGGCCACGGACTCGGGACGCAGGTAGCGGTCGGCCTCGAAGGCTCCGCCTTCCTGCTCGCGGACGGAGCGCTGCATGTCGGTCGCGGTCCGGCCGGGGAACACCGAGGTCACGCGCACGCTGTTGGAGGCTTCCTCGGCGCGCAGCACGTCGGCGAACGCGCGCAGCGCGAACTTGCTGGCCGCGTAGGCACCCCAGTTCGGCTTGGCGCTCAGGCCGGAGCCCGAGTTGACCAGCACGACGTGGCCCTGCGCGGCGCGGAGCTGGGGCAGCAGCAGGCGGGTGAGCTCGGTGACGGCGAAGAGGTTGACCTCGAAGGTGCGCCGCCAGGAATCGCCGGTGGCGTCGGCGATGTGGCCGAGCTCGACGAGTCCGGCGCAGTGCACCAGGACGTCGACTCGCTCGATGTCGGTCGCGGCGTCGGCCAGAGCGGCGTGGTCGGTGAGTTCCACCGGCCACTCGCGGGCGGCGCCGGGCAGTTCGTCGATCAGGGTCTGGATGGCGTCGGTGTCGCGGCCGCCCAACAACAGGTCATGAGTGTTGGACAGCTCACGCGCGACCGCGGCACCGATACCTCGTGAGGCGCCGGTGACCAGGGCAATCGGGCGTTCGGGCATGGCTGCAACGCTACAGGTGGCATATTTCACCGAGGCTACCGGCCGTCCCACCCTCCGGTCGGGTCTTGACCTGGTGGGCGGGCTGCGCGTATGCCCATCCGGTGAGCAGCGCCAACGTAGCCCCTGCGGAGATGCAGAACCGGATCCTGCGCAAGGTCGCGATCCGGTTGATGCCGTTCCTGTGCCTCCTGTACTTCGTCAACTACCTGGACCGGGTCAACATCGGCTTCGCCGGCCCGAACGGCATGAACGACGAACTGGGCATGACCGCAACGGTCTTCGGGTTCGCCTCGGGCATCTTCTTCCTCGGCTACCTGGTGCTGGAGGTGCCGAGCAACCTCGCCCTGCACCGCTTCGGCGCCCGCAAGTGGCTGGCCCGGATCATGATCACCTGGGGCATCGTCGCGACCGTGATGGCCTTCGTGCCGAACGCGACGACGCTGGTGGTGCTGCGGTTCCTGCTGGGCGTCGCCGAAGCCGGGTTCTTCCCGGGCATCATCCTGTACCTCACGTACTGGTTCCCGGCGGTGCAGCGGGCCAAGGCGGTCGCGCTGTTCATGGCCGCGGTCCCGGTCTCCAGCGCCATCGGCGCGACCGTGTCGAGCGCGCTGATCAGCAGCGGGCACGGCGTTCTCGGCCTCTCCGGCTGGCGGTTCATGTTCCTGGTGGAGGGCGTGCCGGCGATGCTGCTGGCGGTGGCGACCTGGTTCTACCTGACCGACCGGCCCGAGCAGGCCAAGTGGCTCGAGGACGAGGAACGCGAGTGGCTGTCCGGTCAGCTGGAGGCCGAGCGCGCCGAGACCGAGGCCGCGCACGCCTGGCCGCTGCGCAAGGCCCTGACGCATCCGCGGATCCTGGCGCTGGCGTTCGTCTACTTCGGCATCGCCTACGGCCTGTACGCGCTGGGCTTCTTCCTGCCCACGATCGTCAAGGGCTTCGAGCAGCAGTACGGCACGGAGCTGTCCACGATGGAAGCCGGCCTGGTGACGGCGGTTCCGTACGTGATCGGTGCGGTGGCGATGGTCATCTGGGCCGCGCACGGCGACCGCACCCGCGAGCGGGTCTGGCACGTGGCGCTGCCGATGCTGCTCGGCGGCGTGTCCATCCCGATCGCGCTGTACCTGGGCAACCCGTTCATGGCCATGGTCGCGGTGACGATCTGCGCCGTCGGCGTCTGCGCCGCCCTGCCCACTTTCTGGGCACTCCCCAGCAACTTCCTCGCCGGCGCCGCGGCCGCCGGCGGCATCGCTCTGATCAACTCGCTCGGCAACATCAGCGGCTTCGCGGCCCCCTACATCACCGGAGCCCTCGCCGACGTCACGGGCTCCCAGCGCTCCGGCCTCTGGGTCGTCGGCGTGGTCATGATCGCCGCAGCCTTCACGGTCATTGCCCTCCGCGCAGTCCCCAAGGAATCCCCCACCTCCCAAGACTGACCCACCAGCGCCCACCGGATTTCAGTGGAACTCGGGATCCCGATTTCAGTGGAAGTCCGGGAACGGGTTTCGGTGGAACTCGGGACCCCGGTTTCGGTGGAAGTTGGGTGCCGCGTTTCGGTGGAAGTTGGGTTCCCGATTTCAGTGGAAATCCGGTTACCGAGGGGGCCGACTCCTGGGCGGGGGTGGAAACGCAACGAGGGTCCCTGGCCTTTCGGCCGGGGACCCCCGCGCTCGCAAGGTGGATCAGCCGCGGCCGATCTCACCGCCGTCTTCACGCCAGATCGCCACGACCGACGGGCGCGGCTGCGAGGTGCCGCCGTCCGGCCAGTGCGATGCCGGGTTTCCCGCGTTGTGGCCGTCGATCTCGCCGGGGTGCTGCACCGAGACGGTCACCAGCTTGTCGCGCACCACGGGACCGCAGGTCTCGGCACCGTTGGGCACGGTCAGGAACTGCTTGACGAAGCCGCGCTCCGGTCCGTCGACGGGCACCGCGAACAGGCCGTCGTTGGAGTCCAGGGCGTTGCCGTCGGTGGAGATCCACAGGTTGCCGTGGCGGTCGAAGGCCACGTTGTCCGGGCACGAGATCGGGCTGACCTTGCTCTTGTCGAACCCGCCGAAGTAGGTGCCCGCGTCGTTCGGGTCGCCGCACACCAGCAGCAGGTTCCAGCCGAAGCGGGTGCCCGTGGTGTCGTCGTCGATCTCCAGCACGTGACCGTGCTTGTTGCCGACGCGCGGGTTGGCCTCGTCCGGAGCCGCGTTGCCCTCGCTGCCGCGGTTGCTGTTGTTGGTCAGCGCGCAGTAGACCTTGCCGTTGACCGGGTTGGGCTGGATGTCCTCGGGCCGGTCCATCTTGGTGGCGCCGACCGCGTCGGCGGCCAGGCGCGTGAAGACGTAGACCTCCTCGGCGGTGAAGCCGGGGACGAAGGACTCCTTGCCGCTGGCCAGCGCGATCCACTCGCCGATGCCGTCGAACTTGCCGTCGGCGGGCAGCTTCCCGGTGCCGTCGATCTCACCGGCGGGGCTGTTGCCGGTGAACTTCGCGACGTAGAGCGTGCCGTCGTCGAGCAGGGTCATGTTGTGCCGGCGGGCCAGCGCGCTGGTGCCCTGCTTGACCTTGCCGTTGGAGACGAACTTGTAGATGTAGTCGAAGCGCTCGTCGTCACCGCTGTAGGCCACGACGCGGCCGTCGTCGGCGATCTGGACCGCTGCGCCCTCGTGCTTGAAGCGGCCGAGCGCGGTGTGCTTGACCGGGGTCGAGGACGGGTCGTTCGGGTCGATCTCGACGATCCAGCCGAAGCGGTTGGCCTCGTTGGGCTCCTGCGCGAGGTCCCAGCGCTTGTCGAAGCGCTCCCACTTGCGGGTGCTGGCGGTGCCTTCGAAGCCGTAGCGGCCGAGGCGCTCCTTGGCGACCGGGTTGGTGACGCTGTCGGCGTTGGCGAAGTACTGGTTGAAGTTCTCCTCGCCGGACAGGATCGTGCCCCACGGGGTGAGGCTGCCCGCGCAGTTGTTCTGGGTGCCGAAGACGGTCGTGCCGGTCGGGTCGACCGAGGTCTTCAGCAGGTCGCTGCCCGCTGCGGGACCGCGCAGCTCGAACGGGGTGTTGAGGGTGATGCGCCGGTTGTAGCGGCTCGGTGCCGGCTTGAGGCTGCCGTCGTCCTGGCGCTTGACGAGCACCACCGACAGACCGTGGGCGGCCCAGGCGATGCGGGCCTGCTCCTCGGTGGGGTTGTTCTCGTCGTAGCCGAGGAACATGTGCTCCTCGGTGGTGTACTCGTGGTTGCACACCAGGAGGCTTTCGGCGCCGGTCCGGTCGAGCGCGATGAGCTCGGCGAAGTCGTTGTTGTAGCCGAACTGCTTCTCCTGCGCGGCGGCGCTCTGGTTGGCGAAGTCGAACTCGGGCGCGCCTTCGACGACCGGGTCACCCCACCGGATCACGACGCCCTGCTGGTAGCCGTCGGCGACGACCACGGCGTCCTCGGTGTTGGGCGTGACGGGCGCGAAGTCGGTGCCGGGCACGGCGCCTCGGGCCGGCGCGGGCTTGGGCGCGGCAGCGGCGGTGCCGTTGAGCATGGCGGCGCCGCCAACCGTCAGCGCGAGCGCGCCGGTGGCCTTCAGCGCGCCACGACGGCTGAGCACGGCCTCGACGATGTCACCGAAGTAGGCGTTGCCGGAGGTGTTCGGCGCCTCGTGCTGGCAGGCGTTGCCGCAGCGGTACTTGCAGGTGACCGAGGAACGGCTGGCGCTGTGGTGGGAGATGAGAGGGAGCGGGATGACCCGCCCGCTGTCCGGTCGGGAAGACAAGCGGACCTCCATGGGATTGGTATGGAACACCCGAACGTTAGACAGATTGGGCGATGTCCTCGGTACATCTGGGTGAACAGAAGCCGAACAAGCAACGCAGAGTCGCCGACACCGCGCTCTGCTGGTCTTTCGTCGAGTGCTCGACGTCACGACGGGGCAGTGCTGAGCCGAACCGCCCCGTGATCGACGTCCCTTCGTATGGTCGGCAGAACTGCCCGCTGTCCCCTCTCTCCGCCGACCCGGCTGCCGGGAGCCGGGAGTCGCGAAAAATCGGTTTCCGGTCGAGGGCGAGGCTTGTAGCTTTGTCGACATGGGGCATTGTTCTGCTGCTTTCTTCATCCGGCTGCGTTCCGCCTAGGCGGCGCGGCCAGTAGATCGCGTCGCCGTTCGCGTCCGGGTCTCGTTCCCCGACGCGCGGTCGATGCTGCGGACGTTCACCCGCCGGCCTGTGCGCGCGAGACCCGGTTCCCATTCGGCTCGCGAGTGCAGGAGCAGTCCCCATGTCCTATCGCCGCAGGTCGGCGCGCGATCGCGCGCGCCGCGAACTCGGCCAGAACTTCCTGATCAACCCCCGCGCGGCCCGCCGCATGGCCCGCGCGCTGACGCCGTCGCAGGACCCCGTCGTCGAACTCGGAGCGGGCCGCGGCGCGCTGACCCGAGAGCTCGTCGACCTCGGGCGCTCGGTGATCGCGGTCGAGCTCGACCGGCGCTGCGTCGAGCGCCTGAGCGCGGAACTCCCGCGGGTGCGCCTCCACCACGGCGACATGCGCGAGTTCCGGTTCCCGGTCAGGTCGCACGCCGTGGTCGGCAACCTGCCGTTCGGCATCACCACGACCATGACCCGCACCCTGCTCACCACCCAGCACTGGACCGAAGCGGTGCTGCTGATCCAGCACGAGGTGGCGGTCAAGCGGGCGAGGGGCGGCAGTCAGCTCAACGCCCAGTGGTCGCCCTGGTTCGAATTCCGCTCGCTCGGCGAGGTTCCGGCGCAGCACTTCCGGCCGATCCCGGCGTGCAGCGGCGGAATCCTCCACATCACCAGGCGGCAACTCCTCCCGGCGGAGCGCAGGAACGACTACCAGGCCTTCGTCCGGGCCGTCTACCAGGCGAGGGGCCGATCGCTCGCGGAGATGATCCGCAACGTCACCGGTCGCCGCCTCCACGGCCTGCCGCCGCTGCCGAAAGACCTGACGCCCCAGGCGTGGGTGCGGCTCTACCGGCGGATCACGAGCTGAACGCCGAGCGGGCGGACGGGCGCCCGTGTGGGGGTCCGGCATCGGCGCATGCCGGACTGGCTCGGTGTCTGGAACACCGCAGGTCCGAGCAGTTCCTCGACGCGCTGAAGGACACCGCGGAATTCGTGGATCTCACGGCTGATCTGAGCGCGCAGGCCTTGGACGCGGTCCGGTCTGTCGAAATGATTCGTACGTGGACGTTCTGGAGGGCTGATGACCGAGAACTTCGTGGGATGGCGGAAGTCGAGCTACAGCGGTCCGAACAACAACTGCGTCGAGGTCGGGCGTGGTCGTGATGCTGTGGGGATTCGGGACACCAAGAACCGCGAGGCCGGGCACTTAGCGGTGCCCGTCTCGCGGTTCCTGGACTTCATCGGGGCCGTGAAGGACGGGGCCTTCGAGCGCTGATCAGCGCCAGACCGCGACCACCGAGGGCCGGGGCTGGGTGGTGCCTCCGTCGGGCCAGTGGCTGGCGGGGTTGTCGGCGTTGGCGCCGTCCAGCTCGCCCGGGTGCTGGGCCGAGACGAGGACGAGGTCGTCCTCGATGACCGGCCCGCAGGCTTCGGCACCGCGCGGGACGCTGAGGAACGCCTTGACGTGGCCGCGTTCCGGGCCTTCCAGCGGGACGGCGTAGAGGCCGTCGTTGAAGCCGAGCGCGCCGCTGGAGTCGGTGGTGATCCACAAGTTGCCCTGGCTGTCGAACGCGACGTTGTCCGGGCAGGTGATCGGGCTGACCTGCGACTTGTCGTACCCGGCGAAGTAGGTCGACGGGTCGGCCGGGTCGCCGCAGACCAGCAGCAGTCGCCAGGTGAACGCGATGCCCGCAGGGTCGTCGTCGAGTTCCATGACCTGGCCGTGCTTGTTGGTGTTGCGCGGGTTCGGCTCGTCGGCGGGTGCCTTGCCGTCGGTGCCGCGATCGGAGTTGTTGGTCAGCGCGGCGTAGACGCGTCCCGTCTTGGGGTGGGGTTGGACGTCCTCGGGCCGGTCCATCTTGGTGGCGCCCGCCTTGTCGGCGGCCTGGCGGGTGAAGACGTAGACCTCGTCGGCGCTCATGCCGTCGACGAAGCTGGTGTCGTTGTGCGCCAGCGGGATCCACTCGCCGACGCCGTCGAACTCGCCGTCGGAGGGCAGTTTCCCGGTTCCGTCGATCTCGGCGGGGTTGTCGCCGGTGAACTTCGCGACGTACAGGGTGCCCGAGTCCAGCAGCGACGTGTTGTGCCTGCGGGCGTGCCCGCTGCCGCCCGGCTTCATCTTCCCGTCTGAGACGAACCGGTACATGTACTCGAACTTCTCGTCATCGCCCATGTAGGCGGCGACGCGTCCGTCGTCGAGGACGCGGATGTTGGCGCCTTCGTGCTTGAGCCGACCGAGCGCGGTGTGCTTGACCGGGGTGGAGGACGGGTCGTTCGGGTCGAGCTCGATGATCCAGCCGAAGCGGTTGGCCTCGTTGGGCTGCTGGGCGAGGTCCCAGCGGGAGTCGAAGCGCTCCCACTTGCGGTCGGTCGCGCCGCCGGAGATCCCGTAGCGCGCGAGGCGTTCCGCGGCGACCGGGTCGGTGACGGTGTCGGCGTTGGCGAAGTACTGGTGGAAGTTCTCCTCGCCGGACAGGATCGTGCCCCACGGCGTGACGCCGCCGGAGCAGTTGTTCATGGTGCCCAGCGAGCGCGTTCCCGTCGGATCGGCAGGGGTTGTCAGCCACTCGCTGCCCGCTGCGGGTCCGCGCAGCTCGAAGGGCGTGGTGAGGGTGATGCGCCGGTTCAGCGGGTCGATCACCGGCTTCTTGTCCTCCAGCACCACGACCGAAAGACCGTGCGCCGCCCAGGAGATCCTGGCCTGCTGCTCGGTGGGGTTCTCCGAGTCGTAGCCGCGGAAGACGAACTCCTCGGTGACGTACTCGTGGTTGTTGACCATCACCCTGCGTCCGTCGGGCAGCGGCAGCAGCGCGCAGAAGTCGTTGTTGTAGCCGAACTGGCCTTCTTGGGCCTCGGGCGACTGGGCGTCGAAGTCGAACTCCGGCGCGCCGGGCAGGATCGGGTCGCCCCAGCGGATCACGATCTGCTGCTGGAAGCCCTCCGGGATCACCACCGCGTCCTCGGTGTTGGGCCGGATCGGCACGAAGTCCAGGCCGGTCGCGGCGGCCGCTTCGCGGGAGGCCAGCGCGGGAACCGCGAGCGCGGCCGTGGCCACCGCTCCGGCCTTGAGCAGGCCGCGACGGCTGAGCACCTGGTCCAGGACCTGCCCGAAGTAGGCGTTGTCCGAGGTGTTCGGCGGGTGTTGGGAGCACTGGTCGCCGCATCGGTAGCGGCACGTGACGCGGGCACGTCCGCCGGTGAGCAGCGGCAGGAGTCGACGTTCGGGAGCCACCAGGACCTCCAAGCTGTTCGAGAACGGCTTGGAGCGTAAGCGAACGTCAACGGTGTGCAAGCGCTTGGCGAACATTGGGCGACAACACGAAGGGGCGCGCGGATCGAGATCCGCGCGCCCCTTCGTGTTGTCGCCCGATCAGACCTCTTCGCCGACCACTGCCGCTTCGGCCGGGACCTGCTGAGCGTCGGCCTTGCCGCGCACGTCGGTGACCAGCAGCAGCGCGGCGATCACGCACAGCGCCGCGCCGACGGCGAACGGCGCGTGGTTCGAGCCGAACCAGGTGGCGACGTGGCCGACCAGCGTGGCGGCAGCGGCGCCGCCGAGCCAGCGGCAGAAGTTGTAGCCGGCGCTGGCCACCGGGCGCGGCGCGTCGCTGACGCTCATCGCCGAACCGGTGAACAGCGTGTTGAGCAGGCCCGAGGCCAGTCCGCTGAGGATCACGCCGACGACCACGACCGGCTTCGAACCGAACGCCATGACGCCCAGGATGACCGCGTAGAGCAGGACCGCGATGATCGTGCCGCCGACCTCGCCGAAGCGGGCCGCCAGCTTGGGCGCCAGCGTCACCCCGGCGACCGCGACGCACAGACCCCAGCCGAAGAACACCAGGCCGACCGCGATCGCGCCGAACTCCAGCACGAACGGCGACCAGGCCAGCACGATGAAGAAGCTCGCGGTGTAGAACGCCGAGCCCAGCGAGGTGCGCAGCAGGCCGCCGTGACGCAGCGCCTTGATCGGGTCGAGGATTCCGATCTTGGCGCGGGTCGAGCGGTCCCCGTCCTTGGGCAGGAAACCGGCGGCGAGGATCAGCGCGACGGCCATCAGCGCCGCGGTTCCGGCGAACGGGCCCCGCCAGGAGATGTTGCCCAGCAGGGCGCCGAGCAGCGGCCCGGTGGACAGGCCGATGCCCAGCGCCGCCTCGTACAGCAGGATCGCGGCCTGCTGGCCGCCGGAGGCGGCGCCGACGATCACCGACAGCGCGGTGGCGATGAAGAACGCGTTGCCCAGACCCCACACCGCGCGCAGCGCGACGAGCTGGCCGATGGAGCTCGCCAGCGCGCACGCGATGGTCGCCAGCACGATCAGGACGAGGCCGGTGACCACGGTGCGCTTGGGCCCGAAGCGGGCGCTGAACGCACCGGTGATCAGCATGGCCACGACCTGAACGCCCAGGTAGGACGAGAACAGCAGGGTGACCTGCTCCGGTCCGGCGTTCATCGCTTCGGCGATGGACAGCAGGATCGGGTCGACCAGGCCGATTCCCATGAAGGCGATGACCGCCGCGAACGCGGTGATCCACACCGCCTTCGGTTGTCCCTTGAAGACGTCGAGTAACCGAACTTCGTGCCCGGCGCTCATCGCCACGCCACCCCTCATCAACGGCGTTGGCAGCTGCGGTTGCGGCTGCTGTGAAGTCAAACCGTTCGCAATGCTAAACAATTCTCGTTAGCAGAACAAACGGACATGAGGAGCGTCACCGGGTATCAGGCGTCCAAGGCGCTGCGCGCAGCCGCCGCGACCTCCTCGTCCTCGTGGTTGTCGGCCAGCGCCGCCAGCAGCGCGCGGGCGTGGGAATGCCCGCTGCCGGCCAACTCGCCCACCAGCTGCAACTGCTCGTCCTCCGGCTGCTCGGCCACATCACCGACGAACAGGTCCACGTCGGTCTCCAGCGTCACCGCCATCGCGTCGACGCTGAACAGCAGCTGATCACCGTCGCGCGCCACCTGCTCGTCGGTGGCGGCCTGCAGCCACACCCGCACCGCCGCGCCGCACACCGGATCGTCGACCAGCCTGCGGGCCGCGGTCACGCCCTCCTCGCCGGTCGCCTCCAGCAGCGCCAGCGCGGGCATCCGGACCACCGGGTCGTCCACCAGCTCCAGCAGGCCGGTCAGCTCGTCCGCGGCCTGCTTCGGGCCGCGGTCCTCGACCCAGCTCGCCGCCAGCGCCTGCTGGACCGGTGCCGGGGCGGCGGCGAACAGCAGCGCCACCAGCTCGGCCGGGGCCAGGCGCAGCGCATCGGTCGTCGGCACGTGGAAGCCGAACGCCCGCAACGACTCCCGCGCGGCCCACACGCCCGCGGGTAGCAACTCGACGAACATCTCGACGGGCAGCGCGCCGTCCTCCTCGGTCGCGGGCCGGGTGCGCAGCGCCCCCATCGCCTCCCACTGCTCGACGATCCGCTTCACCAGGGCCAGCACCGGGCCCGGGTCCTCGGCGCCCAGCACGTCGGCGGCGGTGAACGCCACGACCTCCAGCGGCACCTCCTCGCCGGCCGCGTAGAGCACGCTCAGCACCGACTGGACCAGCTCGGGCAGGTCGTCCTCGTCGTCGTCGGAGTCGGCGGCGATGTTCTCCAGCCCGTCGCGGAAGACGTCGTCGAGCAGCACGAAGCTCTGCCACAGCTTCGTCCACAGCAGCTCCGGCTCGGCGAGCAGCGGAGCGGCGATCAGCGTCGGAACGACCCGCTCGCCGGAGACCCGCAGCAGGCCCGCGCGCTGCGCCCACTCCTGCAGCAGACCTGCGGTGGCGGTGTCGCTGCCCAGGCTCGCGGCCAGCTTGTCGACGTCGCCGTCACCCGCGTGCTCCACGACCGCGCGGATGCGGTCCATGATCGGGGCGCCGGCCGCGATGTCGCGGTGCGGCTCCGACTCGGTCAGCTCCACCGGGCTCAGCCACAGCTTCGGCTGCTGCTCGGGCTCGGTGGACTCGCGCGCGGTGATCTCGTCGGCGGTGTCCTGGTCGACGTCGAGCTCACCGGCGTCCACGGCGTCGTGGAACTCCTCCACCGCGGCGTCGTCGGAGTCGTCGACCCCCAGCTCCCGCATGGTGGTCGTCCAGAACTTCTCCGAACTCCACTCCGTCGGATCGGCCATCGCGCTCAGGTAGGCGGGCGTGGCCGCGTCGACCGCGTCGTGCAGCGCGGAAACCGGATCGGTCGAGGTCAGGAGGCGTTCCTCGGCCAGGAAGTCGAGCCACCGGTGCAGCAGGCCCGGTGTCGCCGACCACTCGCGGGTCAGCACGGCCCGGCGCGGCACGACCTCGGTCAGGACGCGCACGAGGTCCTCCTCGCTCCAGTGCGCGAGCATGCCGTCGGCGAGGAACTTGTCATCGAGCAGCAGCTCGACCAGCTCCGCTGCGTCGAGCTCGGGGTGGCGGCGGGTGAAGCGGTCGATCAGTTCGGCGCTGGCCTCGTCGAAACGTTCCTGCTCGCCGTGGATGAAGACGGTGCGCATGGTGACCCCATTCGCTCACGTGTGCGGATCTCGTGCCCAAAGGTTAGAGACAACCCGAACCGAATCCGGGGAGCGCGAGCGGGGTCGTGCACTCGTGTCGTGATCGCCCGTTCGGGTGCTGTTTCCCGGGGTCAGTGCCAGATCGAGGCGGCCAGCACGACGCCGAGCACGCCCGAACCCAGCCCCACCAGCACCGAACCGACCACGTTGAGCAGACCGAACAGCCGCTGCCCGCCGGTCAGCAGGCGCACGCTCTCGTAACCGAAGGTGCTGAACGTCGTCAGCGCGCCGCACAGACCCACGCCCAGCGCGGTCTGCAGCACCGGCAGGGGCGCGCCGAACAGCGCGGCCCCGGCGAGGAAGCCGAGGACCAGCGAACCGACCGCGTTGACCACCAGCGTTCCCCACGGGAACCCGGTGTCGTGCCGAGCCTGGACCCAGAGGTCGGTGAGGAAGCGCAGGCTCGCCCCGGTGGCGCCGCCGAGCGCGACGAGCAGGAGCGTCACGCGGCCTCCCGTCGCAGTCCCCGCGACAGGGCCCGGGTGGCGGTGATGCCGACGAACACCGCGAGCAGGCAGCACAGCACCGTGGCCAGCAGGTAGCCCAGCGCCGCCAGCGGCGCGGACAGCGCCAGCCGCAGCGCGTCGGTGACGTAGGTGGAGAACGTGGTGAATCCGCCGAGCACGCCCACGCCCAGGAACGGTCGCAGCAGGCGGTGCGGGGTGACCAGCTCGGTGATCACGCACATCAGCACGCCGATGGCCAGGCAGCCCAGCACGTTGACCAGGAACGTCGAAGCGGGGCCCGGCCACACCAGGCTCGTCGACCAGCGCAGGACCGACCCGATCGCGCCGCCGGCGGCGACCGCGGCCAGCACGTCCCAGGTGATCGCGGAGGCGGCCTTGCCCGCGGGCTCGCGGACCGTCCGCGCCTCGGCGGGAGAAGCCATCGACACCTCCGTGACTGCTCCCGCCGAGAGTACCGGGCCGGTCGCCCTGACCAGCACCGATCGCGACCGAGGTCTCACCGGCCGCGCACGACGAAGCGGGGCGGCCGGTTCTGGCCGCCCCGCTGGTGGAACCGCTTACTGAACCTTGATCTCGACCTTGCGGGACGCGGCGGGGTCGCCGCCCGCGTCGCCCTCGCCGGTGGGCTGCAGGCGCTCGGCCGGGACCCCGGCCTGCGTCAGCTGGTCGACGACCGCCTGGGCGCGAGCCTGCGACAGCTCCTTGCTGTCCTGGCTGGAGTTCGTCCCGGACGCGGTGAAGCCCGCGACCTGGAACTTCATCTCCTGCGGAGCGGTCTTGAGCATGTCGGCGGCCTTGGTGACCGTCTCCTTGCCCTGGTCGGTGAGCTCGCTGCTGTCCGGATCGAAGGTGATCGGCGAGCTCTGGTTGAGCTGGTCGAGCTGGCCCTGGAGCTGAGCCTTGGCCTGGTCGCCGCCCTGCTCGCCGCCGCCCTGCTGACCGCCGCCCATTCCGCCCGGCTGCTCGCCGCCCGGCGGAGGCTGCTGCTCGCCACCCGGCTCGGGCTGGCCCGGCTGCGGAGCCCCGGGCACTCCCGACGGCATTCCCGGCACGCCCTCTGGTGCACCACCGCACCCGGCGAGCAGTGCCGAGGTGCAAGCGATCACTGCAGCGGCGTATTTGACGTTCGTTCGGCGCATAACCCACCTCGCGGTCCGTGGTGCGTATCTCGGAGACGGGCAGATAGTGCGGTCTGATCGACCCGAAAACGTTCAACCACTGCGCGAGTCCGGTGCCGTTCACACTTTGGAGTTAACTCCAAAGTGCGGTCCTGCCAGGCAAAACGTGCTCATGCGACGCACTGACGGCTGTCCCCCGTGGATATCGTGAAGGACCTTCACCTACTCGCCACGCGACGGTAGCGAGCCACCGCGAGCGGGATGAAGATCGCCAGGATCACCAGCGCTGACACCACCGAGTACAGCACCGCGTGCTGCGCGGGCCAGCTGTCCGGAGGCGGACCGGTCACCCGGAGCGGGTTCCCGTAGAGCTGGCGCAACGCGTCCGAGTAGACCGTGATCGGATTCCACTCCGCGAACGTCCGCAGTGGACCGGGCATCGATTCCGCGGGCACGAAGGCCGAGGACACGAACGTCACCGGGAACATCCACAGCAGACCCGCGCTCTGCGCGACCTCGACGCTGCGCGCGACCAGGCCGATGAACGCGCCCACCCACGACATCGCGAACGAGAACAGCAGCAGGAGGCCGAAGGCCAGCAGCGCGTCGAGCACGCTGCCCCGGATCCGCCAGCCGACGATCAGCCCGCACAAGGACATGATCACCACGGTCAGCACGCTGACCAGCAGGTCGGACGTGGTGCGCCCGAGCAGCACGGCCACCCGCGACATGGGCAGCGACCGGAACCGGTCCATCATGCCCTTCTGCAGGTCGTTGGCCAGGCCGATCACGGTGAAGGAGCTGTTGAACGCCACCGTCTGCACGAAGATCCCGGCGATCAGGAACTCCCGGTACGCCTCGCCGCCGAGGCTGCCGCCGAAGACGTAGGCGAACATCAGCACGAACATGATCGGCTGCGCCGTGCTGGCCAGCAGCAGATCCGGGTTGCGCTTGATGTTCATCAGGTTCCGCCACGCCACGACGTTGCTGTCGCGGAGGCTCACCGCCAGCGCGTTCATCCCTGCTCCTCCTCGGCGTGCCGTCCGGTCAGACCCAGGAACACGTCGTCCAGCGTCGGCCGGTGCAGCCCGACGTCGTTGACCGCGACGCTGTCGGCGTCGAGCCTCCGCAAGGCCTCGATCAGCGCCTTCGGCCCGGTCTCCACGGCCACCGTGACCCGCCGCAGCGCCACCTCCACCTGCGGTTCGGCCACGCCGACATCGCGCAGCACCCGGGCCATCGCGGGCAGGTCGGCGGCGTCCTGCGCGATCAGCTGCAGGCGCTCGCCGCCGACGCGGGACTTGAGCTGGTCGGCGGTGCCGCTCGCGATGACCTCGCCGCGGTCGATGACCGCGATGGAGTCGGCCAGCTGGTCGGCCTCCTCCAGGTACTGGGTGGTCAGCAGGACCGTCGTGCCGTCGGCGACGAGCTCGCCGATGACCTCCCAGGTGTCCATCCGGCCGCGCGGGTCGAGCCCGGTGGTGGGCTCGTCGAGGACGACCACGGGTGGCGCGGCGACCAGCGCGCCCGCGAGGTCGAGCCGTCGGCGCATGCCGCCGGAGTAGCCCTTGGAGGGCCGGTCGGCCGCGTCGTCGAGCTTGAAGCGGTCGATGAGCTGCCGGGCTCGCGCGGAGGCGTTCGAGCGGGACATCCCGTAGAGGCGGCCGACCATGTAGAGGTTCTCGTAGCCGGTCAGGTTCCCGTCGACCGCGGCGTACTGCCCGGACAGGCCGATCGAGCGACGCACGGTGTGCGGGTCGGCCAGCACGTCGTGCCCGGCGACGAACGCGCGCCCCGAGTCGGGCCGCAGCAGCGTGGTCAGGATGCGAACCGTGGTCGTCTTGCCCGCACCGTTGGGGCCCAACAGCCCGAGGACTTCACCCCGGGGCACTTCGAGGTCGATCCCGTTCAGAGCGCGGGTGGATCCGAAGCTCTTGACCAGTGCCTCCGCGCGTACGGCGATCATCTGTACCCCCAGAGTGATGTCCGGATCGCCCACTGTAGGGCGCAGGGGTGACGGGGCGCCTTCGAATTTATCCCGATACGCGAATTTTGCGGAAGGGAACGCAGGTCAGAAGGGGTGCGAGGGGAGGGTGGCACAGGTCGCCTCGACAGAAGTTACTGCCAGGTAATACCCTTCTTGTTACCGACGAGTAAGGGCTCGTAGCCGGGCCCACCCGCAGCAGCGTGCAAGAGGGAGCCTTCGATGGGCCACTACAAGAGCAACGTCCGAGACCTCGAGTTCAACCTCTTCGAGGTCCTCAAGGTGCAGGACCGACTGGGCAAGGGCGCCTTCGAGCAGTCCGACCAGGACACCGTTCGCGGCGTGCTGTCCGAACTCAACGACCTGGCCACCGGCCCGCTCGCCGAGTCCTTCGTCGAAGGTGACCGCACCCCCGCGCACTTCGACCCGGCCACCCACTCGGTAACCCTGCCGGAGTCGTTCAAGAAGTCCTACCAGCAGGTCATGGACGGTGAGTGGTGGCGGCTCGGCCTGCCGGACGAGCTGGGCGGCTACGGCATCCCCCCGACCGTCACCTGGTCGGCCGCCGAACTGATCCTGGGCGCCAACCCGCCGGTCTACATGTACATGGCGGGCCCCAACTTCGCGACGATCCTCTGGAAGAACGGCACCGAGGAGCAGAAGAAGTGGGCTGACCTCATGATCGAGCGCGGCTGGGGCGCCACCATGGTCCTCACCGAGCCCGACGCCGGTTCTGACGTCGGCGCCGGCCGCACCAAGGCCGTGCAGCAGGAGGACGGCAGCTGGCACCTCGACGGCGTCAAGCGCTTCATCACCTCCGCCGACCAGGACATGACCGAGAACATCATGCACCTGGTGCTCGCCCGTCCCGAGGGACCCGGCGTCGAGGCCAAGCCCGGCACCAAGGGCCTGAGCCTGTTCCTGGTGCCCAAGTTCCACTTCGACGGCGAGACCGGTGCGCCGGGCGACCGCAACGGCGCCTTCGTCACCAACGTCGAGCACAAGATGGGCCTCAACGCCTCCGCCACCTGCGAGGTCACCTTCGGCCAGCACGGCACCCCGGCCAAGGGCTGGCTGCTCGGCGAGGTCCACGACGGCATCGCGCAGATGTTCCAGGTCATCGAGTACGCGCGGATGATGGTCGGCACCAAGGCCATCGCCACCCTCTCGACCGGCTACCTCAACGCCCTCGACTACGCCAAGGAGCGCGTCCAGGGCGCGGACCTCACGCGCAGCACCGACAAGACCGCCCCGCGCGTCACCATCACCCACCACCCCGACGTGCGCCGCGCTCTGATGCTGCAGAAGGCCTACGCCGAGGGCCTGCGCGCCATCTACCTCTACACGGCCGACTACCAGGACCAGATCACCCAGGGCAAGCACGAGGGCAGCGACGTCACCCTCGCCGAGGCCGTGAACGACCTGCTCCTGCCCATCGTCAAGGGCGTCGGCTCCGAGCGGGCCTACGAGATGCTCACGCACTCGCTGCAGACCCTCGGTGGCTCCGGCTACCTGCAGGACTACCCGATCGAGCAGTACATCCGCGACGCCAAGATCGACAGCCTCTACGAGGGCACCACCGCGATCCAGGCGCAGGACTTCTTCTTCCGCAAGATCGTCCGCAACCAGGGCGCGGCCATCGGCCACGTCGCGGCCGAGATCCAGAAGACGCTGGAGGCCACCGACGCCGACGAGCGCCTCAAGGAGGAGCGCGAGCTGCTCACCCGCGCACTCGGCGACGTCCAGGGCCAGCTCGGCACGCTGTTCGAGTTCCTGACCTCCGCCCAGGAGGACATCAAGAACATCTACAAGGTCGGCCAGCACGCCGTGTCGTTCCTGATGTCGGTCGGCGACCTGCTCATCGGCTGGAAGCTGCTGCAGCAGGCCGAGATCGCGCTCGCCGCGCTCGACGCCGGTGCCGGCAAGGACGAGTCGTTCTACCAGGGCAAGGTCGCGGTCGCCCGCTTCTTCGCCAAGAACGTCCTGCCCGAGCTCACCGGTCGCCGCAAGATCATCGAGGCCGCCGACAACTCCCTCATGGAGCTCGACGAGTCCGTCTTCTGATCGGACCCCTCAGCTGGAAGGGACCCGCGGCGCGCGCAGCCGCGGGTCCCTTTCTCGTCCTCGTCCTCAGCTCCTGATGCGGTACCGCGAGGTCTCAGCGGACACCTCGTCACCCGACGGTCGCTCGTCGATGGTCGTGCGGGCCGACAGGAAAGCGATGAACAGCCCCACCAGCAGCGCGGCCCGGCCCCAGACCCCGATCATCAGCGCCTGCGCCGTGAAACCGTCGTGCACACCGCTCGGGATCCCCTCGTTGTTCAGGTACAGCCAGCGGAAGATGCCCGCGCACATCGCGAAATCCGCCACCAGGTACGCCACGATCCACCCCCAGCGCACCTGCACCAGCACGAAGAACGGCAGCAACCACAACGTGTACTGCGGCGAGTGAACCTTGTGCAGCAGCAGGAACCCGCACAGCATCGCCGCCGAAACCTGCACCCACGGGTAGGTCCCGGTCCTCTCGAACCGCAACCAGCCGATCCAGCAGGCCAACGCGAACGACACCAGCATCAGGCCCGGCGAGACGATGCCCATCGCGGCCTGGAAGCCGTCGTCCCCGGTCCAGTCCCGGAAACCCCAGTACCACACCGAGTTCGTGCTCAAGTCCACCTGACGCCGCGACTGGAACTCGAACGACGCCGCCCAGCCCTGAAAACCCGCCAGCGCGAACGGAACGTTGACCAGCAGACCCGTCCCCGCGGCCGCACCGGCCACCCGCAACGCGCCACGCCAGTCCCGGCCGCCCTCGGTGAACACGTACAGCATCAACGGCAGCACGAAGATCGCCGGGTACAGCTTCAACGCGAAACCCAGCCCCAGCAGCACCGCGGCCACCGTGGAACGACGCGCCAGCGACGCGCGCCAGCGGTGCATCACGAACACCGCCGCCACCGCGCTCGCCACCACCGGCAGATCCCAGTTGTGATCCGCGTAGAGCACCAACGGCGGCCCGATCGCCCACAGCAGCGCCCGCCAGCGGCTCAACCGCCCCAGCCACCACGCCACCGCCAGCCCGAACGGCGCCATCAGCAGCGCCGACGACAGCAGGAACCCGGCATCGGTGCTCACGAACAGCGCACCGGCCCAGATCAGAACCCCGGTCAGCACCGGGTACTCCACGACACCGCCCCACAACGAGCCGTCCTCGTCGATGCCCCCGTTCACGTACGGGAAGACGTGCCGGTCGATGTCCCGGCCCACCCACAGGTTCTGGATGTCGGAGTAGCAGACGTCCCGGTAGGACCGCATCTGGTAGTCCGGCACCGAGCGGCCCCACTCGTTGAACTCAGGACCCGTGCAACGCGCCTTGTTCGCGTACCCCAACGCCAACGTCACGGCCGTCAGCAGGCACAACACCGCTAACGCCGACACCGTCAAGCCCCGCGCGACCTTGATACCGGGCTCCTCTCACCCGGGCCAGCCGGGAAACAGCCGTTCAGCTCGCCTTCGAGCGGAGGAATTCGATGTCGGCGGCCTGACCCTCGTCCGGGGTCTCGACCACCACCGGCGCACCGGCCCTCGACACCACGCCCACCAGGAGCTCAGGATCGATGTTGCCCGAACCGATGTTGGCGTGCCGGTCCCTCGACGAACCGAACTCGTCCCGCGAGTCGTTGAGGTGCACCAGATCGATCCGTCCGGTGATCGCCTTGACCCGGTCCACCACGTCGAGCAGCTCCTCGCCCGCCGCGTGCGCGTGGCAGGTGTCCAGGCAGAACCCCGCGCCGAACTCGCCCACCGCGTCCCACAACCGGCCCAGCACGTCGAACCGCCGGGCCATCGCGTTCGCGCCGCCCGCGGTGTTCTCGATCAGGATCGGCACCTCGAAACCGCTCTCGTCGGCCTGCCGCTCGAACAGCTTGCGCCAGTTCGCGATGCCCTCGGCCGGGTCGTCGTCCTTCGTGACGTGCCCGCCGTGCACGATCAAGCCCTGCGCGCCGACCTCCGCAGCGGCCTTCGCCTGCTGCGTCACCGACTTCCGCGACGGTATGCGGATGCGGTTGTTCAACGAGGCCACGTTGATCACATAAGGTGCGTGGATGAAAACGGCGACGTCGCTGCCCCGCAGCTGTTCTGCCTGCGGATGCGGCTTCGGCGCCTTCCACCCCTGCGGGTCGGACAGGAAGAACTGCACCACCTCCGCGCCGCGCTCAGCGGCTGCGGTCAGCGGATCGTCATCGCGAACATGGGCGCCGATACGCATGGCACGCAGTCTATTCGTCCACACCGCCCGGACCCGGGAACCGGGGCGCACCGGGGTGTTCCACACTGTGGAACATCAACGGATTTGCCGGATGGCCGCAACCAACGGCGGTACTCGCGCGTTAGGAGCTTTGAGACAGTGACTGTCGATTCGGAGCCGTTCGCGGGGAGGCGAGCCATGGGTACCTGGGGAAACCCCAACCCACTGATCAAACCGAACGCGCTCCGCCGCACCGTATCGGCTGGTGCCGCGGGTCTGGTGATCCTGGCGGGAAGCTGCCTCGGCCTGGGAACGGCCGCCGCCGCCGAGCCGCTGGTCGTCGACCAGCCCATCGCCATCGTCTCCGGTGAGGTCGGCCAGCCGATCTCCGTGCTGCCCAAGACGCTGGACTTCAAGCTCAACCAGGCCGTCCTGCTGGCCATGCCGCTGGCCTTCGGCCCCGCCTCCGACGCCTCCGAGCAGTTCGCCTCGGGCAGCCCCATCGCGCTGGGCACCGCCGAACCCGGCGCCAACTCCTTCTCCGGCCGCGAGATCGCCAAGGCCGCGACACCGCGCCTGAGCCAGCTCGGACTGCCGGAGGACAAGGTGGAGGCCGTCCGCTTCCACTTCACCAACCTCGTCAGCCTCGGGAACTCGATCACGGTCAACGCCCCGGAGCCGGAGGAGGAGCCCCCTCCGCCGCCGTCCTCGCAGGAACCGCCGCCCGAGCAGCCGTCGCAGACGCCTCCCTCGTCGCAGACCCCGGCACCCGCGCCCGTCGTGCCGCCGCCGTCCGCGCCGTCCACCAGCCCCGTGCCGAGCATGCCCAGCGCCAGCGGTGCCCCGGCCGCGGTCAGCATGCTGCCGCCGAGCCTGCGCGGTTCCTCGCTGCCGTGGGCACAGGCCCGCTACGGCCAGGTGCCGGGCATGGCGCCCAACGTTGGTGACCTGGCACGACAGGCCCAGGAGCGGCAGCGCGTCCAGGACGAGCAGGACGAGATCCGCGCGGCCGGCCAGGCCGAAGCCCTCCCGACAGAGGTCTCCGAACGAGTCGCCCTCCCGGTCCTCATCGCCGCCGTCTCCCTCGCGGTGGTGACCGCTGCGCTAGTTCGAGCCTGGGTCCTACGCCGCCACTGACCTGGGATTTTCGCTGTTGAAGGGCCCTGTGGTCCTTCTGCTCAGTGGTGCGGGTGGCGGAACCTGACACGCCTTCTGGCTCCGGGATCCGAGACTTGTGTATGTCCAGTACACGGCGCTACGGCTGTCCTCCCCAGAAGACGTGTCAGAACCCGCGGCGGTGCCGGTTGCTCAGGTGGGTAGTGAGAAACCGGCTTCGCCGGTTGCCTGACGGTGCTGCCGGCCGTCAGAGGCTTCCTTCGGCGCTCGCCTTGGTGGTGGGTACCGCTGAGCGGGGCAATCGCAGCGGTGTCGGGGGTCCTTGCTACCGTTGCCTGGTTCGTTGACGCGAACGACCCTCCTGCCACGGAAAGTCCGTGGCCGTGAGTCCACAGGAGGTGAATGGTCTTCATGCGTCACTA
This sequence comes from Saccharopolyspora terrae, assembly GCF_004348435.1. NCBI lineage: Bacteria > Bacillati > Actinomycetota > Actinomycetes > Pseudonocardiales > Pseudonocardiaceae > Saccharopolyspora > Saccharopolyspora terrae. Next base: position 294,249 of record NZ_SMKS01000001.1, on the reverse strand, counting down.
TGAGCTCATGGTCATCCTGGACCCGAGCCTGGACGAGCGCACCGTCGCTCCGTCCTTGGAGAACTTCCTCAACGTCGTCCGCAACGACGGTGGCACCGTCGAGAAGGTCGATGTCTGGGGCCGTCGTCGGCTGTCCTTCGAGATCAACAAGAACTCCGAGGGCATCTACGTCGTCCTGGACCTCAACGGCGAGCCGGCCACCATCAAGGAGCTGGACCGTCAGCTGAACCTCAACGAGTCGATCCTGCGGACCAAGGTCCAGCGGAAGATCGTTGAGCCCCGCAAGGTCGCGCGCGCCGCCAAGGCCCGTGCCGCCAAGGCGTCTGCCTGATCCAGGCCCGTACCCGCTAACGACCAGACTGGAGTCCCCAGGTCATGGCTGGTGAAACGGTAATCACGGTGGTCGGCAACCTGACCGCCGATCCGGAGCTGCGCTTCACCCCGTCCGGTGCTGCGGTCGCGAACTTCACCGTCGCGTCCACCCCGCGGACCTTCGACCGCCAGAGCGGCGAGTGGAAGGACGGCGAGGCGCTGTTCCTGCGCTGCAACATCTGGCGGCAGGCTGCGGAGAACGTGGCCGAGACGCTGACCCGGGGCATGCGTGTGGTCGTGCAAGGCCGGCTGCGCCAGCGGTCCTTCGAGACCAAGGAAGGCGAGAAGCGCACGGTCGTCGAGCTCGAGGTCGATGAGATCGGTCCGTCGCTGCGCTACGCCACCGCCAAGGTCAACAAGGTCAGCCGTGGTGGCGGAGGCGGTTTCGGCGGTGGCGGCGGAAGCGCCCCGGCCGGTCCGCCGGCCGACGACCCGTGGGGTTCGGCCCCGCCGGCAGGTTCCGGCGGCGGCTTCAGCGACGAGCCGCCGTTCTGACGCTCGCCGCAGCTAACGCTTAGGAAGTTTTTCGTTCAGGAGGAAGACCAATGGCCAAGGCGCCTGTGCGCAAGCCGAAGAAGAAGGTCTGCGTGTTCTGCAAGGACAAGGCCACGCTGATCGACTACAAGGACACGACGCTGCTTCGGAAGTACATCTCCGACCGCGGCAAGATCCGTGCCCGCCGGGTCACCGGCAACTGCAGCCAGCACCAGCGCGACGTCGCCATCGCGGTGAAGAACGCGCGTGAGATGGCCCTGCTGCCCTACACCTCGACCGCTCGCTGATAAGGGAAAGGAGTCACGTCATGAAGATCATCCTCACCGCTGACGTGTCCGGCCTCGGCGAGTCCGGCGACATCGTCGAGGTCAAGGACGGTTACGCGCGGAACTACCTGCTGCCCCGCAACCTGGCCATCGTGGCCACCAAGGGTGCGCAGAAGCAGGTCGAGACGATCCGTCGCGTCCAGGAGAACCGCCGCGTGCGGAACCTGGAGCACGCTCACGAGCTCAAGCAGCAGCTGCAGAACCTGGACGCGGTCACGTTGACCGCCAAGGTGTCCTCGCAGGGCAAGCTGTTCGGCTCGATCACCAGCGGCGACGTCGTCGCCGCGGTCCGCAAGGCCGGTGGCCCGAACCTCGACAAGCGTTCGGTCTCGCTGCGCGGCCACATCAAGTCGCTGGGCAAGCACGTCGTCGACGTGCAGCTGCACCCCGACGTGACGGCCAACGTCAACGTCCAGGTGACCGGCGAGCAGTGACCCGGTAGTACCGGACTCTTCAAACGGCATCGTCCACTCCGGCATTCGTGTGACGGGGTGGACGATGCCGTGTCCCGGCCGTGCACTGGCGGTCACGATGATCTCTCTTCGATCACCCACCGCTGTTGATTGCGACACGCCGATGGTGGCGACACGCCGGGAGTTTTCCACGGATTTCTTCCACAGCTTGTACGCAGGCTCTGAACTGGGGTTTTGAGTCGATCAAGGCTACTTGTCCCCAAGTTGTCCCCAGAAGCGCGGAACGCTGTCCGAAGTTATCCCCAGCTCGTTTCAATCTATCCACAGGCTGTCCCGAGGTTTGTCCACAACTTGAGTTGCCTGCTCTATGCGGGCGATCTAGCTTCGCGCGCGTGCGCTTGTGCCTACGGTCCGTCTCGGTGTCCCGACGACGGCGTGGACGCGCGCGTGCGGGAGGGTTCGGTCGCCGTGGTGTGCACGGACGACAGGCTGCTGGTCGGAGGAGGTGACGGGGTCCGGTGACGGTTCCCGACGATCGGGACGACGACCCGTACTTCGCGGACAACGGTGGAGGTGCACCCGGCGGCGCCAGCACGTTCGAGCGCCAGCCTCCGCAGGACCTCGCGGCCGAGCAGTCCGTGCTCGGCGGAATGATGCTGAGCAAGGACGCGATCGCCGACGTCGTCGAGGCGCTGAGCCCGAACGACTTCTACCGGCCCGCGCACCAGGCCATCTACGACTGCATCCTCGACCTCTACGGCCGCGGTGAACCGGCGGACGCGATCACCGTCTCCGCGGAGCTTGAGCGCCGCCAGGAGCTGGTGAAGGTCGGCGGTGCCCCGTACCTGCACACGCTGATCGCCACGGTCCCCACGGCCGCGAACGCCGGCTACTACGCGGAGATCGTCTCGGAGAAGGCGATCCTGCGCCGCCTGGTGGAGGCGGGCACCCGCATCGTGCAGCTGGGCTACCACGGCTCGGAGGGCGCGGCGATCGAGGAGGTCGTGGACCGCGCCCAGGCGTCGATCTACGACGTCACCGAGCGCAAGGCCAGCGAGGACTACCACGCCCTGGAGGAACTCCTCCAGCCCACGATGGACGAGATCGACGCGATCGCGTCCCGGGGCGGGGAGTCCCAGGGCATCCCCACCGGCTTCGCGGACCTCGACGCCCTGACCAACGGCCTCCACGCAGGCCAGATGATCATCGTCGCGGCGCGGCCCGGTGTGGGCAAGGCACTTGCCCTGGACACGCCTCTGGCCACGCCCGATGGCTGGACGACCATGGGTGAGGTCGAGGTCGGTGACCACCTCATCGGCGCTGACGGCAAGCCCACCAGGGTCGTCGCAGCTACCGAGGTCATGCACGACCGCCCGTGCTACGAGGTCGAGTTCTCCGACGGCACGACGGTCATCGCTGACGGCAACCACCAGTGGCTGACGGATACGAGGGCGTCGAGGAAATCCGCCCATGCGGCAGCCACCGGATACAACCGGATGCGCAACCAGCGGACTTTCGCCGAGGTGCGAACCACGGAGGAGATCGCGGCGACGTTGCGGTGCGACACGGCCGACCGCCGTCTGAACCACTCCGTCAACGCCACCCGTCCTATCGACCTTCCGGAACGAGAGCTGCCTCTCGCGCCCTACGTCCTGGGCGTCTGGCTTGGTGACGGCACTTCGGCGTCAGCGGCGTTCACCAGCGCTGATCCGGAGATTGCCGCGTACGTCGAGGGCGAAGGCTACTACGCCCCTGAGATTCGGCACCTGTACTACGGGATTCAGTTCGTGCCACCCGAGCCGGCCGCAGAACGCTTCTGCGTCGTCTGCGGTGAGACCTTCGTGCCCAAGACCAGCCAGGTCCGGACCTGCGGTAGGAGCTGCGGCGGCAAGGCCCGCTTCATGTCCACTCCCGTTGCGCAGCCAACTTGCCCGGACTGCGGCAGGCCGACGTGCGGTCTTCGCCAGTGCCAGCAATGCCGCAACGAGCGCGGGACCGTCCAGGCGCTCCTGCGGACGATGGGTGTGCTCGGGAACAAGCACATCCCGGACGAGTTCCTGCGAGCTTCGGAGAGTCAGCGGCGGGCGCTGCTCGCAGGCCTGCTGGACACCGACGGGACCGTCCTGCCAAGTGGTTCGGTGCAGTTCAGCGTCACCAACGAACGCTTGGCGCGCGACACCTACGAGTTGGTCGTCAGCCTCGGGTACCGCTGCTCGTGGACGACCAAACAGGTGCGTGGGCGCTGCGAGGAAACCTCGACGGCTTTCCGGCTGACCTTCAGCACGCAGGACGAGGTCTTCCGACTGGAGCGCAAGAAGCTCCTCCACAAGGAGCGGAACGCGCGCAAGCCCCGGATGGTCGGGATGCGCTACATCACCGCTGTCCGGCCGGTGGAGAGCGTGCCGGTTCGGTGCGTCGAGGTGGATTCGGTCGATCACCTCTACCTCGCGACGCGGTCGATGATCCCGACGCACAACTCCACCCTGGGACTGGACTTCGCCAGGTCAGCGTCGGTGAAGCACGGTTTGGCGAGCGTCATCTTCTCGCTGGAGATGGGGCGCACCGAGATCGTGATGCGCATGCTCTCCGCCGAGGCCCGCATCCGCCTGGGCGACATGCGCGGTGGCCGCATGACCGACGACGACTGGACCCGGCTGGCCCGGCGGATGAGCGAGATCAGCGAAGCGCCGATCTTCGTCGACGACTCGCCGAACCTCACGATGATGGAGATCCGCGCCAAGGCCCGTCGTCTCAAGCAGCGCCACGACATCCAGCTCATCGTCGTGGACTACATGCAGCTGATGACCTCGGGCAAGCGCGTCGAGTCCCGTCAGCAGGAGGTCTCGGAGTTCTCCCGAAATCTCAAGCTGCTGGCCAAGGAGCTCGAAGTCCCGCTGATCGCGATCTCCCAGCTCAACCGTGGTCCGGAGCAGCGAACGGACAAGAAGCCGCAGCTGTCGGACCTGCGTGAGTCGGGTTCCCTGGAGCAGGACGCGGACATGGTCATCCTGATCCACCGCCCCGACGCCTTCGAGCGGGACGACCCCCGCATGGGCGAAGCGGACCTCATGGTCGCCAAGCACCGTGCGGGTCCCACCGCGACGATCACCGTCGCCCACCAGCTCCACTACAGCCGCTTCGTCGACATGGCCCAGGAGTAGCCCGGGTCATGTGCAGGTTCTCGAAGCGGGTGTCCGACTCTCAGTCGTGATGCCCATCGTCTGGCAGAGAATTGGAGTCACGTCGTCGTCACATCTTGAGCTGGGGGCGCCTCACCGCTCAGCGGAGGATCTCCACCAACAGCACCCACGCGTTGAGCAACGCGCCGACGAAGGCCGCGATCACCCCGGCCGGAAGCCAGTACAGCCCGCCGAGGGTCCCGGTGATCGTCCCCAGCCCCCCGACGACCGTCGCCACCGACAGCAGCCCGGCAGGTATGGCGCTGTTGGTGATCCACGACAGGAGCGGCTGTTCCGGCGAGCGCAGCCAGGGCCGGTTCAACACCGCCAGCCACGCACCGGTGACCGCGCCGAGCACTACTAGCTCCGTCCCCAGGGCGCTTTCGCTCTGGCCGGGGATCAACAGCAGCAGCGCGATCACGAGTGGTGCGGCGAGCAGCATCAGGGTGTGCCCGGCTCGGGCCGTCAGCCGGTACCCGGCCAGAATCCGCTCCAGGTTGATCGACAACGCCACGAACACCAGACCGGCCAGCGCAGCACCTGCACCGGCCACCGCAACACCGAAGTCGGCCCACGCCTCGGCCTGATAGGCACCCACGGCGCTGATCGTGCCAGCAGTCGCGACTGGCGGCGCGGCGATGCCACAGTGCGGCTCGGTTGGGAGGGGGTCGGGCGATGGCCGGGTGCGCTCCGACTGGCTCCCGGTGATGACGGGACGAAGTCCTTATGCTCCGCCAACTCTGATCCCCGGAAGCCCCGCGCCGGAGCACAACGGCGATGAACGGACGCGTGAGAACAGCGGACGTGGCCCCGTTCCGCCTGCGCGGCGCAAGAGCCTCGTCCCCACGAGCCCCGAGTCCTCCTTTTGCGACCTCGTGTCCCAAACAGCTCAACCAACCCGGAATACCCCCGTAATCGGGTTCCGGATTACGGCCGTATTCGGGTACCTGATTACGGCGGTAATCCGTGTTCCCCGGGTACCAGGGACGGGTTGCGAGTGTGAGAGCTCGTTGTCGCCGCTTCGGTGGGCTTGGTGCCTGGCTCCACCGCCCCTGGCGTGCATGCGGTGCGCCGGCGTGGAGCTGTCGAACCCGGCCTCCGTTCGCGTGCTGGAGGAAGCCGTGGCTTCCAGCGATGGCACGGAGGAGCGCACGGCCCGCTTCACGATCACCGAGCAGGACCACCACGACCGCTGATCCTCGCGGGACCGGCGGAAACCCGGCCCCGGCGCGTCGATTCACCCCTGGACCCGCCGAGACGACGCGCTCTAGCTGTGGGCGTAGAGGTCTCGGATGAGGCAGACCTCTGAGAGGTGGTGGATGAGTTCGCGGTTGATGTGCAGGACCAGTTCTGCCATGGGCGCTGTCGGGTAGGGCTCCTTGTCGCCGACGGGTTGGCGGAGCTGGGCTTCGGTGAGGCGGTGCAGTCCGGTGAGCCAGACGTCGAGCTGGGTTTCGAGCTGGCCGAGGGCCGTCGCGGCGTCGCCCGCGTACTCCCAGGACTCGTAGCTCGCCTCGGGTGCGCCGAAGTGGGCGGCGCTGCGGGCGGCGAGCACGCCGACGATGACGTGGCCCAGGCGCCAGGCGATCGTGGTGAACGGGGCCGGGTCCGGTGCGGGGAAGCCGTAGTCGATCGTGAAGTTCCCGGCGCCGGCCTGGATCTGCGCGTTCGAGGTGCCGCGGGGCCGGACGCTCCAGGCGTGGGGGACCGGGGACCAGAAGTACTCGTCGTCGGTCAGGCCTTCGAGGCGCGGTCGGATCAGGTTGGTCCAGTGCCACTCCCACTGCTCCCGGAGGGCCTGGGGCCAGTCGAAGTCTTTCGCATGCATTTCGCAAGCCTGGCACCGATGCCCGACAGCGGCAGGTCGTCGCGAGGTGTTGACTTCGACTTTGGTCGAGGTCTCAGAGTGGTGGCATGGCTGTTGAGAGCAACCGCGAGGCGATCGAGCGGGTCGTGGCGGAGGTCCAGCGGACGCAGCGCGCGAAGGACGCCGAGGGGTTCCTGGCCCTGTTCCACCCCGATGCTCTGTGGACCACTGCTGCGGGCAAGGTGCTGATCGGTTTCGACGCGATCGCCGAGTTCACCCGTGCGGTGCTCCCCGGCGCTTCCTGGGACGGGGAGGTGACCTACGAGGCGGTGCACGTCCAGTTCTTGCGGCCCGACGTCGCCGCGGTGAAGGTCCGGCAGATCTACAACTCGGAGGGCACCGAGGGCGCGCCCACGTACGTGCTGACCAGGGAGTCCGATGGCCGCTGGCTGGTGCACGTCGGGCAGAACACCCTCGTCGCCTCGTAGTCCTGTTCGACGACGTGCTGGGTCGGGCTACGGTGAACCGTCGTGACCGCTCGGCCTGGAGGAGACCCCGGTATGTTCTCGCTCGTCGGCAGGAAAGCGCTGGTCACGGGTTCGGCGCGCGGGCTGGGGCTGGAGATGGCGCGCGGGTTGGCGCGGTCGGGCGCGCACGTGGTGCTCAACGGCAGGGACGCCGACGCCTTGGGCACGTCGGTGGAGGAGCTGCGCGGTGAAGGGCTTTCGGTCGAGACGGCGGTCTTCGACGTCACCGACCCCGGGGCGCCGGACGTGGTGCGCGGTCTGGAGCCGGATGTGCTGGTCAACAACGTCGGTCAGCGGGATCGGCGAGGCGTCGGTGAGCTCACGCCCGCGGACCTGGCGCGGTTGCTGGAGAACCACCTGATCACCGCGTACGCGTTGGCGCAGGTGGTCGCGGAGGGGTTGGTCGAGCGCGGTGCGCCGGGGCGGATCATCAACATCTCGTCGGTGATCGCGCAGTTGGGGCGTGCCGGCGATGTCGGTTATCCGGCGGCGAAGGCAGGTCTGGACGGGCTGACGCGCGCGTTGGCGGCTGATCTCGGGCCGTCGGTGATCACGGTCAACGCGGTGGCTCCGGGCACGTTCGCCACCGAGGTCAACGCCGCTTTCGCCGAGGATCCGAGCTGGTCGGAGTGGCAGCGCACGCGCACGGCTCTGGGGCGGTGGGGGCGTCCGGAGGAGATCGCGGGTGCGGTGGTTTTCCTTGCGAGCGACGAGGCGTCGTTCATCACCGGCCAGACGCTGGCCGTAGACGGTGGTCTCACGTCGAAGTTCTGAAGCCGCTGGGATTGCGCGCTAGAGTTGCGGGCGTTCCATCGGACGATTTCAATGGAAGCGGAATCTCGATTCCCGGTTGAGATCATCGAGAAACAATTGTCCTCAGTGGACGTAACTACTCGTGCGTAAAAATCCTTGTTTTGTCACTGAATTGGGCGACACGGGACTACGACGGGTAATGCAGTAGCGTGTGGCTCACCCGGTGTGGCGGGTTCGCCAACCGAATTCAGACTCGCGGGAAGCGTTGGCGCGCAGTTGGTTTCCCGCGCAACAGCTGAACCGAAATCCTGCAACAGGAAAGTTGAGGAACGGTGTTTGCGAAACTGACTCGCCGAGTGCTTCTCGCCTCGGCCCTCATCGCCGGAACCGCAGTCGTCCCCGGGATCGCCCACGCGGCGCCGGCCGACAGCACGATGCGCCTGACCGTTCAGAGCCGCGACGTCACCGCGAACAAGCTCGGTGAGCTCACGTGCCACCCGGCGGGCGGCACGCACAAGCACGCTGCCAAGGCGTGCGCGGAGCTGGAGAAGGTCAACGGCGACTTCACCGCCATGCAGGCCAACGTGTCGAAGGCCTGCACGATGCAGTACCAGCCCGTCACGGCGAAGATCGAAGGCAAGTGGCGCGGCAAGGAGATCAGCTACACCCAGACCTTCTCCAACAGCTGCACGATGCAGGTCAAGACCGGCGTCGTCTTCGAGCTCTGAGGTCGCTGCTCGGCGGGCTCGGCTGAGAGCCCGCCGAGCACGGCTCATCGCGTGAAGAGCGCCCGCCAGGAGGTCATGTCCGGGTTGGCCGGCAGCGGTGCCTGCTCGATCCGCTCCACCCGCAGGCCACCGGTGGCGAAGGCCTCGATCTCGCTGCGGGTCAGCGGCCACGGTGGACCGTCCACATCGGTGCCTTCGGCTCGAACTCCGGAGATCACCAGCAGTTCGCCGCCCGGCGCGACCATCGCCGCGACCCGTTCGGTGGCCTCCGCGCGCAGCGACAGCGGCATCGACTGCACGGTGATCGACTCCAGCACGAAGTCGAACCCGCCGACCCACTCCGCTGGCGGGTCCAGCAGATCAGCGGTCACGTACTCGACCCCCGAACCGGCGTGTCGCGCGCGGGCGTCGCGGATCGCGGTCTCGGAGATGTCGAACGCCGTGGTCCGGAATCCCAGCGAGGCCACGAATTCGGCGTCCCGTCCGTACCCGCAGCCGACCACCAGCGCCGACCGGCCGGAGCCGTCGACATCGCGCCCCCATTCGGGCAGCAACCCGTGCGGTGCCTCCAAGTCCCACGGCACCACGGCCTCGCCGCCGGAAGCCGCGGCGTAGAGCGGTTCGAACCAGCCCGTCGGTCGTCCTTCCGACAGCGCTTCCCCGGCGAACCGGCTCGCGTCGGCGTCCCTCGGATCCACCATTCCCCCAAGCACTCGGAAGTTCTCTCGAACCCGAACATCTTCCCAGCCGCGTCCACCGAATTCTCCGGTCGCGGAGCGGGATCTGTGCTCTGCTGGTCGGATGACGGATGACCGGTCCTCGCGGGTCGCGAACCTGGCCGCGAGGCTGCTGCGCACCAGGTGGCTTGTTCGGGCGCCGATCTGGATCTTCCGCGCGGGTTTGGGCGGGGTGTTCGGGCAGCGCCTGCTCATGCTCGAACACGTCGGCCGGAAGTCCCGGCAGCCGAGGTACGTGGTGCTGGAGGTCGTCGACCGAACGGAAACCGGTTACGTCCTGGCCGCCGGTTTCGGCGAGCGAACCCAGTGGCTGCGCAACCTCGACGCCCACCCCGGCGCCCACGTCTCCATCGGCGTCCGGTCGCGGATTCCGGTGGAGGCCAGGAGGCTCACGCCCGCCGAGGCGGCCGAGACCCTCCAGCGCTACGCCGCCAGGAATCCCCGCGCCTGGGCCAAGCTGCGCCCGGTCTTCGAGCGGACGTTGGGAGCCCCGATCTCGGAGTCCGGCACGACGTTGCCGATGGTCGCCCTGACCGAGACATCTCCGGACGCATGAGACGGGCGAGCTCGGCCCTTCCGGAACTCGGCCGGCCGTGCAGCGGACTCGCGGCCGAAGACGGTGCCACGTTCACCTTTGCTCCCAACGGGTCGTGGCGGCGGAAAGGCCCGGTCGGGGTGGTTGAGCTGTGCTCTGCTGGTCGGTGGGACTGGGAGGAGGCGGTCGTGCGCTGGATCCGGGTGCTGCTGTGCGCGCTCGTCCTGCTGTGCCTGGCGCCGCAGGCGAGTGCGCGGACCTCACCGCCTACGCTGCCCTCTCCGCGGCGCGACCCGCGGATCGATGCCGCGGCCAACCTCGACGGCACCCTCTACCGGCCGGAGTCCGTGGCCGGCCTCGACCGCCCGGCGCTGCTGCTGCGCAACGGCGAAGCCTGGGAGGGCGGCCAGGATCCGACGTGGGGTCAGGCGTGGCCGGGCATCCACGGCTGGAAGCGCTGGCTCGCGATGCGCGGCACGGACCACTCCTCGTTCACCGACATCTGGTTGATCATCGACCAGCTCACGGGCCAGAGCCCACCGCTGGATCCGGCCCGGGCCATCGACGTCACCCGCACCTACCTCACGGCGTTCTTCGACCAGCACCTCAAGCACGAGCCACGACCGGTGCTGGACGCGCCGTCTCCGCGGTTCCCCGAGGTGGTGTTCGTCGGAACCGGCTGACTGAGGTCAGAGGACGTGGGCCTGGGGTTGGTGGTGGATGGGGAAGTTGACCGAGCGGGCGATGAAGCAGACCTCGTGGATCTTGCCGTGCAGCGAGTTGGCCTGGTCGATCATCGATTCCTCGGTGACGGTCACCTGGGGCCGCAGCGTCACCTCGGTGAGCTGGCCGCCGCCTCCGCGCTCGTCCATCGTCATGACGCCGTGCGCGTCATCGGTGTAGTCGACGACGACCACTCCGGTGTTCGCGCTCAGGTGCAGGAACCAGAGCATGTGGCACTGGGCGACGGTGGCGACCAGCAGCTCTTCCGGGTTCCAGCGGGCCGGATCGCCCCGGAACGCGGGATCGGCCGACGCCGCGATGGGATCTTTGCCCTGCGCGAGGATCTCGTGGGCGCGGCTGAAAGCCCGGTAGTCGTTCGTGCCGGTTCCGAGATTCCCGGTCCATTCGATCGAGACGTCGTAACCATGCGCATTCGCCATGCGAGGAGTGTAGGCAGCGGATGGGCGAAAGCCGCGGGAAAAAGAAAGGCCCAGGGAAGCGCTGGGCTTCTGACCTGGGCCTTCGTTCCTCGGAGCGGATGACGGGAATCGAACCCGCGTTCTCAGCTTGGGAAGCTGATGTTCTACCATTGAACTACATCCGCATTCGTCGCGGCGGTCGCCGTGGAAAGCCGACTGCCGTTCGACGCTGCGTAGATTAGCACGGTGGGCGGGGAAGATCGACATCGGCTCCCGATACCCTGGTCGTGTGCTGCTGAGTGATCGGGACCTGCGTAAAGAGCTGGACGAGGGACGTCTCGAACTGGATCCGTTCGACCCGTCGATGATCCAGCCGTCGAGCATCGACGTGAGGCTGGACCGGTACTTCCGGGTCTTCGACAACACCCGGTACACCCACATTGACCCGTCGAAGCAGCAGGACGAGCTGACTTCGCTGGTCGAGACCCACGAGGACGAGCCGTTCGTGCTGCACCCGGGCGAGTTCGTGCTGGGGTCGACGTTCGAGTCGGTGAAGCTCCCCGACGACCTGGCCAGCCGGCTGGAGGGCAAGTCCTCGCTGGGACGGCTGGGTCTGCTGACGCACTCCACGGCCGGGTTCATCGACCCGGGTTTCAGCGGCCACATCACGCTGGAGCTGTCCAACGTGGCGAACCTGCCGATCACCCTGTGGCCCGGCATGAAGATCGGCCAGCTCTGCCTGCTGCGGCTGTCGAGTCCCGCCGACTTCCCGTACGGGTCGAAGGAGGCGGGTTCGCGGTACCAGGGTCAGCGGGGCCCGACGTCCTCTCGCGCGTACCTCAACTTCAACGTCACCGACACCCGCCGTTGAGCGCGGCTGCTCGGGCGTGAAGCAGTGCGTTGCGAAGCCGGGTGGTAACGCTTCGCGTTCCCAGTGAATGTGACGTTTTGCCAGGTAAGCGCTGTTGCCTGGAGATTTGATGACGGGTGAAACAAATCACCCTGAATCGAGCAAGGCAAGTGCGGGGTTCAGAACTTAGGATCCCTCCGCCCGGCGCTCTGGAACGATCCCGCAACGGGGCGGATCGGCGTGTGGGCAAGCGGGAGAATCGATGTCCGCATTGCAGTCGCGTGCCTCGGGCGGAACCGCCAAGCTCGGGCACGTGGTGATGATCGCCGGGGCTGCGGCTCTCGGCGGCTTCTTGTTCGGCTACGACACCTCGGTGATCAACGGAGGTGTCGACGCGATCCAGGAGCACTTCGGCGTCGGCTCGGCCCTGACCGGCCTGACCGTGTCGTCGGCGCTGCTGGGCTCGGCCGTCGGTGCCGGTATCGCCGGTGGCCTGGCCGATCGGATCGGCCGCATCCGCGTCATGCAGCTGGCCGCCGTGCTGTTCATCATCAGCGCCATCGGCTCGGCCGTTCCCTTCGCGATCTGGGACCTGGCGATCTGGCGCGTGGTCGGTGGTGTCGCCATCGGCATCGCCTCGGTGATCGCCCCGGCCTACATCGCCGAGGTCGCACCCGCCGAGTACCGAGGTCGGCTCGCCTCGTTGCAGCAGTTGGCGATCGTGCTCGGCATCGCCCTGTCTCAGCTGGTCAACTACGCCCTGGCGGCGTTCGCGGGCGGCAGCGCGTCCGGGATGCTGGGGCCGATCCAGGCCTGGCAGTGGATGCTGGGCGTGGCCGCGATCCCGGCCGTGGTCTACCTGATCGTGGCTTCGGCGATCCCGGAGTCCCCGCGCTACCTGGTCGCCGCCGGCAAGCTCGACCGGGCGCGCGAGGTGCTGAACAAGATCGAGGCGGGTGACGCCGACGCCAAGATCGCCGAGATCCAGGGTGCCCTGGGCGGCGAGCGCAAGCCGAAGCTGAGCGACCTGCGAGGCAAGTTCGGCGTGCTGCCGATCGTGTGGGTCGGCATGGCGATCGCCGCGTTGCAGCAGTTCGTCGGCATCAACGTGATCTTCTACTACTCGTCGTCGCTGTGGCACTCCGTCGGCATCAACGAGGAGAGCTCGCTGCTGCTGAGCCTGTTCACCTCGATCGTGAACATCATCGGCACCCTCGTGGCCATCGCGCTGGTCGACAAGATCGGCCGCAAGCCGCTGCTGGTGATCGGTTCGGTCGGCATGACTGTCTCGCTGGCCGTGACCGGCTGGGCGTTCAGCTTCGCGCAGGTCGTCGGCGAGGACGCCGTGCTGCCCGCGCAGTGGGGTGTCGTCGCGCTGATCTCGGCGAGCGCTTTCGTGCTGTTCTTCGCCGCCTCCTGGGGCGTGGTGATGTGGGTGCTGCTGGGCGAGATGTTCCCGGCTCGCATCCGCGCCGCCGCGCTGGCGCTGGGCACGGCGACGAACTGGATCGCGAACTGGCTGGTGACGGTGAGCTTCCCGAGCATGCGGGACTGGAACCTTCCGGTCACGTACTTCATCTACGCGGCCTTCGCGGCGCTGTCGGTGGTCTTCGTGGTCAAGTACCTGAAGGAGACCAACGGCCGCTCCCTGGAGGAGATGGGCAGCTGACCCAGCTCCCCGCAGCCGCAAGCCGAGGGCGTCCCCACCCGGGGACGCCCTCGACTGCTTTCGGGCCCCGACAGGACCGATGCGCTGCGGCGGCGAGGTGGGTGTCGAATTTCGCGCGAAGTTCGACCGCCAAAGTTCGGCCTCGAATTTCGCGCGAAATTCGAATCCCTTCACTCGGGTGGGTGGTCAGGGGCGGTAGAGGGTGAGGTTGAAGAGGTCGCCGAAGCGGGCGTTGGCGTTCTCGGCGGTGTCGAAGACCGCGAACTGGCTCCTGCCGCGTTCCAGCCAGAACAGGACCGCTCTGGTCTCCAGCTCCATGCCCCAGATCTGGACCTTGTCCGGGTCGGGCGTTCCGTCGGTGTTCTTCTCGGCGAGGCCGAAGATCTTCGGTGTCATGGCGTTGATGTTCCGCACGGGATTCCCCCGCCGGGATCACCGCAATCGGGAATCCCGGTCCTGGGCTCCCGCTGCGATCATGGAATTCGTGCGCAGCAGCCCCACGTTCCGGCGGCGTCGGCTCGCGCGGCGGATACGGCGGTTGCGGGAGGGCGCCGGGCTCACCCAGGAGCAGGCCGCCGCTTCGCTGGACATGTCGACAAGTGCCCTCAGCCGCAAGGAGACCGGCGAGGTCGCCACCTCCGTGCACGAGGTGCGCTCGATGATGGACCTCTACGACGCCTACGACCCGGGGCTGGTGGATCTGGCCAGGTCGGCGAAGGTGAAGCCGTGGTGGCATGCCTATGGCATTACTAGTCGCGGGTACTACGACCTGGAAGAAGAGGCTGTTCTCGTTCGCGAGTGGCAGTTGTCGTACATACCGGGCCTGGTGCAGACGGAGGCTTACGCGCGTGGGGTCTTCGAAGGGGTGGGAGTGCTCGAAGCCGACCACATCGACAACGCGGTGGCGGCGCGGATGCGGCGGCGGAACCGGCTGCACGACGCGGAATCGCCGCTGCGCTTCTCCGCGGTCATCGACGAGTCGGTACTGCGACGGCCGGTCGGTGGTCCCGTGGTGATGCGGCGGCAGTTGGCTGCGTTGCTGGAGTTCATGAACCTTCCGAACGTGTCGTTGCGGATCCTTTCCGGCGTACAGGGAGCCCATCGGGGTTTGGAAGGTTCGTTCACGCTGCTCAGCTATGCGGACGCCGATGAGACGGACCTGTTGTTCTTGGAACACACGGCTGGTTCACTGCATATCGATAAGCCAGAGGCGGTTTCGACGGCGGCATCGGCTTTCGAGGGGATGCGTGCCAGTGCCTTGAACGGCGAGGATTCGGCCGCCTTCATCAGTTGATTAATGTCCGGCTGCGAACCCGAGTGAAGGCGCGGAACCATGGACCTTTCGGATGCCCTGTGGCGCAAGAGCAGCCGTAGCGGCGGCGGTGGCGACGGGAGTTGCGTTGAGGTCGCATTCGTCAGAGATGCCGTGGCAGTGCGGGACTCCAAAGATCCCGATGGCCCGGCACTGGCGTTTCTCGCTGGAGCTTGGCGAAGGTTCTTAACCTCCCTCACCGACCGCTGAACGCAAGAAGGGCGCCTCCCACGTGGGAAGCGCCCTTCTCAGCTCAGAGCGGTCAGCTGCTGGCGGGTTCCGCCTCGGCTGCGCCGTCCTTCTTGTCGTCGCCGCGCTTGACCGCGTTGAGCAGCAGCTGGGCGACGTCGACGACCTCGACGGACTCGTTGGCGACCTTCTCGCTCTTCCGAGCGGTCAGGCCGTCGGAGAGCATCACCTTGCAGAACGGGCAACCGGTGGCGATCTTCGAGGGGGCGGTGCCCAGGGCCTCGTCGACGCGCTCCTGGTTGATCCGCTTGCCGGTGCGCTCCTCCATCCACATGCGGGCACCACCGGCGCCGCAGCACATGGAGCGGTCCGCGTGGCGCGGCATCTCGCGGAAGGTGGCACCCGCGGCGCCGACCAGGTCGCGCGGCGGCGTGTAGACCTTGTTGTGCCGTCCCAGGTAGCAGGGGTCGTGGTAGGTCACGTCCTCGGCGACCGGGGCGACCGGGGTCAGGCGCTTCTCGCGGACCAGCTTGTTGAGCAACTGGGTGTGATGCACGACCTCGTAGTTCCCGCCGAGCTCGGAGTACTCGTTGGCGAGGCTGTTGAAGCAGTGCGCGCAGGTAGCGACGATCTTGCGCTTGCCCGGCTCGCGGCCCTCGAAGACTCCGTTGAGGACCTCGACGTTCTGCTGGGCCATCATCTGGAAGATGAACTCGTTGCCCGCGCGGCGGGCCGGGTCACCGGTGCAGGTCTCCTCCGGGCCCAGCACCTTGTACTTCACGCCCGCCATGTGCAGCAGCTCGGCGACGGCCTGGGTGGTCTTCTTCGCGCGGTCCTCGAAGGCACCGGCGCAACCGACCCAGAACAGGTACTCGTCGTCGGCGGCGAGCTCACCGTCGAAGACCGGCACCTCGAAGTCCAGGTCCTCGGTCCACGCGAGGCGGTCCTTGGCGTTCTGGCCCCACGGGTTGCCCTTGTTCTCCAGGTTCTTGAACATCCCGCCTAGCTCGGTCGGGAAGTTCGACTCGATCATGACCTGGTAGCGGCGCATGTCGACGATGTGGTCGACGTGCTCGATGTCCACCGGGCACTGCTCGACGCAGGCACCGCAGGAGGTGCAGGCCCACAGGACCTCGGGGTCGATGACGCCCATCTCCTCCGGGCCGCCGACCAGCGGGCGCTCGGCCTCGGCCAGCGCCAGCGCGTTGATCTTGCCCAGCTTCTCCTCGGCGCCGTCACCGGTGATGCCGACCTCGTCGCCGGCCATGTCCTTGCTGCCACCGGCGAGCAGGTACGGGGCCTTGGCGTAGGCGTGGTCGCGCAGCTGGGTGATCATCAGCTTCGGCGACAGCGGCTTGCCGGTGTTCCAGGCCGGGCACTGCGACTGGCAACGACCGCACTCGGTGCAGGTCGTGAAGTCCAGCCAGCCCTTCCAGGAGAAGTCCTCGACCTTGCCGGCGCCGAACACGTCGGTGTCGGGGTCGGCCTCCTCGAAGTCCAGCGGCTTGCCGCCCGACATCATCGGCTTGACAGCGCCCAGGGCGACGTCACCGTCGTCCTCGCGCTTGAAGTAGATGTTGAAGAACGCGGAGAACCGGTGCCACGCCACACCCATGGTCATGGTGCGGGCGACGACGATCAGCCAGACGGTGGCGCTCATCAGCTTGATGAAGGCGAACACCGAGACCAGGTTCTCGCTGGCGGGCAGCAGCATGCCGACCGGGCCGGAGACGAACTCCGCCCACAGCGGGATCTCGTGGGCGCCCAGCGCCGCCTTGGCGGCGCGGACACCGAGGATGCCGATGCCCTCGATCAGCACCACGGCCTCGATGAAGTAGGCCCAGGCGAAGTTGGAGCCCTGGAAGCGGGAGACCCGTCCGGCCTTGCGCGGGTGGTTGGCCTGCCGGATCGCCATCAGCACGAGGATGCCGACGACCGTGCCGACGCCCAGGATCTCCATCAGCAGGTGGTAGATCGCCAGGTGGTCGAGGATCGGCCAGCCCCACGTGGGGACGAAGACCTCGCCGTAGGCCTCGAACAGGGCAAGGGAGCCGAGCAGGAAGCCCCACATGACCAGCCAGTGCCACACGCCGACGTGGCGGAACTTGTTCATCCGGGTGTGCGCGGCGAACTCCTTGACCAGTGTGGCCAGACGCGCCAGAGCCGGACCGTTCCGGGTGCCGTCGGGTTGCCCGAGGCGGATGATCCGCACGAATCGGGCGATGGTCATGGCGAACATGCTCCACGCGACGACGCCGAGCGCGACCGAGATCGCGCCAAGCGTGATCTGTACAGCACCCATGCTCGCGGCCTCCTGTTTCGGGGGTTGTCCGTTTGGGGAGCGTACGCCCTGTTACCCGCTGGTAACCACGGGGGCCGGGGCGTGAATTCGGGAACAGACGGTGATTCTGCGAGACCCCAGGTCGAAAAACTACTTGGGCGTTCGTCCAATTTTCTGCTATTTTCGGTGCTGCGACGACCAGATCGCGGTCGTCCGGGGTGCCGGGTGTTTCTGGAGTTGTCGCTGTTGAACGCCCGGGGCAGGTGTGGGCACGTGCCGCGGTTTCACCGCCGCGGTGGTGCCGATCAAGGCAAACTGATGAGTGGTTGTGCGATTTTCGCCACGTAATTGATCGAGTGAACGTCGTCATCGATCAATCCGCACCTGGGGGTAGGGGCATGGTGGATCCGAACGGCGGAGGCATGCGGGCCTCCGACGCCGACCGCGAAGAGGTCGCCGCGCGGCTGCGCACCGCGCTCGACGAGGGCCGGCTGACCGTCACCGAGTACGACGAGCGCCTCCAGAGCGCCTACGGGGCCACGACGCTCGGCGAGCTCGAACCGCTGACCAGGGATCTTCCGGTGCCCAAGCCCTCGGCCGCGGTCGTCGCGCGCGAGGAGCACGCGGAGAAGGTGTCCAAGGAGTGGCGGGACTGGGCGGGCGGGGCGGTCATCATGATCGCCATCTGGGGCGTGACCTCGGCCGTCTCCGGTGACCTGAAGTTCTTCTGGCCCGCCATCCCGATCGTCATCTGGGCGGCGATCGCCGTGTCCATGACCATCGGCGGCCCCGGCAAGCGCGACTGATCCCGTTCGTTCCCGCGACCCGGGGACGCGCACGTCTTAGAAGTTGGGCGATCGCCCATGTTGATTCGAGGAGGTCTCGTGGCGTACCTGCTGCTCGTGGTGGCGATCTGCAGCGAAGTGGTGGGCACGGTGTCGCTGAAGCTGTCGGAGGGCTTCAGCAAGCCCGTCCCGTCGATCGCGGTCGTGATTGGATATGCGGTCGCGTTCACCGCCATGAGCGCGGTGCTCAAGCTCGGGCTGCCCGTCGGCGTCGTCTACGCGATCTGGGCGGGAGCCGGGGTCGCGCTGGTCGCCGTCATCGGGGCAGTGTTCCTCGGCGAGTCGATCACCGCTGTGCAGGTCGGGGGCATCGCGCTCATCATCGGCGGGGTGGTGGCGCTGGAACTGGGAGGCGCGCATTGACCGAGGTGACCGACGGGCGGCGGGTCAAGGGAGAACGCCGCCGTCGCGCGATCGTCGACGCGGCGCTCCGGGTCGTGGCCCGCGAAGGTGTCGGCGCCGTCAGCCACCGCAACGTCGCGCGCGAAGCGGGCGTCCCGCCGGCGTCGATCGCGTACTACTTCAACGGCATCGACGACCTGCTGGTCGCCAGCCTGCTCGACGGGTGCGAAGGCCTCGTCGAGCAGATCACCGCCGTCCGCGAGCAGGTCACCGACAACACCCAGTGGCCGCGCGCCATCGCCGAACTGCTCGTCCGCATGATCATCGAGCAGCGCGAGCGCACCATCGGCGAGTACGAGCTCTACCTCCTCGCCGCCCGCCGACCCGCCCTGCGCCCGGCCGCGCGCCGCTGGATCGACCTCATCCGGGGCAACATCAACAACGGCGAAGGCGGTGGTGACCCGGTCATCAGCGCCTTCATCGCGGGCATGGACGGCCTGCTCATCCAGGCCCTCATCGCCGACGAACCCCCCACCGTCGACGACCTCGAACCAGTCCTCCGCTTCCTCATGCACCCCCACGACTACCTCGGAGTCCCCTCCCCGAAGTGATCTCACCCCTGCGGCCCGGTGCGGGGGCACCGGATTTCAGTGGAAGTCGGGAACCCGATTTCAGTGGAAATCAGGAACCTGGCTTCAGTGGAAGTCGGGTACCTGGCTTCGGGGAGGTTGAGGTCCGATTTCAGTGGAAGTCGGGTACCTGGTTTCAGTGGAAATCCGTGTCCTGACTTCCGCTGAAATCCGGTTGCCCCCGCTGGGCGGGTGACGTCCCGGCGTGTCGGGTGGGTCACCTGGTGGGGGGTGGGGGAACTGATCTGGCTGGTCAGGCGTTGGACTGGCAGAAAGCTTGAGCGTCCCTTGCTCAACCCGTTTGACGGTGCGCATGGGTAGTGGGTAAAACTTGAGCGAGCAAGGCTCAAGAGCCGTCGGACGGCCTTGGGCGGACTGGACTAGTACTGGAGGAACCACCCATGGCGCGAGCGGTCGGCATCGACCTGGGGACGACCAACTCCGTCGTTTCCGTCCTGGAGGGCGGTGAACCGACGGTGATCGCCAACTCCGAGGGCTCGCGGACCACGCCGTCCATCGTGGCCTTCGCGAAGAACGGCGAGATCCTCACCGGTCAGCCTGCGAAGAACCAGGCGGTCACCAACGTGGACCGCACCATCCGGTCGGTCAAGCGCCACATGGGCACCGACTGGAAGGTCGGCATCGACGAGAAGGACTACACGCCGCAGGAGATCTCCGCGCGAGTCCTGATGAAGCTCAAGCGCGACGCCGAGGCGTACCTGGGCGAGGACGTGACCGACGCGGTCATCACCGTCCCCGCCTACTTCGAGGACGCGCAGCGGCAGGCCACCAAGGAAGCCGGTCAGATCGCCGGCCTCAACGTGCTGCGCATCGTCAACGAGCCGACCGCCGCCGCGCTGGCCTACGGCCTGGACAAGGGCGAGGCCGAGCAGACGATCCTCGTCTTCGACCTCGGTGGCGGCACCTTCGACGTCTCGCTGCTGGAGATCGGTGAGGGCGTCGTCGAGGTCCGCGCCACCTCCGGTGACAACCACCTCGGTGGTGACGACTGGGACGAGCGGATCGTCGACTGGCTGGTCGAGAAGTTCAAGTCGTCCAACGGCATCGACCTGACCAAGGACCGCATGGCCATGCAGCGGATCAAGGAAGCCGCTGAGAAGGCCAAGATCGAGCTGTCCTCCTCGTCGACCGCGGGCATCAACCTGCCCTACATCACCGTCGACGGTGACAAGAACCCGCTGTTCCTGGACGAGACGCTGTCCCGCGCCGAGTTCCAGCGGATCACCTCCGACCTGCTCGAGCGCTGCCGCAAGCCGTTCGAGTCCGTCATCCGCGACGCGGGCATCAAGCTCTCCGAGATCGACCACGTCGTGCTCGTCGGTGGTTCGACCCGCATGCCGGCCGTGTCCGACCTGGTCAAGGACCTGACCGACGGTCGCGAGCCGAACAAGGGCGTCAACCCGGACGAGGTCGTCGCCGTCGGTGCCTCGCTGCAGGCCGGTGTGCTGCGCGGTGAGGTCAAGGACGTCCTGCTGCTCGACGTCACCCCGCTGTCCCTGGGCATCGAGACCAAGGGCGGCATCATGACCAAGCTGATCGAGCGCAACACCACGATCCCGACCAAGCGCTCCGAGACCTTCACGACCGCTGACGACAACCAGCCGTCGGTGCAGATCCAGGTCTTCCAGGGCGAGCGCGAGATCGCCGCGCACAACAAGAAGCTCGGCATGTTCGAGCTGACCGGCCTGCCGCCGGCGCCGCGCGGGGTCCCGCAGATCGAGGTCACCTTCGACATCGACGCCAACGGCATCGTGCACGTCTCCGCCAAGGACCTCGGCACCGGCAAGGAGCAGTCGATGACGATCACCGGCGGCTCCGCGCTGCCGAAGGACGACATCGAGCGCATGGTCTCCGACGCCGAGGCCCACGCCGAGGAGGACAAGAAGCGTCGCGAGGAGGCCGAGGCCCGCAACCAGGCCGAGACGCTGGTCTACCAGACCGAGAAGGTCCTCAAGGAGAACGACGAGAAGCTGCCCGAGGAGACCAAGACCAAGGTCAAGGGCGCGATCGACGAGGTCAACGAGGCCCTGAAGGGCGAGGACGTCGACGCCATCTCCAGCGCCGTGGAGAAGCTGGCCACCGAGTCGCAGGCTCTCGGCCAGGCCCTCTACGCCGACGCCGGTGCCGCCGCCGCGGGCGACGCGGGTGCCGGTGACGCCGCTGGTGAGGCCGGTGCGGGCTCCAGCTCCTCCGCCAAGGACGACGACGTGGTGGACGCCGAGATCGTCGACGACGAGGACGAGAAGAAGAAGTGACTTCGGACAGGCCCGAAATGTCGCGCAACGAAGGCGAGCAGGAGCCGGTGGTCGTCCGGGATCGGCGTCGAATCGACCCCGAGACCGGCGAGCGCCGGACCCCTGCTCCGAACGGAGACGAGGCTCAGGTGGCCGAAAGCATGTCCGGCACCCTCGACGAGGAGTTCGGTCAGGCCGACGCGCCGGCCGAAGAGCCCGTCGACGGTGCCTCGCCCGAGCAGGGTGGCGAGTCCACCGGCCTGCAGAAGCAGGTCGACGAGCTCACCGCCGACCTCAAGCGGGTCACCGCGGAGTACGCGAACTACCGCAAGCGGGTGGAACGCGACCGCGAATCGGTGATCGCCGCCGCGAAGGCGTCGGTGGCCGGTGACCTGCTGACCGTGCTCGACGACCTGGAGCGGGCCGAGGCGCACGGCGACCTCAACGGCGCGTTCAAGGCGGTGGCCGACAAGCTCATCGGCACGCTGAACTCCTCTGGTCTGGAGGCGTTCGGCGCCGAGGGCGACGAGTTCGACCCGTCGGTGCACGAGGCCGTCCAGCACACCACCTCGTCGGAGGTCTCCGGACCCACGGTCACCACGGTGATGCGCCGCGGCTACCGGTTCGGCGAGCGGGTTCTGCGTCCGGCGATGGTCGCGGTGACCGACTACGAGGCAGACGGCGAAACCGCGTCCGAGGCCGGTGCCGGCCAGTCCGGCGAGTCCACCGAACAAGAGTGACCATGAGCGGAAGGAGGAGCGTCCGGTGAGTGCCAGGGAATGGCTCGACAAGGATTTCTACGCTGAGCTGGGCGTCTCCTCCGATGCTTCGTCCGAGGACATCAAGAAGGCGTACCGGAAGCTGGCGCGGGAGAACCACCCCGACGCCAACCCCGGCAACGCCCAGGCCGAGTCCAAGTTCAAGGCGGTCTCCGAGGCCTACGGGGTGCTGTCCGACCCCGACAAGCGCAAGCAGTACGACGAGGCCCGGCGGCTCTTCGGAGCCGGCGGGCTCGGCGGCGCGGGCGGAGGCTTCGGTGCTCCGGGCGGCTTCGGCGGTCCCGGCGGTGCCGGTGGCGGCTTCGACCTCGGTGATCTCTTCGGCGGTCAGCAGGGGGCCGGTGGCCTGGGCGACCTGTTCGGCGGGTTGTTCGGCAACCGGCGACCCGGTGGCGGCGCGGGCCCGACCACGGCCAGCAGGCCGCGGCGCGGGGCCGACGTCGAGACCGAGGTGCGCATCGACTTCTACGAGGCGGTGCGCGGTGCCACGGTGCCGCTGCGGCTGTCGAGCCCGGCGACCTGCCAGACCTGCCGGGGCTCGGGCGCCAAGCCCGGAACCCGGCCGCGCGGCTGCTCCACCTGCGGTGGAGCGGGTCTGGTCACCCGCAACCAGGGCGCGTTCGCGTTCAGCGAGCCGTGCCCGGACTGCCGGGGACGCGGCCAGATCATCGACAGCCCGTGCGAGGACTGCGCCGGTGAGGGCATCAGCACCCGCACCCGGACGCTGACCGTGCGCATCCCGCCAGGGGTGGACGACGGGCAGCGGATCCGGCTGGCGGGACAGGGCGAGCCCGGGCGTCAAGGCGCCACATCGGGTGATCTGTTCGTCGTGGTGCACGTCAACAGCAACAAGGTGTTCGGACGATCCGGTGATGACCTGACGATCTCGGTCCCGGTCACCTTCCCGGAGCTCGCGCTGGGCACTACGTTGGCGGTGCCGACCCTGGACGGGAAGGTCACGTTGAAGGTTCCCGCCGGAACCAGCAGCGGACGGACCTTCCGGGTGCGTGGCAAGGGCGTGGGCAAGAAGGCCGGTGGCAACGGGGACCTTCTGGTGACGCTGCAGGTCGCGGTGCCGTCGAAGCTCGACGGCAAGGCGGCCGAAGCGCTCGCCGAGTACGCCGAGGCCACCGCCGACCACGACCCGCGCAGCGAGCTGAACGAGTTGCTCGGGAGGTAAGCATGGCCGGCCGCATGACGGGTCCCGGTGGGATCGGACCGGAGATGGGATTCGCGTTCCCGCCCGGTTCCAACGAGGACACCCCGATGTTCGTGATCTCGGTGGCGGCGCAGCTGTCCGGTCTGCACGCGCAGACGCTGCGCAGCTACGACCGGCTCGGACTCGTCTCGCCCGGACGCACCGCGGCAGGCGGCCGACGCTACTCGCTGCGCGACATCGCGCTGCTGCGCGAGGTCCAGCGGCTCTCCCAGGAGGAGGGCGTCAACCTCGCCGGGATCAAGCGCATCATCGATCTGGAGAACCAGGTCGACGCGCTGCAGGCCAAGGTCACCGAGCTCACCGAGGAGGTCGCCGCGGCCTACGCGGCGGCGGAATCGGCGGCGGCCCAGATCCACGCCTCCTACCGCAGGGACCTCGTCCCGGTGCGCCAGGAGACCGCCCTGGTCGTCTGGAAGCCGAACCGCAAGCGGTAAGAAGTTGTGTTGGTCGTTTTGCGTGGCGGTGCGGGTGGCGGAACCTGAGGCGGCCCTCCTGCTCCGGGCGCGCCGACTCATGTATGCCAATACACCACGTCGACACGTCCTCACAGGAGGACCACCTCAGAACCCGCGGCGGTGCGAGCTGCTCAGGTGGTGAAGGAGAAAGCGGCTACGCCGCTTGTGAAGGCAACGAAAAGGCGCCTCCCCGTCGTGGGAGGCGCCTTTTCGCGTCAGGTTAGTGGCCGTTGAGCAGGACTCAGTCCAACGTAAAAGGGTCGTAGCGGATGTTGTCGAGGGTGGTGCCTGCGACGAGCATCTTCGAGACGGTGGCTCGGATCATCGCCGGGGAGCCGGAGACCAGCACGTCCCAGCCCTCCCAGGCGCCGTAGCGGGAGACGACGTCGGCGATCGTGCCGTGCTCGACCCCGTCGACGTTCGGGTCGTCCTCCAGCACGGCCGTGATCGTCAGCCACGGGTTGTGCATCGCGATGCGGCGGAGGTTCTCCAGGTCGTAGAGGTCGTCGCGGGTGCGTCCGCCGTAGAAGAGCTGCACGCGCGGGTTCTCGCCGTACTGGGCGAGGTCGTCGATGATCGCGCGCAGCGGCGTGACGCCGGTGCCGCCGGCGACCATCAGGACGTCCGGCGAGTTCTCCCGGTCGACCGTCAGCCGACCCATCGGCGAGCCGATCCGCCACTGGTCACCGGGCTGCGCGTGGCCGACCACGGCACGGCTGACCCAACCGCCCTCGACGGAGCGGACGTGGAACTCCATGACGCCGTCGTCGCTGGGCGCGTTCGCCGGCGACAGGTACCGCCACATCCGGGGCCGCTGGGGGACCTCGACGCTGACGTACTGGCCGGGCAGGTAGGGCACCGGGTGATCGGTCTGCACGCGGACCACCGCGAGGTCCCAGCTCAGCCGCTCGTGGTGCAGGACCTGGCCGGTGTACCAGGCGGGACCGTCGTCGGCGGCGGCCGCTTCGGTCATCGCCGAGGCCATGACCGTGTAGGCCTCCGCCCACGCGCGTTCGACCTGGTCGGTCCAGGAGTCACCGGCGTAGCGCTTGATGGACGCCAGCAGGGCGGTGCCGACCGCCTCGTAGTGCTGCGTGACGACACCGAACTTGCGGTGGTCGCGACCCAGCTGCTGCAGGAACGGCAGCAGCTCGTCGGGCTTGTCGACCATCTGGATGACGTGCACGAGCGCCCGAAGCAGGCGGCTGCGCTGCACCTCCATGTTGGCGGCGAACAGCTCGCGGGTGTGCGGCGCGATGCTGAACAAGGTGCCGTAGAAGAACTTCGCCACCTCGTCGGCGTGCGGTTCGACCACCGCGTAGCTCTCGCGGATGAGTCGAACCATCTTGCTCACACCGGAGTTGGACGGTTCGTTGTTCGGGGGCGGACCGGGGCTCAGTACGGCGTTCGTCATCGTTTCGGGCGCAGTCTTCTCCACGTTGGCGGCAGGCACCTGGGGTGGGCGCAACCGCTACCTGCAAACGTCCCCCGACATCAGGGGCGACCCTAACCCCTGATCGGACGTACGTCTGCCTTGATGGCACTTTCGAGTGCTTCGTAACTACTTCACGTAGATAATCCATCAGTCGGTCGGGGGAAAGCTAGTGGCCAACCTGTTACCGGACGGGGCGACGTGACACTGTGGTCCGCCGTGACCCCCGATCACATCAACCCGGTCGGCGTGGCTCCCGAGGCCATGCTGGACCTGGAGCTGTCCGACAGCACAACGCCCCCCGTCCCGATCCCCGCCCGATTATCCGAGCCGCAGCTCACCGACCCGTTCTGGCAGGAATCCCCGACTCTGCCCGGATCGGCCGGTGAGCACCTGCTCCAGAGCGCCTACGGCACCGAGAAGCGGGCCCGCCGCTTCTACGACGACCAGGTGCTCGACCGGCTCAACGACGAGATGAAGAAGTTCATCGGGCGCATGGAGCTGGCCTTCGTGGCCACCTCCGACGCCCGAGGCGAGTGCGACTCCAGCCTGCGGGCAGGCCCGCCCGGCTTCGTCGAAGTACTCGACGACCAGCACGTCTGCTACCCCGAGTACCGGGGCAACGGAGTGATGGCCAGCCTCGGCAACATCAGCGAGAACCCGCACGTCGGCATCCTCCTGGTGGACTTCGTCACCGATCTGATCGGCCTGCACGTCAACGGCAAGGCCCGCATCGTCGAGGACTCCGACCTGCGCGGCATCTACCCCGCGCTGCCCTCGGAGTTCGACCGCGGCCGCACGCCCGAGCGCTGGGTGGTGGTGCAGGTCGAGGAGGCCTACATCCACTGCCGCAAGCACATCCCCCGGATGATGCCCGTCCTGCGGGAACGCACCTGGGGCACCGACGACGTCAAGCGCAAGGGTGGCGACTACTTCAGCGCCAAAGGCATGCCTCGTCCCTGGCACGAGGTCTCCGCGTAAGACTCCGTGGTTGTCCTGCTCAGCGGTGCGGGTGGCGGAACCTCAGACGTCTTCTGGCTCCGGGATCCGAGACTTGAGTATGAACGGATACGCGGCGCTACGGCTGTCCTCGCCAGAAGACGTCTGAGAATCCGCGGCGGTGCGAGTTGCTCAGGTGGGGCACTGAGGAAGCGCCTTCGGCGCTTGCCTGACGGTGCTTGGTATCGGTGAGGCGTCTTCCGGTTGGGAATTGGGTTGACGAGTTCTCGGGCTGGTGCTCTGCGTTGCGGTCGTGCTCCCTAGAGTGGGGCGAAACGGTCGCGAGGTGCGGGGAGAGACGTGAGCGAGCAGGACGACGAGATCGCGGACGACCCCGCGCGCCGCGAAGCGGCCGAGGAGATCGAACGCGAGCTGGTGATGATGTTCCGCAACGCGCGGAACCTCTCCACGCACGTCGCCGCGCTGGTCCACCCGGACCTGGACCCGGCCTCCTACACGATGTTGCTGATGGTGGCCAACGAAGGACCGCTGCGCGGCATGGACCTGGCCGGCCGCACCGGCCTGGACAAGTCCACGGTCTCGCGGCAGATCGCCACCCTCGTCGACCTGGAGCTGCTGGAGCGCGCCCCCGACCCGGACGACGGCCGCGCCCGCCGCATCCAGCTCTCCGACCTGGGGCGGGAGCGCCTGGAGCGGGTGCGCGCCGAGCGCCGCAAGCACCTCCACGGCCAGTTCGCGAGCTGGAGCACGCAGGACCTGGCCGACCTCGCCCGACTGCTCGGCAAGCTGAACCAGACCAGCTGATCTGACGGTTCCGGCCCGCCTGCCCGGGCCCTGAATCGTCTCCTATCAAGCAAAACGGCCAAAACGGCCCGTGGTGCGAGTCACCCCCATTTCAGTTGCGTGCTGCAACCAAGTGGTCCTATTGTTGCCTAGAGCAACTAAAAGGATGGGCTCGCATGGGACCTACACCAGAGACCTGCGGTGAGCTGCTCCGCCCGCTCCGCGCCTTGATGGGCCTCAAGCAGGTCGCGCTGCAACGGGGGTTGCAGCTCTCCGACCAGGTTCCCTACGCCGCGGCGGGGCTGCTCACCGAGCTCGTGCACCGCGGCGAATGCCGGGTCTCCGACCTCGCTCACCACCGCATCGTCGATGCGTCCGTGGTGAGCCGGCAGGTGAACCAGCTCGAACATGCCGGACTGATCACGCGCCGACCGGACCCCGCCGACCGCCGGGTCTCGCTGCTGCGGACCACCGAGCTCGGCGACCGGGTCGTCGCCGAGCTCGAGCAGAAGAAGGCGGAGTGGATCGGCGAGGCGCTGGTCGGCTGGGAGGACGCGAAGGTCCGCGAACTGGCCCGGTTGCTCGGCGACGCGATGTCGGACATCCGCCGCCACACGATCGAAAGCGGAGATCACTCAGACTCCGGGATGAGGGAAGGAACTCGATGACCAGCTCGACGGAGACGGCGCCGAAGGTGTCGACTCAACCGAGCGCGCCGCACGAGTCGGCCCAGGACCAGGCGATGTCGCACCGCCAGATCCTGGAGGCCATGTCCGGCCTGATGTTGGCGCTGTTGGTCGCCATCCTCAGCTCGACCATCGTGTCCAATGCGCTGCCGAGGATCATCGCCGACCTGCACGGCACCCAGGGCCAGTACACCTGGGTCGTCACGGCGATGCTGCTGACCTCCACGGCCTCCACCCCGCTGTGGGGCAAGCTCTCCGACCTGTTCAGCAAGAAGCTGCTGTACCAGATCGCGATCACCATCTTCACCGTCGGCTCCGTGGCCGGTGGTTTCGCGCAGTCGATGGAGACCCTGATCGGTTTCCGCGCCTTGCAGGGCATCGGCATGGGCGGTCTGCAGGCGCTGATCCAGGTCGTGATCGCCGCGATGGTCCCGCCGCGCGACCGCGGTCGCTACAGCGGCTACATCGGCGCCACCTTCGCCGTGGCCACCGTCAGCGGCCCGCTGGTCGGCGGCGTCATCGTCGACACCCCGTGGCTGGGATGGCGCTGGTGCTTCTGGGTCACCGTGCCGATCGCCGTCATCGCCTTCATCGTGCTCGGCCGGGTGCTCAAGCTGCCGGTGATCAAGCGCGAGGTCAAGATCGACTGGTTCGGCGCGCTGTTCCTGGTCGGCGGCGTGTCGCTGCTGCTGATCTGGGTCTCGCTGGCCGGCAAGAACTTCGACTGGCTCTCGCCGGAGACCGGCTACTTCGTCGGTGGCGGCATCCTCGCCCTGATCATCGCCGTGATCATCGAGTCCAAGCACAGCGAGCCGATCGTGCCGCTGAAGATGTTCCGCAACCCCACGGTCACGATGGCCACCATCGGCACCGTCGCGGTCGGCACCGCGATGTTCGGCGGCGCGGTGTTCCTGGGGCAGTACTTCCAGATCGCGCGCAGCTTCAGCCCGACCACCGCGGGCCTGATGACGTTGCCGATGGTCGGTGGTCTGTTCATCTCCTCCACGGTCAGCGGTCAGGTCATCTCCCGGTACACCGGCAAGACCAAACCGTTCCTCGTGGTCGGTTCGATCGTGATGATCATTGCGATGGGGCTACTGAGCACCGTCGATCACGAAACGAACCTGGTGCTGGTGGGGGTCTACCTCTTCCTGATGGGCACCGGAGTCGGCATGCTCATGCAGAACCTGGTGCTGGCGGTGCAGAACGCCACCAGCGCCAAGGACATGGGCTCGACGACCTCCGTCGTCACCTTCTTCCGCACCTTGGGAGGTTCGGCTGGTGTGTCGGTGCTAGGCGCGGTGCTGGCCACCCGCGTTCAGGACTACATCGTGGAAGGGCTGGCGAAGATCCCCGGCGCGGCTCAGGCCGCGGCCTCCGGCGGCGGAACGGGATCGCTGGACGTCGGACACCTGCCCGGGCCGATCCAGACCATCGTCCGCGCGGCGTACGGGGATGCCATCGGCGACATCTTCCTCATCTCGGCGTGCGTCTCCGTGGTCACCTTCCTCGCGGTGCTGTTCATCCGCGAGAAGCCGTTGCGGACCACGATCGAAAGCAACGAGGAAATGGAGACGGCTTCAGTGGCCGCACACGAAGAGGGCCGGAACAACGGCGCGCAGATGAACTCCGCCCAGGCCAGCCCGTGGACCGAGCCGTCGATCCCGTCGTTCGCCTC
This sequence comes from Saccharopolyspora terrae, assembly GCF_004348435.1. Taxonomy (NCBI): domain Bacteria; kingdom Bacillati; phylum Actinomycetota; class Actinomycetes; order Pseudonocardiales; family Pseudonocardiaceae; genus Saccharopolyspora; species Saccharopolyspora terrae. Next base: position 264,871 of record NZ_SMKS01000001.1, on the reverse strand, counting down.
CAACGGCGCGGCGCTGACCGGCCGGTTCGTGGATGGCCAGGAGCACGCCCCGCAGCGGGTCGTGCACGGGGTCGTCCACGACTCGATCGGCACCCCGGTGTCCGGCGTGGTGCTGACCCTCACCGACGCCAACGGGCGCCAGGTGGAGCGGGCGCGCACCGACAACGACGGCGAGTTCCACTTCGCCGTCGACAACGGCGGCACCTACGTGCTGATCGCCTCCGGCGGCAGCTACCAGCCCACCGCCTCGATGGTGGTCGTGGCCGATCGCCCGGTGCGGCACGACGTGCAGCTGCTCGGCGCTGGTGAGCTCAGCGGCCTGGTGCACGTCGGCGGTGTCGGCGTGCCGGGCGCGATGGTGGTGCTCACCGACGTGCGCGGCGAGGTCGTGGCCACCAACGCCACCGACGCCGACGGCGACTACGGCTTCTCCGACCTGGTCGGCGGCTCCTACGCGCTGACCGTCACCGCGGACGGATACCGTCCGGTGGCCCACCCGATCGTGGTCACCGATGGGGAGCGGGTGCGCCTCGACGTCGCCCTGCAGACCGGGGCGCAGCTCAGCGGCGTCATCCGGTCGGCCAACCTTGGCGTGCCGGTGCCGGACGCGCGGGTGACGCTGCTCGACGGTTCGGGCGCGGTGGTGGCCGCGGGGACCACCGACATCGACGGCAACTACCACTTCACCGACCTGCCCGACGGCGAGTACACGGTGATCGCCAGCGGTTATCCGCCGGTGGCGGGCTCGCTGCGGCTGACGGGCCAGGAGACGTCGCACGACGTCGACCTGGGCTACCCCGAAGGCTGACCGGTCGCACCGGCACCACCCGGAGGTCACGGTCGTGCTGCGGCGGGCGGGATCGACTGGACGTCGGCCCGCCCGCTGAGCAAGATCATGATCGAGCTCTGCTTCAAAGGAGTGTTTTCAGATGGATCTCGGCCAACCGCAGGCCGCGGCCGCCAACGGCGAGACCGGTGCCGCCCGGGGTTCCGGGGCGGTGACCGCCTCGGTGCGCGGCAGCGACGGCTGGCCGGTGCCGGAGGCGGTGCTCACCGTCATCGACGGTAGCAGCACCCAGGTCGCACGAGCTCAAGGCGACGCCCAAGGCTCGGTGATGGCCTCCGGCCTCGCCGCGGGCGCCTACACCGCGATCGTCACCGCGATCGGCCACGAGCCGGTCGCCCGCACCACCCTGGTGCACGAGGGAGCGACCGCCAACCTCGGTGACGTCGAGATCCGCCGCATCGGCGGCGCCGACCTGCCCGCCCCCGGGCTGTGGCGGATCGACCCCGTGCACTCCTCCATCCAGGTCACCGCCAAGCACCTAGGCCTGAGCAGCATCCACGGCCGCTTCAACGAGTTCTCCGGCGAGGTGCGCATCGGCACCCCGATCGAGAAGTCGCTGGTGGAGGCCCGCATCAACGCCGACACCATCGACACCGGCAACAAGCTGCGCGACGACCACCTGCGCACCGAGGACTTCCTCAACGTCGCCGAGCACCCGGAGATCACCTTCCGCTCCACCGGGCTGCGCCCGCGCGGCGGCGACAAGTGGGACCTGGCGGGCGAGCTCACCATGCTCGGCGTGAGCAAACCGGTCATGCTGGACACCCGCTTCGACGGAGTCGGCCCCGACCAGTGGGGCGGCACCCGGGCCTCGGCCTCGGCGGTCGCGCAGCTGCGTCGCGACGACTTCGCCGTGCGGTTCAGCCAGTCCCTCAAGAGCGGCATCGCCACCGTCGGCACCACCCTGCGCGTGCAGATCGACATCCAGGCGGTGCACGAGCAGGAATGAGACCAGGAGCGGTCTGCTGTGGCTGGCTCGGCCGCTCCTAAGAAAGAAGGAGCCGTGCGCACGTCGGGGGTGCGCACGGCTCCTTCGTTTTTCGACCCGGATTACCGCCGTAATCAGGGACCTGATTACGGTCGTAATCCGTGACCCGGTCGCGGTCGTAACCCTTGCCTCGCTGAGTGCTGCGGTAGGTCCGTGGACGGAATACCGCCGTAATCAGGTGGCGGATTACGGCCGTATTCCCGTGCCCGGTTACGGCCGTAATCCGGTCAGATCTCGGACTCCGTTCAGACGCCGGACTTCGAGTCGATCTTGCGGACTTCGCCGGAGCGGATCTTGGCCTTGTAGTCGGCCAGCTCCCGCTTGACCACCGGGATCATGATGTAGAGGCCGATGATGTTGAACAGGGCCAGCAGGAACAGCACCGCGTCGGTGAAGTCCATGACGCTGCTCAGGCTCAGCACCGAGCCGACGATCACGAACAGGCAGAACACGACGTTGTAGATGTTGCGGCTCACCGAGGTGTTGCCGAACAGGAACAGCCACGCGCGCTGGCCGTAGTAACCCCAGGTGATGATCGTGGAGACGGCGAAGAGCACGACCGCCACGGTCAGCACGTACGGGAACCAGGGCAGGACCTCGGCGAAGGCTTGCGAGGTCACCGTGACGCCGTCCGGCTCCTCACCGCCGGCCAGCACCGCTTTCTGCCCCTCGACCCACAGCTGCGGCTGCGCGATGACGATGGTCAGCGCGGTCATGGTGCAGATGATGACGGTGTCGATGAAGGGCTCCAGCAGCGCGACCAGGCCCTCGGTGGCGGGGTGCTGGGTGCGGACCGCGGAGTGCGCGATCGGCGCCGAGCCCAGACCGGCCTCGTTGGAGAACGCGGCGCGCTGGAAACCGACGATCAGCACACCGATGAGACCGCCGAACCCGGCCTCCGGGGTGAACGCGCCCTGGACGATCGTGACGACCGCGTCCGGCACGGCGGTGATGTTGACGCCGATGACCGTCAGCGAGGCCAGGACGTAGATGATCGCCATCGCCGGGACGAGCTTGCTGGTCACCGCGCCGATGGACTTGATACCGCCGACCACGACCGAGCCGACGACGATCGCCAGGATGATGCCGAAGATCAGCGCGGCACCGTCGGAGCCGAGCAGCCCCTCCTCGCCACCGGTGACGTCGCGGACCTGGGCGAAGGTCTGGTTGGCCTGGAACATGTTGCCGCCGCCGATCCCGAACAGCAGGATCATGATCGCCGCCAGCACGGCGAGCACCTTGCCCAGGCCGCGTCCGAAGGCGTTGGGGATCCGCTCGGCGAGGCCCTTGCGCAGGTAGTGCATCGGACCGCCGTGAACGTTGCCGTTCGCGTCGATCTCGCGGTACTTCACACCGAGGGTGCACTCGACGAACTTGGTCGCCATGCCGAGCAGACCGCAGAGGATCATCCAGAAGGTGGCACCCGCGCCGCCGACGGTGACCGCGACACCGACACCGGCGATGTTGCCCAGGCCGACGGTTCCCGACAGCGCTGAGGACAGCGCTTGGAAGTGGTTGATCTCGCCCGGTTCGTCCTTGCTGGTGTACTTGCCGCGCACCAGGTCGACCGAGAGCTTGAAGTTGCGGATCTGCACGAAACCGAAGACCAGCGTGAACACCGTCGCGGCGATCACCAGCCAGGCAACGATCCACGGGAAGGTCACGCCGAGGACGGTGATCTCACCGAACACGAACCCGGAGAAGGCCTCCGAGATCGGCGTGAAGACGTTGTTGATGGTGTCCTCGATGCCGGCGAGCGGACCGGCGTCGGCCGCAAGGACGAGTTCGCCGTCCGGCGGCGCGGTCCCCAAGGTGTATGTCATGGCGCAATAGCCAAGCGGGCAAAATCACTGAACGCAAGCACTGTGCGTAACAATCTGCGGAAGGTTGGTCCGATTGGTCAGACCTATGTTTACTCGCTGTGAAAACAGTAAATTAGTGTGAAACTGGGCTTGAGCGGAACACGCTCAACTTTTGTTACGTTGGACGTGTGGAGTCTGGTGCCGACAAGCGGGACGACCAGGCACGACAACCGGCACGAGGTGAGGAATGGACGCGTTCAACCCGACGACGAAGACCCAGCAGGCGATCTCCTCCGCGGTCCAGGCCGCCACGATGGCGGGAAACCCGGACGTGGGCCCCGCGCACGTGCTCGGCGCCCTGCTCGCGCAAGGCGACGGGCTGACCGCACCGCTGCTCACCGCCGTCGGAGCGGACGTCGCCGACGTGCGCCGCGAGCTCGACTCGCTGACGAACTCGCTGCCCGCCGCCACCGGCAGCACGGTCGGCGCCCCGCAGCTGTCGGGCGAGGCCGTCAAGGCGCTCACCCGGGCGCAACGCCTGGCCACCGAGATGGGCGATGAGTACGTCTCCACCGAGCACCTGCTGGTCGGGTTGGCCGCCGAGGGCGGCCGCGTCGCCGACCTGCTGCGCAAGCACGGCGCCACCCCCGACGCCCTGCGGGAGGCGTTCGCGCAGGTGCGCGGCTCGGCCCGCGTGACCAGCCCCGATCCCGAAGGCACCTACCAAGCGCTGCAGAAGTACGGCCAGGACCTCACCGAGCGCGCCCGCGCAGGCGAGCTCGACCCGGTCATCGGCCGCGACGCCGAGATCCGCCGCGTCGTGCAGGTGCTGTCCCGCAGGACCAAGAACAACCCCGTGCTCATCGGTGAGCCCGGCGTCGGCAAGACGGCCATCGTGGAGGGCCTCGCGCAGCGGGTCGTCGCGGGTGACGTGCCCGAATCGCTGCGCGGCAAGCGGGTCGTCTCGCTCGACCTCGGTTCGATGGTGGCCGGCGCGAAGTACCGGGGCGAGTTCGAGGAGCGGCTCAAGGCGGTGCTCAAGGAGATCACCGAATCCGCCGGTCAGGTGATCACCTTCATCGACGAGCTGCACACCATCGTCGGCGCCGGGGCTTCCGGCGACGGTTCGATGGACGCGGGCAACATGATCAAGCCGATGCTGGCGCGCGGCGAGCTGCGCATGGTCGGCGCGACCACGCTCGACGAGTACCGCGAGCACATTGAGACCGACGCCGCGCTGGAACGCCGCTTCCAGCAGGTGCTCGTCGGCGAACCGAGCCCCGAGGACGCCGTGGCGATCCTGCGCGGGCTCAAGGAGCGCTACGAGGTCCACCACGGCGTCCGGATCACCGACGGCGCCCTGGTGGCCGCGGCGACCCTGTCCGACCGCTACATCACCGCCCGCTTCCTGCCGGACAAGGCCATCGACCTGGTCGACGAGGCGGCGTCCCGGCTGCGCATGGAGATCGACTCGCGCCCGGTGGAGATCGACGAGGTCGAGCGGGCCGTGCGCCGGCTGGAGATCGAGGAGATGGCGCTGGCCAAGGAGTCCGACCCGGCTTCGGTCGAACGGCTCGCCGCGCTGCGCGCCGAGCTCGCCGACCGGCGCGAGAAGCTCTCCGAGCTCACCGCGCGCTGGCAGCAGGAGAAGGAGTCCATCGACAAGGTCCGCGACCTCAAGACCCAGCTGGAGCAGCTGCGCGGGGAGTCCGAGCGCGCCGAGCGCGACGGCGACCTCGGCAAGGCCGCCGAACTCCGCTACGGGCGGATCCCCGCGCTGGAGAAGGAGCTCGACACCGCCACGCACGCGCAGACCGAGCGCAAGGCGATGCTGCAGGAGGAGGTCACCGCTGACGACGTCGCGGACGTCGTCAGCGCCTGGACCGGCATCCCCGCGGGCCGCCTGATGGAGGGCGAGACCACCAAGCTGCTGCGGATGGAGGACGCCCTCGGTGCCCACGTCGTCGGCCAGTCCGAAGCGGTGCGCGCGGTCTCCGACGCGGTCCGGCGCACCCGCGCCGGTGTCGCCGACCCGGACCGGCCGACCGGATCGTTCCTGTTCCTGGGCCCGACCGGGGTCGGCAAGACCGAGCTGGCCAAGGCGCTGGCCGGGTTCCTGTTCGACGACGAGCGGTCGATGATCCGCATCGACATGAGCGAGTACTCCGAGAAGCACTCGGTGTCCCGCCTGGTCGGCGCCCCGCCCGGCTACGTCGGCCACGACCAGGGCGGTCAGCTCACCGAATCGGTGCGCCGCAGGCCCTACTCGGTGGTGCTGTTCGACGAGGTCGAGAAGGCCCACTCCGACGTCTTCGACGTGCTGCTGCAGGTCCTCGACGACGGGCGGCTCACCGACGGGCAGGGCCGCACGGTCGACTTCCGCAACACGATCCTGGTGCTGACCTCCAACCTCGGGTCGCAGGCCATCGCCGATCCCAACCTCGGCGAGCGGGACCGCGACGAGGCCGTGATGTCGGTGGTGCGCGGGCATTTCAAGCCCGAGTTCCTCAACCGGCTCGACGACGTCGTGGTGTTCCACCAGCTCAACACCGAGGAGCTCACGTCCATCGTGGACATCCAGGTGGACCGGTTGGCCAAGCGGCTCGCGCAGCGGCGGCTGAGTCTCGACGTCCAGCCGGCGGCGCGGGACTGGTTGGCGCTCAACGGTTTCGACCCGGTCTACGGCGCGCGGCCGCTGCGCCGCCTGGTGCAGTCGGCCATCGGTGACCAGCTGGCCCGCAAGCTCCTCGGGGGCGACATCCGCGAGGGCGACAAGGTCCGCATCGACGTCACCGACGACAACGAAGCCCTCACCGTCGAACCCGCGGAGTGACCTCACGGCCGGGTGAACGATTCGAATTTCGCGCGAAATTCGAGCCCGAACTTCGGCGTTCGAACTTCGCGCGAAATTCGAATCGCCCCGGCCTCAGCGGCGGATCGTGGACAGGGCTGCGATCGCGGCGAAGAGCGAGGCCGCCGCGGTGAAGACCAGGGTGGCCGTCGTCAGGTCCGTGATGGTGCTGATGTAGCCGAGCACGACCGCGGGGACCGTGGCCGAGAGGTAGGCGACGACGTAGATCATCGCCGCCGTGCCCGCTCGCTGGTGCGGGGCCGCCAGGCCGGTGAGCATCCGGAACGCGCCCATGAACATCAGTCCCCAGCCGACGCCGAGCACGGCCGTGGCCACGAAGAACAGGTCGGCGTGGTGGGACAGCACCGCCGCCGCGACCCCCGCCATCGCGATGATCATCAGCACCGCTCCGACGCGCACCGCTCGCTCGGCGGCCCAGCGGGCCAGCAGCAGCTGAGTGAGACCACCGACCCCGGCCAGCACCGCCACCGGAAGTCCGCTGATCAGGTTCGGCAGGTCGTGCACCATGCCCTTGGCCACCGACGGGGCCAGCGACATGAACATCCCACCGACGATCCACGAGGCCAGCACCATGGTCGACATCAGCGCGAACCGCACGCCCTGGCCCGCCGGGACGACCGGCCTGCGAGGGCGCAGCGCCTCACCGATCGAGCTGATCTTCGCCACCGGCTCCGGCATCGCGACCACGACCGGGATCGCCACGGCGAAACCGGCTGCGAGCAGCAGATAACTGGTCAGCGTCGGCCCCGGGACGAACTGCACCAGGACTCCCGACAGCAGCGATCCGCCCGCCATGCCCAGCGCCGCCGCGACCCCGTTGACCAGCGAGCCCTGGCTGGAGCCGGGGCGCTGGAAGTCCAGCAGCGCACCGCTGATCGCGCTCGTCGCCGCACCCGTGGCCAGGCCCTGCAGCACGCGGCCGGCGAACAGGCCGCCGACACCGGTGGCCAGCGCGAGCACCAGCACCGCGGCGATCTCCACCACCAGCGCGCCGATCAGCACCGGGCGCCGTCCGATGTGGTCGGACAGCGACCCGCACAGCAGCAGCGCCACCAGGATCGCCACCGCGTAGGAGGCGAACACCTCCGTCAGGACGGTGTTGGTGAACCCCCACCGCTGCTGGTAGATCGAGTACATCGGGGACGGGGCGGTGGAGGCCATCAGGAACAGGGCGTAGATCCCGCCGATGAACCAGAACGAGCCGGAACGTGACAACCCGCGCTCGCGCGTGAGGCTGGGGCGTGCCAGTTCGGTGGTCATGGATTTCCTCTGCGGTCGGGTTCGGGGATGTCCGGCGACGACAACCTCTTAGCGGAACGAACCATTCCGCGCGGGCGTAGCCTTGTGTCCATGCCCACAGCAACGACCGCTCGGCACGACGACGCCGTCATCCGAGCCGCCCGGGAGGTCTTCGCCGAGCACGGGATGGCCGCTCCGATGGCCGAGGTCGCCAAGCGCGCCGGGGTCGGCGTGGCCAGCATCTACCGCCGCTACCCGAGCAAGGCCGAGCTCGTCGAGCAGGTGCGCATCGCGGCGTTCCGCCTGGTCATCGACGAGGCCGAGGCCGCGCGCGCCGAGGAGAGAGATCCGTGGCAGGCGCTGAGCCGCTTCATGCACCGCTGCCTGCGGGAGGGGTCGGGCATCGGAACGGTGCTGCCGCAGCTGGAGAAGCGGCACACCTTCTCGGTCGAGTTCCGCGACCTGCAGCAGCGCGTCGCCGAGGTGATCGAGGCCCTGGTCGACGACGCCAAGCTGGCCGGAGAGCTCCGCGCCGACGTCGACTGGACCGACGTCCTGCTGCTGTTCAAGCACCTCAACCCGTCGCTGCCGACCACCGAAGCCCGCCGCGCCGAACTCCGCGCCCGCTACCTCGGCCTGGTCCTGGAGGGCCTCCGAGCCGACGGTGCCGCCCTGCGCGGTCCGGCGCCCGACACGGCCGAGTGGCGGGCGCTGTGCGACAACCGCGCCGATTGATCCGCCCGGATCAGGGTTTTCGCACGTCAAGGTCAGCCGAACGAGCGGTTCGGATTCCGATGCCCAGGTGATCTTCGAGTTCCGCGATGTTCGGACTACCCTGCCCGGTGTGGGCATACCTGCGTGGCTCTGGTTCCTCGTCGCCGTCGTCGCGATCGTCGCCGGCGTCGCGCTGCTGATCTCCGACCGATCGCAGCGCACCTCCAACAACCGGGAGCGGCGTCGCTGGGCGGCGCTGCGCGGTTGGCAGTTCGCCGAAGTGGACCGCGTCCTGCCGACGCGGTGGGAGCGCGGCGTGCTCGCCCAGTACGGCGCGACGACCGCGATGGACGTCGTGGCGGGCTCGACATTCACCGCCGACGGCCGTCGCCAGGTCTACGTGCTGGACCTGGAGGCCGGGGGCAAGAACGTCGCCGTCCTGGTGGGCGTCCGCTGCCGCCGCACGACCCCGGCGACCATCGAGCTGTGGCTGCCGGACGTGCCGGTGCCCCAGGACTCCGGGCTGGACCTGCTCGGACCGGTCGGTTCGCGCTACGCCTTCGTCACCGAGGTCGCCTCGGCTCGCCCGCTGGTCACCGCCGACCTGGTCGACGCCACCGAGGAGATCGGCCAGGACGTCACCGTGGTCTGGCTGGAGAACGACTGGGTGCTGGCCGCGATGCACCCCGCCGACGCCGACCCGGCGCGCCTGGAACGCCTGCTGCGCGATCTCGGCGACCTCGCCGACCTGGTCGACCCGTTCGACAGCGACCCCAACCCCACTCCGGCCGAAACCGAAGTCGAAGAACCCTCGGAACACATCCAGTAGGCCGCACCGTCAGGCAAGCACCGAAGCGACGTGCTCAAGGGGTGGCGCGGAGCGGCTCAGGTTCCGCCACCCGCTCCGCCGGGCAAACCGACCACGACCCCGGATCCACGAGACCGGTAGGTTCGGCGTATGCCTACCGCACTCGTCACCGGTGCCACCGCGGGTATCGGCCGCACCTACGCTCGTCGGCTGGCCGCTGAAGGTCACGACATGGTCCTGGTCGCACGCGACACCGAGCGGCTCGAAGAGCTCGCCGACCGGCTCCAGACCAGGCACAACGTGCGGGTCGAGATCCTCCCGGCGGACCTGTCCGACGCCGCGCAGCGGGCGAAGGTCGCCGAGCGGCTCAGCGACGCGACCAGGCCGGTGGACGTGCTGGTCAACAACGCCGGGTTCGGCACCGGCGGCGCCTTCTGGGACCTCGCGCCCGAGGTGCTGCGGCAGCAGCTGGACGTCAACGTCGCGGCGGTGCTGGAGCTGACCCACGCGGCCGTGCGGACGATGCGCGAGCGCGGTCGCGGCGACGTGATCAACGTGGGCAGCGTGGCCGGGTTCTTCACCGTCTCCGGCTCCACCTACGCGGCGACCAAGGCGTACGTGATCGCCTTCTCCGAGGGCTTGGCGACGTCCCTGGCGGGGACCGGGGTGCGGGTCATGGTGCTGTGCCCCGGGTTCACCCGGACCGAGTTCCACGAGCGCGCCGGCCTGGAGATGAGCAAGCTGCCGCGCGCCTTCTGGCTGCAGGCCGACCAGGTCGTGCACGAGTCGCTGGCCGACCTCCGCGCGGGCAAGGCGGTGTCGATCCCGGGCGCCCAGTACAAGGCGCTGGTCGCCATCGGACGGCTGATCCCGAAGAAGCTGCAGCGCATGGTGGTCACCCGCACCGTTCCCGGCCGGACCTGAGAACTATCCTCGGGTCTCGTGGTGAACGAGAAGCAGCGCTCCGAACTGGCCCGTCTGGTCAAAGAGCTCGCGGTGGTGCACGGCAAGGTGACGTTGTCCTCCGGCAAGGAGGCCGATTACTACGTGGACCTGCGCCGGGCGACCCTGCAGCACCAGGCGGCCCCGCTGATCGGGAGTCTGCTTCGGCAGATCACCGCTGACTGGGACTACACGGCCGTCGGCGGGCTCACCCTGGGTGCCGACCCGGTCGCCGCGGCCATGATGCACGCCGACGGTCCCGCGCTGGACAGCTTCGTGGTGCGCAAGTCCGCCAAGGCCCACGGCATGCAGCGCCAGATCGAGGGACCGGACATCACCGGCAAGCGGGTGCTGGCCGTGGAGGACACCTCGACCACCGGCGGCAGCGTGCTCACCGCCGTGGAGGCGCTGCGCGAAGCGGGCGCCGAGGTGGTCGGCGTGGCGACCGTCGTCGACCGCGACACCGGGGCTCGCGAGGCCATCGAGGAAGCGGGACTGCCCTACCGCACGTTGCTGGGGCTGTCCGACCTCGGGCTGGCGTGAGCGAGGACGTCGGTCCCACCGAGTGGGGCACCAGCGTCGGCGTCGGCCCGTGGGAGGGTCCCTGGCCGGACGACGAGCGCTACGACCCGGAGCTGCTGGAGCACGGTGACCGGCGCAACGTCGTCGACCACTACCGGTACTGGAAGCGGGAGGCGATCGTCGCCGACCTGGACCAGCGGCGGCACGACTTCCACGTGGCCATCGAGAACTTCCAGCACGACCACAACATCGGCACGGTGGTGCGCACCGCCAACGCGTTCCTGGCGGAGGCGGTGCACATCGTGGGTCGCCGCCGCTGGAACCGGCGCGGCGCGATGGTCACCGACCGGTACCAGCACGTCCACCACCACCCGGACGTCGAGTCGCTGACCGCGTGGGCGCGGGAAGCGGGCCTGGCGATCGTGGCGGTGGACAACACGCCGGGCGCGATCCCGGTGGAGCGCGCGGAGCTGCCGCGCCGGTGCGTGCTGCTGTTCGGCCAGGAGGGCCCCGGCCTGCACGAGGAGTCCCGCCGCGAAGCCGACCTGGTGGTCTCCATCGCGCAGTTCGGCTCCACCCGGTCGATCAACGCCGGGGTCGCCGCGGGCGTCGTCATGCACACCTGGGTGCAGCAGCACGCCGACCTCGGCCTGGCGTGGTGAGAGCTCCGGGGTCGGTTCGGACCCGAACCGACCCCGGACGCGGAAGAAGAGCCGGACCCGATGGGTGCCGGCTCTTCTTCCGAGGGTTCCGTCAGGCCGCTTCGCGGGCCTTCTCGCGGCGTCCCTTGATGTACTCGATGATGATCGGCACGATCGAGATCACGACGATGACGATGGCCATGGCCTCGATGTTGTTCCGGATCCACGGGATGTTGCCCAGGAAGAACCCGAGCAGCGTCATGCTCAGGGTCCAGGCCACACCGCCGATGGCCGAGTAGCTGAAGAACTTCTTCTGGTCCATCTGACCGATGCCGGCCACCGCCGTGATGAACGTGCGGACGATCGGCACGAAGCGGGCCAGGATGATCGCGCGGGCGCCGTACTTCTCGAAGAACGCGTGCGTCTTGTCGACGTGCTCGCGCTTGAACAGCTTCGAGTCGGGCTTGTTGAACATCGCCGGGCCGACCTTGCGCCCGATCCAGTACCCGGTCACGTTGCCGACGAAGGCGCACACCGCCAGCAGCACGCAGACCAGCCAGACCGGCGTGTTGATCGCGCCGATGGCGACGAACATGCCGGTCACGAACAGCAGCGAGTCACCCGGCAGGAAGAAGCCGATGAGCAGACCGCATTCGGCGAAGATGATCAGGCAGACGCCGATCAGCGCGAACGGGCCGAGACCAGAGACGATGTTCTCCGGATTCAGCCAATCCGGAAGCAGAGCGAGCGCGGGCTGTGCCGCGGCGGCGAATTCGGACGTCACGCTTGCCAACGGTACCGTGACGCCGCTTCGCCCGGATTTCGGGAGAGCTGCGGGACATCAACGCAGCGCACACCCACGATCACCCAATGGGGTAAAGGACTGTGACGCCCGCCGCGAGCAATCCGGACAGGAGTCCCAGAACGATCACGAAGAGCAGCACTCCCGTGGGACTCGGTCGCAGCGCGCGCTGCGACGAGGAGGGGCGGCCGCTCGCTCGCGCCCGCAACGCGGCGGACAGCGTGTCCTCGGTTTCCCGGCCGTTCATCCCCCGACCCTAACCAGCCGCCCGGCCGAACGGCGGCAGATCGGCGATGCAGCAGGTCACGAGGGTGGGGTGAGCCACCGGCCGCCGTGCATGACGCCCTGCAGGTCCAGGTCGTCACCGAGCACGACCATGTTCGCGTCCGCGCCCGGGCGGATCTCGCCCACGTCGGTCAGCCCGAGCCGCCGCGCCGGGTTCGTCGAGGTGGCCGCGACCGCGGCGGGCACGGACAGCCCGCAGCTGCGCACCAGGTTGCGGAACGCGGCGTCCATGGTCAGCGTGCTGCCGGCCAGCGAGCCGTCGGCCAGCCGGGGCTCGCCGTCGACGACGGTCACCGGCAGCGCGCCCAGCTCGTAGGTGCCGTCACCGGCTCCGGTGGCGCTGATGGCGTCGGTGACCAGGATCGTCCGGTCGGTTCCGGCGTGGGTGGCGGCCAGCCGGGCGACGGTCGGGTGCAGGTGCACCAGGTCGCAGATCAGCTCCACGCTGACCCGCTCGTCGTCCAGCAGCGCGCCGACCGGTCCGGGCTCGCGGTGGTGCAGCGGACGCATGCCGTTGAACAGGTGCGTCGCCACGGTCGCTCCGGCGTCCACCGCCTCCAGCACCTGGTCGGCGACCGCGTCGGTGTGCCCGACGGCCGCGATCGCTCCGCCGTCGACCAGCTGCCGGACCGCGTCCCGCGAACCGGGCAGCTCGGGGGCGAGGGTGACCATCCGGACCGCGCCGCGGCCGGCGTCGAGCAGCTGGCGGACGTCGTCGGCCTCCGGCGCGCGCAGCGTCTCCGGAGCGTGCGCGCCGCAGCGGGCGTGCGAGAGGAACGGTCCTTCCAGGTGAACTCCGGCCAGCAGGCCGTCGGCGGTCAGCTCGGCCAGCGTGGCGACCTGCTTGACCAGCTCCGGCACCGGCGCGGACACCAGGCTCGCGAGCATCGTGGTGGTGCCGTGCGCGCGGTGGTGGGCCACCGCGGTCTCGGTCTGCTCGGGTTCGAGGGAGGTGAACGAACCGCCGCCACCGCCGTGGCAGTGGATGTCCACGAACCCGGGCACCAGCCAGCGCCCGGACAGCTCGATCGCCGGGCCCTGGGGGACGGCGCCGTCACCGACGGCGGCGATCTTGCCCGCGGACACCCGCACCCAGCCCGGTTGCGCGACTCCGCCCGGGGTGACGACCCGCGCGCCGGTGAGGATCAGTTCGGCAGTGTTCACAACGACGATCCTCCGCCAAACGCGAGCAGTGGTCTACACCAAAATCGGTGTTTTACGGCTCAGCCGAACCCGCTGAACCGGTCACGGACGGTGAGACCGGAGGGAATGTCCGATTCGCCGAATATAGACCGTCGTCAGCTCGCGATGTGCTTCTGCAACGCCTCCAGGGCGCGGCTCGCCGTCGACTTGACGGTGCCCTTGGAGACGCCGGTCGCCTCGGCGATCTCGGCCTCCGACAGGTTGCCGTAGTAGCGCAGCACCAGCACCTCGCGCTGCCTGCGCGGCAGCTTGCCCAGCGCGTCCACCACCGCCTGGTGCTCGGCGGTGAGCATCGCCAGCGACTCCGCGGAACGCGCGTTGGCCTGGTGCGGCGGCTGGTACTCGCGGGCGGTCTTGCGGCGGCGCAGCATCGAGCGGGAACCGTTGACGACCGCCGTGCGCAGGTAGGCGATCGCGGCGTTGGCGTCGCGCAGCCCGGACCAGTTCCGGTAGAGCCCGGTGAAGGCCTCCTGGACCACGTCCTCGGCGCTGCTGATGTCGTCGACCAGCAGGATCGCCAGCCGGACCATCCGCATCCGCTGCTGCTTGTAGATGTCCTCCAGGGACAGCGGTTGCTGCGTCTCCCGGTGGACCCCGTCCAACTTGCGCAGCGTGCCGAAGGTCTTCTCGACGCTGCGCTCGATCCCTTCCGAATCACCGCCCATGATCGAAGAACTTACCGGGCGAGGATGGGTTCGCGGGGCCGGTTCGGGTTAGCGTCCATGGCGATCGTGGAATCCGCCGCTAGGGAGGCAGAACATGGCGAGGTTCGTTGTCGAGCTGGTCTACGGGCCCGACGAGGACAAGAGGCTGGAGGTCCGCCCGGAGCACCGCGAGTACTCGCGCGGACTGGCCGAGCGGGGCACGCTGCTGGCCGGCGGGCCCTACACCGATGGCAAGGGCGCGCAGATCATCTACGAGACCGCCGACGAGGCCGAGCTCCAGGACGTCCTGGCCGCCGACCCGTACACCAAGGCCGGGGTGATCGCCTCGACGACCATCCGCCAGTGGGAAGTCGTCACCGGCGCTTGGCTGTAGGCAGCGGGTGCTCCAGCGTGTGAGTATGTGCACAGGATCCTTTTCTGAATCCTTGCACCAACTTTTCAAAACAACACCGCTGGGGCACTGTGACGCGCGAAAGAGTGGTATGTGCCCCGACGCGCCGCGGACGGTGCGCTGGGGTTCCTAGGATGCTGCGCGATCTCGCGTCACTTCACGACCGAACTCCATCTGAGGAGGATGACCGATGCCCATCGCGACCCCCGAGGTCTACACGGAGATGCTGGACCGGGCGAAGACCGGTGAATTCGCCTACCCAGCGATCAACGTGACCTCGTCGGAGACGCTCAACGCGGCGCTGCGCGGGTTCGCCGAGGCCGAGAGTGACGGCATCATCCAGGTGTCGACCGGGGGCGCCGAGTTCGCCTCCGGCACCAAGGTCAAGGACATGGTCACGGGTGCCACCGCGCTCGCCGAGTACGCGCACGTCGTCGCCGCCAAGTACCCGGTGAACATCGCGCTGCACACCGACCACTGCCCGAAGGACAAGCTCGACGGCTACGTAAAGCCGCTGATCCAGATCAGCCAGGAGCGGGTCAACCGGGGCGAGAACCCGCTGTTCCAGTCGCACATGTGGGACGGCTCGGCGATCGACCTCGACGAGAACCTGCAGATCGCGCAGGAGCTGCTGGAGCTGTCGGCCAAGGCCAAGATCGTCCTGGAGCTGGAGGTCGGCGTCGTCGGCGGCGAAGAGGACGGCGTCGCCAACGACATCAACGACAAGCTCTACACCGCGCCCGGCGACTACATCAAGACCGTCGAGGCCCTCGGCACCGGCGAGAAGGGCCGCTACCTGCTGGCCGCGACCTTCGGCAACGTGCACGGCGTCTACAAGCCGGGCAACGTCAAGCTGCGCCCGGAGATCCTCAAGCAGGGTCAGGACGTGGTGTCGGAGAAGCTGGGCCTGGCCGCCGGCTCCAAGCCGTTCGACCTGGTCTTCCACGGTGGTTCCGGTTCGCTGCTGGAGGAGATCCACGAGGCGGTCTCCTACGGCGTGATCAAGATGAACATCGACACCGACACCCAGTACGCCTTCACCCGGCCCATCGCGGACCACATGCTGAAGAACTACGACGGCGTGCTCAAGATCGACGGCGAGGTCGGCAACAAGAAGACCTACGACCCGCGCAGCTACCTCAAGGTCGCCGAGCAGGCCATGGCCGCTCGCGTCGCCCAGGGGTGCGAGGTCCTCAAGTCCGCAGGCCGCATGATCGCTGGTTGAGGTTCAGGTTCTGCTGCTCGTTCTGCTCAGCGGTGCGGGTGGCGGAACCTGACACGCCTCCTGGCTTCGGGACCCGCGACTTGAGCTGTCGATGCGCGGCGCTGCGGCTGTCCTCCCCAGAAGACGTGTCAGAACCCGCGGCGGTGCCGGTTGCTCAGGTGGGGCACGGAGAAAGCGACTTCGTCGCTTGCCTGACATTGGCTGAGCTTGTTTTGCTGTGATGACGGTCCGTCTGCCCTGTGGGTGGACGGACCGTCGTCGTCTTGGGTGAAGTGCGAGGATGAGGGCATGACGAGGAATCTGTTGGAGCCGCCGGAGACGCTGCTGCCGGAGAGCCCGGAGGCGCAGGGTGCCCTGGACGCAGGCACCGACCCCGCCGAGGTCGCCGCGCAGCACCCGGCGTTCAGCGCCGCTTGGGCCGCGCTCGCCGACAACGCCCTGAACAGCGGGGAGAACATCGCCGCGTACGCCTACGCGCGCACCGGGTACCACCGCGGGCTGGACGCCCTGCGCCGCTCGGGCTGGAAGGGCTTCGGCCCGGTCCCGTGGCGCCACGAGCCCAACCGCGGCGTGCTCCGCTCGATCGCGGCACTGGCCAAGGCGGCCCGCGCCATCGGCGAGACCGAGGAGTTCGACCGCTGCCGCCAGCTCCTCGAGGACAGCGACCCGGCCTCCCTGGAAGCCAACGACCTCGCCTGACGACCGCGAACCCGGCCACGCGCGAACCCGCTGCCCGCACGTGGCCGGGTTCGTCGTGCCCGGGTCCCGCACCCGCCGGGTTGACCGGATTTCAGTGGAAATCGGGAACCCGGTTTCCGTGGAACTCCGGACCCTGTTTCCACTGAGAACCGGGACCGCCCGCCGGGCGCGGGCGTTCGGTGGCGGAGGATGGTGTCGTGCTGCGTTTGCGTGAGGAGTTGACCCGCCGGCTCCGGCGGTTGCTGCGAACCGGTGTGCCGATCGTCCAGTGCGCGCTGGCCGCCGGCGTGGCCTGGTTCCTCGCGCACGACATCGTCGGGCACGTCGCGCCGTTCTTCGCCCCCATCGCCGCGGTGATCTCGCTGGGCGTCTCGCTCGGGCAGCGGATGCGGCGAGCCCTGGAGCTGGTCGTCGGCGTGAGCATCGGCGTCGGCGTCGGCGACGTCCTGATCTCGGTGATCGGCACCGGGACCTGGCAGATCGCGCTGGTCGTCGCGCTGGCGATGTCCACCGCCGTGCTGCTGGACAGCGGCGGCGTGATCGTCCTGCAGGCCGCGTCGTCATCCGTGCTGGTCGCGACGCTGCTGCCGCCCGCCACGGCCGGCGGGCTGACGCGGATGCTCGACGCCGCGATCGGCGGGCTGGTCGGCTTCGCCGTCGCCGCGCTGCTGCCCGCCAACCCCCTCGCGGTCGCGCACCGCAACGGTCGCGTGGTGCTCGGGGCGCTCGCCGACGCGTTGCGCGGGGTCGCGAGCGCGGTCGCGCACCGCGACGTGTCCATGGCCGCCGACGTCCTGGCCGACGCCCGCAAGAGCCACAAGTCCGTCGAGGAGTTCCGCGCAGCGCTGGAGGCCGGGGCCGAGATCGCCCGGTTCGCGCCGATCCGCTGGCGCAGGCGCGGCGACCTGGAGCGCTACGAAACCGCCGCCACGCCCGTCGACCGCGCGCTGCGCAACACGCGCGTGCTGGCCCGGCGGGCGCTGGCCGCGCTGCGCGACGAGGAACCCGTTCCGCGCCCGCTACCGGGCATGCTGGAAGAGCTCGCGGGAACCGTGGTGCTGCTGCGCGACGAGCTGGCCAGCGGCAAGGACCCGCTGCAGGCAAGGGAAGCCGCGCGCTCGGTCGCCAAGAAGTCCACAGTGGAAATGCTGGGCGAAGGCGACTTCTCGATGCAGGTCGTGGTCCTGCAGGTGCGCTCGATCGCCGTCGACCTGCTGCAGGCGTCCGGCCTGACCCGCACCGAAGCCGTCGCGGCCCTGCCGCCGCTCCACCCGGACGAGGGTTGAGAGCGTTTGACGATCTTTGCGTGGCGGTGCGGGTGGCGGAACCTGAGCGCCTCCGTGGACTCCGTGCGCCGCTCCTGATGTATGTCCAATACACGGCGTCCCGGGCGTACTCGCCACGAAGGCGCTCAGAACCCGCGGCGGTGCCAGCGCCTTGGGTGGTGGAAGAGGATGCGGCTCCGCCGCATTCTCAAACAACTTTTAGGGCCGGTTCAGGACGGCCGCCAGGCAGGCGTGCAGCGGCTCGTGGTCGCGCGGGTCGTGCAGCTCGCAGTCGGCCGCTGAGAGGCGGTACCACTCCTCGGCGCCGGAGTAGCGGATCCACACCCACACCGCGCCGTCCTCGCAGACCGTCGCCAGTTCCAGGTCGCCGGTGATCACGCCGACCTCGTCGGTCATCACCCCGCCCGGGGGTGCGGTCAACGTCGTGCGCAACTCAGCCATGACGGCCAGTGTGCCTTCCCCGCGAGAAGAAGGCGGGCACCTCCACGCCGGGAGGTGCCCGCTGTTCCGAAGACGATCAGCAGCCGTCCAGGGCGGTCTGGAGCGCGCCCTTCTCGGCTTCGGTGATGGTCAGCTGGTACTTGTGCTTGGTGCCGACCCACATCGAGGCGTAGGTGCAGTGGTAGTCGGTCGCCGGCGGCATCCAGGCGTCCGGGGTCTGGTCGCCCTTCTCCTGGTTGACGTTGTCGGTGACCGCGATGAGCTGCGGGCCCTCCAGGTCGTTGGCGAACGCCTGGCGCTGGTCCTGGGTCCACTCGGCGGCACCGGAGCGCCACGCGGCGGCCAGCGGCACGATGTGGTCGATGTCCACGTCGGACGGCTGGGTCCAGGTCTCGCCGTCGTACGGGCTGACCCAGCTGCCGGCGGTCGGGTAGCAGTCGGAGCCGACCTCGACGCCGTCGCCGTCGCGCTTGAGCACCGCTTCGCGGGTGTTGCAGTTGTCCGGCCCGTCGATCCAGTGCGGGAACTTCTCCCGGCTGTAGCCGTCCATCGAGCCGTCGGCGGCGACGGTGAGCTCAGCGAGCTCGGCCTTGGCGGTCGCCGGGTCGGGGACGCCCGGCGGCTCGGCGGCGGCCGGGATGGCGAGCCCGATGCTGATCAGTCCGGCCAGCGGCAGGGCGGTCAGGGTGGCGCGCAACGAACGTGTCATGGCTTCCTCCGCGGTGGGCTAGATCGCCTGCTTCGTGATGACGATTGCCCACGTGGGTGGCCGATTCAATGCTGAGGAGTGGCCGGAAGGTGACATGGCGTGAAGTCGCCACCGATCGTGGTAGCGAAATGTGAATTCCACACTCTGTGATCAACGCGCCAGGTTGAGGTCCTCGGTGTGCCGGTACCAGACCCACTTCTCCATCGGTCGGGGGTGATCGCTGCCGTCGTGCCGCACGGTGGCCGACCGGAACGACGCCTGGAACGCCCGGCCCCGGGCCGTCCCGGTGCGGCGGCGCAGGAGTCCGCGCCGGGTCACGCTCACCCGCAGCCCGTCCATCGGGGGATCGATCGTGTGGTTCAGCGGATCGGCCGTCGGGTCCGGCAGCGGTGCCGCGTCCGGGTCCGGGGAGACCACGAGGCTGTGCGCGGCGCCGTTGAGGACCTGCTCGTCGTCGCAGTACGCCTGGCCGGTGATCGGTGCGATCACGCCCTCGCCCAGCAGGATCCCGCCCGAGTCGTCCCTGATCAGCGGGACCGGTCGCGGGGAGGCGGTCAGCGCGCGCTCGAAGTCCCCGACGCCCAGGCCCCACAGCCGGGCCACCGGCGAGTCGGCCACCGGCACGTAGCCGACGGTCAGCTCGGTCAGCCGCTCCTTGCGCAGCAACCGCAGCACGACGGCGGCCAGGTCCATGTCCGTGCCGTGCACGACCACCCGATCGGTTGCTTCTGCCAGCAGCGGATCGACCTCGTTGCGACCCGGCGCGGCGGAAACCTCGTGCCATTGCACAGAGTCACCGGTCGGACGCGCTGCGCCATCAACGTTTCCGCAGGACAATGCGGTGGTACTCACGATTCGCTCCTGGTTTACCCTGATCGACCGGCATACCCCGTGGTGGGAGCGGGCGAAGCGTGCGGTCACGCTGGCGACCACCCAGTCCAGGTTGGAGTTTCACATGCCGGCGATCGTGCTGATCGGCGCCCAGTGGGGCGACGAAGGCAAGGGTAAGGCGACAGACCTGCTCGGCGAGCAGGCGCAGTGGGTCGTGCGTTACCAGGGCGGCAACAACGCGGGACACACCGTCGTGCTCCCGGACGGGCAGGACTTCGCGCTGCACCTCATCCCGTCGGGGATCCTGACCCCCGGCGTGACGAACGTGATCGGCAACGGCGTCGTCGTCGACCCGGGCGTCCTGCTGGAGGAGCTCGCAGGTCTGGAGGAGCGCGGGGTCGACACCTCGCGGCTGCTGCTGTCCGCCGACGCGCACCTGATCATGCCGTACCACGTGGCCATCGACCGCGTGACCGAGCGGTACCTGGGCAAGAAGCAGATCGGCACCACCGGTCGCGGCATCGGCCCCTGCTACCAGGACAAGATCGCTCGCGTCGGCGTCCGGATGCAGGACCTGCTCGACGAGAAGATCCTGCGCCAGAAGGTCGAGGCCGCCCTCGACATCAAGAACCAGATCCTGGTCAAGGTCTACAACCGCCGCGCGATCGACGCGGAGGAGGTCGTGGACACCGTGCTGGGGCAGGCGGAGAAGTTCGCGGGCCGCATCGCCGACACCAAGCTGCTGATCAACAAGGCGCTGGAGCGCGGCGAGCGGGTGCTGCTGGAGGGTTCCCAGGGCACGCTGCTCGACGTCGACCACGGCACCTACCCGTTCGTGACCTCGTCGAACCCGACCGCCGGTGGCGCTTCGGCCGGTTCCGGCATCGGCCCGACGAAGATCAGCGCGGTGATCGGCATCCTCAAGGCCTACACCACGCGCGTCGGTGCGGGCCCGTTCCCGACCGAGTTGACCGACGAGGCCGGCGAGAACCTGCGCAAGCAGGGCGGCGAGTTCGGCGTGACCACCGGTCGCTCGCGGCGGACCGGGTGGTTCGACGCGGTGATCGCCCGCTACGCGACCCGCGTCAACGGCATCACCGACTACTTCCTGACCAAGCTCGACGTGCTCTCCGGCCTGGAGACCATCCCGATCTGCGTCGCCTACGACGTCGACGGCGAGCGGGTCGAGGACATGCCGATGACCCAGACCGGCGTGCACCACGCGGTTCCGGTGTACGAGGAGATGCCGGGCTGGTGGGAGGACCTCAGCGACTGCCGCACCTTCGAGGACCTGCCTGCCAACGCCCGCGCCTACATCGAGCGCATCGAGGAGCTCTCCGGCGCCCGCGTGTCGGCGGTCGGCGTGGGTCCGGGGCGCGATCAGACGATCGTGCGCCACTCGATGGCCTGATCCTCACCGGTTCCGCCAGGAACCTTCCAGGGCCGCTTCCTGCAGGTCCAGTTCGCGGAGGACGCGGCGCAGCACCTCGTCGTCGAGGTGTCCCGCGTCGCGTTCGTCCGCGATCGCCGAGCGCTGCACCGCGATGATGTTGCGGCGCAGCTCGGAGAACGTCCGGGTCGAGGTGTCGGCGCGCTCCGCCGGAGTGCGCCCCACCTGCTCGGCGGCCGCCAGGCCCTGGTGCTCGACCATGTCCCGCATCCTGGCGACCATCCGGTCCAGCGCGGAGCGCTCGCACTCCGCCTCCCCCGGCGTGAGGCCGTCCAGGTAGGCCAGAGCCGCGTTCGTGGCGGTCCGGCGAGCCTCCGCCTCGGCCTGGTCGTCGATGCGCGCTTCCTCCGGGTCGGTGATGCCCAGCCGCCTGATCAGCGGAGGCAGCGTGGTGCCCTGCAGCAGGATCGTGCCGACCGTGACCACCGCGGCGACGAACTGGATCACCTCCCGGCCGGGCAGCGGAGCTCCGCTGTCGGTGGTGAACGGGATCGCGCCCGCCGCAGCCAGCGTCACCACGCCGCGCATCCCCGCCCAGGACAGCACCGTCGTGCGCCGCCACCGGCTCCCGCGCTGCCTGCCGCTGCCGATCAGGTGCGACACCCCGGGCAGGTAGTTCGAGGCGAACATCCACAGCACCCGGAACGCCGTCGCCGACAGCAGGATCAGCAGCGCGGCAAGCAGGAGCCCGCCCATCGGCCGTCCCGAGCCCAGCAGTTCGGCGACCACGGACTTCAGCTGCAGACCGATGTAGGCGAACACCAGGCTCTCCAGCAGCAGGTTGATCGAGGCCCACACGGTGTGCTCCTGCAGCCGCCCGGCGGCGCGCGCACGCGGCAGGTTGTGGCCGACGTACAGCCCGGCGGTGACCACCGCGAGCACTCCCGACCCGTTGAGCTCCTCGGCCGTCAGGTAGGCGATGAACGGCACCAGCACGCCCAGCAGCGTCGCGACCTGCACGTCCGGGATGTGCTGGCGGGCCAGCTGGGCGAGCATCCCGAACGCCAGGCCCAGCACCACTCCGACCGCCACGGCCAGCGCGAACACCCCGAGACCTTCGCCCAGGGTCGGGGTCGTGCCCACCGCGGCGGTGACCGCCATCCGGTAGATCGTCAGCGCCGCCGCGTCGTTGATCAGGCTCTCGCCGCCGAGCACCGTCATCACCCCGCGCGGCAGCTTCAGCTGGCGGCCGATCGCCGCCGCGGTCACCGCGTCCGGTGGTGCGATCACCGCGCCCAGCACGATCGCCGAGGCCAGCGGCAGGTCCGGGATCAGCAGGAACGCGATCCAGCCCAGCACGAACGACGTGGCGATCACCTGCAGCACGCCGTGGTGCGCGATCGGCCGGAGCCGCGCCCGGAAGTTGGTGAACGAGCTCTCCAGCGCCGCCGCGTGCAGCAGCGGGGGCAGCACGACCGTGAGCAGCAGCTCGGGTTCGATGTTCAGCTCGTCGAGGCCGGGCACCAGCGACACCGCCAGGCCGACGGCCACCAGCAGCAGCGGCGCCGCGATCTCCCGGCTCCGGGCCAACGCCGTGACCAGCAACGCCCCGATCAGGACCAGGATCAGCTGGACCAACTCGCACCTCCGTCCACGATGGACACCCTAGGTGCGCTGCGCGCCGATCACCCGAAACGACGAAACCGCCGCCCCCGAACGGGGACGACGGTCTCACTCGTCTCGCACTCCACCCCCGGGGACCGGATTCCAGTGGAACTCAGACCTCCGATTTCCACTGAAGTCCGGTTCCCGATTTCCACTGAAATCCGGTCGACCCGGTGGGAAGCAGGGGTCAGCGCTGGTCTCGGGCGGTGATGGCGAGGTCCGGCATGTCGCTGAAGATGCCGTCGATGCCCTGGTCGAACAGGGCGTGGAAGAAGCCGAGGGCGTCGCCCCACTGGGCCGGGTCCTGCGAGGACTGGAAGTCGGCCGGCAGGAAGGTGTTCTCCGCGCGGACGGTGTAGGGCACGACCTGCAGACCGGCGGCGTGCGCGTCGGCGACGACCGCGGTCGGCTCGGTGAGGTGGTTGCTCTCGTCGACCGGCAGGATCACCTTGGTGTCGGGGCCGATCACGTCCGCGTAGGTCGAGATCTCCTTCAGCCCCTCCGGCGTGACCATGTCGGCGTAGGTGCGCGGGTCACCGGACTCGATGAAGTCCTGCGGCGCGCCGCTGTTGCTGATCAGCTGCACCAGCCGCACCTGGAGCTGTTCGCGCAGCTCCTTGAGGTTGCCGACCTCGAAGGACTGCACGACGACCTTCGCGCCCCGCTTGTTCAGGCCGTTGGCGTCCAGCGCCTCGACCACGCCGGGCTCCAGCGCCAGGCCGAGACCGCGGAAGTAGCTGGGGTGCTTGGTCTCCGGAGCCACGCCGATGTCGCGTCCGAGCTCCTTCGACAGCCGCGCCCGCAGGTCCAGCACCTCCTGGAAGGTCGGCACCTCGTAGAGGCCGTCGTAGACCGTGTTGTGCCGGCGGATGTCCGGGATGCGCTCCTTGGCCCGCAGCGTCTTGAGCTCGGCGAGCGTGAAGTCCTCGGTGAACCAGCCGGTCATCTCGGTGCCGTCGATGACCTTGGTGGTCTTGCGGGAGGCGAACTCCGGGTGCTCGGCGACGTCGGTGGTACCGCCGATCTCGTTCTCGTGCCGGGCGACCAGCACGCCGTCCTTGGTGGGAACCAGGTCGGGCTCGATGTAATCGGCGCCCATCCGAGCGGCCAGCTCGTAGGAGGCGAGCGTGTGCTCCGGCCGGTAGCCGGAGGCGCCGCGGTGGCCGAACACCTCGATCTGCGCGGTGTCCGGGGCCGGCTCGGCGGCAGCGGGCCCCACCGAGGTGATCACCCCGAGCGCGGCGGCTCCCACAACGGACAAAGCGATCAATCGTCCCCGAATCGTCATGCGTTCTCCCCGTTCCGACTGTTGCGGCTTCACCCAACTCCCCGAAACCGACGCCCGGGGCACACCAGTGCGACGAGCGGCCGACCGCCGGGTGAACGCCGCGCGACCTGCGATGCGCCATCCGGCGGCAACACTTCCCGGGGGCAACCGCCAAGTGGCCCACCGCACGCTCTACGCTGCGTTTTGTGCGAATCCTCGTGATCGGCGGCGGCGGCCGGGAACATGCGATCGTGTTGGCGCTGTCCCGTGACCCGTCCGTGACGGCACTGGCCTGCGCGCCCGGCAACGCCGGTACCGCAGCGCTCGCCGAGTCCTACGCCGTCGACGTCGCCAAGCCCGACGAGGTGGCCGCGCTGGCCACCCGCTGGAAGGCCGACCTGGTCGTCTTCGGACCGGAAACGCCGCTGGTCGCAGGCGCTTCCGACGCCGTGCGCGCGGCGGGCATCCCGTGCTTCGGCCCGTCCAAGGCGGCGGCCCGCATCGAGGGGTCCAAGGCCTTCGCCAAGGACGTCATGGTCTCCGCCGGCGTGCCGACCGCGCGCAGCGAGATCGTCGACAACCCCGCGAAGCTGGACGCCGCGCTGGCCGGTTTCGGCCCGACCTGGGTGGTCAAGGACGACGGTCTGGCCGCGGGCAAGGGCGTGCTGGTCACCGGCGATTTCGACGCCGCCCGCGCGCACGCCATGAAGCTGCTCGACGGCGGCCACCCGGTGCTGCTGGAGTCCTTCCTCGACGGCCCTGAGGCCTCGCTGTTCTGCCTGGTCGACGGCACCACCGTCGTCCCGCTGCTGCCCGCGCAGGACTTCAAGCGCGTCGGCGACGGCGACGCGGGACCGAACACCGGCGGCATGGGCGCCTACGCGCCGCTGCCGTGGGCCCCGGACGACCTGGTCGACACCGTGGTCCGCACGGTCGTGCAGCCCACCGTCGACGAGCTCGACCGCCGCGGCACCCCGTTCTCCGGCCTGCTCTACGCCGGTCTCGCGCTGACCTCGAACGGCCCGCAGGTCATCGAGTTCAACTGCCGCTTCGGCGACCCCGAGACCCAGGCCGTGCTGGCGCTGCTGCACACCCCGCTGGCGCAGCTGTTCAACGCCGTGGCGCGCGGTGAGCTCGCCGAGCAGCCCGCGCTGGAGTGGGAGCAGGGCTCGGCGGTGACGGTCGTGCTGGCCGCCGAGGGCTACCCGGGTCGCCCGCGCGTCGACGACGTCATCCAGGGCTCGGACCTGCAGGGCGTGCTGCACTCCGGCACGCGCCGCCGCGAGGACGGCGCCGTGCTGTCCTCGGGCGGACGGGTCCTGTCGGTCGTGGCCACCGGTCCCGACCTCGGCGCCGCGCGCGACGAGGTCTACGAGCGGGTCGAGCGCGTCCACCTGCCCGGCGCGCACTGGCGCACCGACATCGCCCGTCGCGCGGTCGACGGCGAGATCAGCGTCCCGAAGTCCTGACTCGAAGTGGCTCCCGGTCGTCGGGATCCGCGCCGACATCTGGCACGCTGGCTCGCATGGTGAAGCCCGCCGCGCTGGCCGCAGCTCAACGCGCGAACGTCGACCCGTTCCAGGTCATGGAGGTCCTCACGGCCGCAGCCGCCCGCCAGCGGGCGCGCGGCGACGTCGTGTCGCTGGCCGCCGGTCAGCCCTCCACCCCGGCACCGAAGGCGGTCCGCGAGGCCGCCGCGCGGGCGCTGGAGAGCAACGCGCTCGGCTACACCGAGCAGCTGGGCGTCCTGGAGCTGCGGGAAGCCATCGCCGGGCACTACGAGAAGGCCTACGGCCGCTCGGTCCCGGTCGACGAGGTCGTGGTGACCACCGGCGCCTCCGGCGCGTTCCTGCTGGCGTTCCTCGGCGCCTTCGACGCCGGTGACCGGGTCGCGCTGGCCAGCCCCGGATACCCGGCCTACCGCAACATCCTGTCCGCGCTGGGCTGCGAGGTCGTGGAGCTGCCCTGCGACGCGTCCACCCGGTTCCAGCCGACCGTCGAGATGCTCGAAGCCCTCGACGAGCCGGTGCGCGGGCTGATCGTCGCCAGCCCCGCCAACCCGACCGGCACCGTGCTCTCCCGCGACGAGCTCGCCGGGCTCGCCGGCTGGTGCGAGGCCAACGGGGTGCAGCTGATCAGCGACGAGATCTACCACGGCCTCAGCTACGGCGAGCCGCTGCACACCGCGCGGGAGTTCTCCGCCGAGGCGATCGTGGTCAACAGCTTCTCCAAGTTCTGGTCGATGACCGGGTGGCGGCTCGGCTGGATGCTCGTGCCACCGCGCCTGCTGCGCGCCGTCGACTCGCTGACCGGCAACTTCACCCTCTGCCCGCCCGCGATCTCGCAGCAGGCGGCCGTCGCGGCGTTCAGCCCGGAGGCCTACGACGAGGTGGAGGCCCACGTCGAGCGCTACCGGCAGAACCGGACGCTGCTGCTCGACGGCCTGGCCGAAGCGGGCATCACCAAGGTCGCCCCGGCCGACGGCGCCTTCTACGCGTGGGTGGACATCAGCGATCACACCGACGACGCGGCGTCGTTCTGCCGGCGTCTCCTCGACGACACCGGCGTGGCGCTGGTCCCCGGCGTCGACTTCGACCCGGACCGCGGCCACCACTACCTGCGCCTGTCCTTCGCGGGCGATCCCCGCGACATCACCGAGGCCGTCCAGCGACTCGGAGCCTGGCTGTAGGCCGGTTCCGGGACTCAGGGGCACCCTGATGTTTCCCGGAACCGGGCCTTCGACCTGCCGATTTCCGCGTTCCCTCTGGCACGCTGGACGTGCGGGACGCTCCCGGTGAAGAGGTGGTCGTGATGGTGTGGAAGGTGATCGGCGGTCTGCTGGTCCTGTGGCTGGTGGTCTCCGTCGCCGGAGTGCTGATCAAGGGCCTGTTCTGGCTCGCCGTGATCGGCGGGGTCCTGTTCGTCGCCACGGCTGCTCTGGGCTGGGCCAAGGACAAGAAGGAAATCAAGCCCTGAGAGCTGTTCAGGGAATTGCTTCGCTCAGCGGTGCGGGTAGCAGAACCTGAGCGGTTCCGTGGACTCCGTGCGCCGCTCCTGATGTATGCCAACGGCGTCCCGGCGTCCCGGCGTATTCGCCACGAAACCGCTGAAGAACCTGCGGCGGTGCGAGCTGAGTCCCCACCTGGAACAGCGGCTCCGCCGCGTCCTCCGACAGGCGCCTTCGGCTCAGGCGGCCAGTTGTTGCTGGAGGAGATCGCGGGCGTGGTCGGCCGAGTGCCAGAGCTCGGCGTTGAGGCCTGCTTCCCGGGCTCCTGCGATGTTCTCCGCGCGGTCGTCGAAGAACAGGCACTCCGCGGGCTCGGCGCCGATGGTGTCGAGCAGGATCCGCCAGATCTCCGGCGCGGGTTTGGTGACGCGCAGGTCGCCGGAGAACAGCAGGTGGTCGAAGAACCGCGCCCACGGCTTGCTCTCACCGGCGCGGGCGAACGTCGTCGAGGCGTTGGACAGCAGCGCCAGCGGCACCTCGCGCCGGTGCAGGTCTTCCAGCAGCGCCAGCGAATCCGGGCCCGCGGACATCCAGCCGTCGACGTCGACGCTGGTCAGGCGGTGGATCAGCGAGTCGTCCAGCTCGCGGTCCAGCCGTGCCGCCACCGCGCGCCAGTAGCCGACGTCGGACAGGCCCGCGTCGTAGTCCCGGCGCTCGGCCCAGTAGGCGTCCTCGAAGTCCGCGGGATCGGTGTTCAGCAGTGCGGCCATCTCGGGCAGTGCGCGGGTGCGTCGGCTGATGACCTCGCCGTAGTCGAACACGATCCACCGCAGCATTCGAACCTCCGCTCCTAGATCCCGGCTTCGCCGATCCGGCGCAACGCCTCTTCCACGTCGGACTTGGACACGTCCCGGTGCGTGACGAACCGGACCTGCCCGTTCATCGGCACCGCCAGCACGCCCACCGAGCGCAGCCGCTGCAACGTCAGCTGCACGTCGGGGACCGCCGCCAGCAGCATGTTCGTCTGCGGCGCGGTCACCTGCCAGCCGCGCTCGGTCAGGCCGTCGGCGAGCACCCGCGCGTTGTCGTGATCATCGGCCAGCGCGTCGACGCGGTCCAGCGCGATCAGCCCGGCCGCGGCCAGCACGCCGCCCTGCCGGACGCCGCCACCGAGCATCTTGCGGATCCGCCGTCCGGCCTTGATGAACTCCGCCTCTCCGGCCAGCACCGATCCGACCGGCGCGCCGAGGCCCTTGCTCAGGCAGACCTGCACGCTGTCCACGCCCACCGTCAGCGCCGCGGGCGGCACCCCGAGCGCCACCGAGGCGTTCCACAGCCGGGCGCCGTCGAGATGCACCTTGAGGCCGAGCTCCTTCGCCGCGGCCGCCAGCCGTGCGTGCTCGTGCGGCGGCAGGACCGCGCCACCCGCGCCGTTGTGGGTGTTCTCCAGGCACAGCAACGTGGTGTGCAGGGCGTCGTAGGCCATGGTCAGGTTCGCCTGCGTGCGCACCGCCTCGGCCGTGGGCGCGCCCGGACCGGCGTCCCACTCCAGCGGATCCGGCATCCCGCCCGCCAGCCACGCCGCCGAACCGAGCTCGTGGTTGAGCACGTGCGCACCGCGCGGCGCGAGGAAGCGGTCGCCGCGCTTGAGGTGCAGCATCAGCGCGATCACGTTGCCCATCGTGCCGCTGGGCACCCACAACGCCGAGGCGGTGCCCAGAAGCTGGGCCACCCGTTCCTCGAGCGCGCGCATGGTGGGATCGTGGTCGAGTACGTCATCGCCGACTTCGGCGGCGGCCATCGCGGCAAGCATCTGCTCGTCGGGACGAGTCACCGTGTCGGAGCGGAGGTCGATGGACGCCGGAGTGGTCACGAACAGATCACATCACACCTGCACGGGGTCGAGGCAATGGCCCTGTGGGACGTGATCTCACCGCTGCGGTATCAATCACAGGTGGATCGGCTCGAAACAGCGTGCAACGGTTCGGGCACGCGATCCCGTCATAGCAGTGCAGGCAACGAACGAGCGGAGAGTTCCGCGTGGACCAGCGCGAAGAGCAGGAGTTCGCGGAGTACTTCGTGGCTCGGCGGGAGGCGGTGCGTCGGATGGCGTACATGATGTGCGGCGACTGGCACCGCGCGGACGATCTCGCCCAGACCGCGTTCATCGCCCTGCACCGCCACTGGCGAAAGGTCCGGGACAAGGGCGCGCTCGACGCGTACGTGCGCCGGACCTTGACCCGGGCGGTGATCGACGAGTCGAGGCGGCCCTGGCGACGGGAGAGGGCCGCCGAGACTCTGCCCGACAGTCCGGTCGACGACCCGGACGTGGACGACTCGGTGTCCACCAGGCAGACCCTCATCGCGGGGTTGCGCAAGGTGCCGCCGAAGCAGCGCGCCGTGCTGGTCCTGCGGTTCCTCGAGGGGCTGGACGTCGCGGGAGTGGCGGCGGTGATGCGATGCAGCGAAGGAACCGTGAAGAGCCAGTGCGCCCGGGGGTTGGCGACGCTGCGAGAGGTGCTGGGAGACGAGCTCGGGGATCTGAGGTCCGCGTGAAGGGGGTGCGGGTTGGACGAGCGCAAGCTCGAAGAGCTTTTCCGTGACTCGGTGCGAGCCGTTCCGCCGGCGTCGTTCGACGAAGGTGACATCTCGACGGCGTCGCGGCGGATCACGGCCCGGCGCCGGATGACCGCGACCGCCGGTGGGACGGCGGTGGCGGCCGCGGTGCTGGTCGGCGGGATCGGTGTGGGAGCCGGTTGGTTCTCGTCGACGACCGACACGGTGGCGAGCCCGCCGCCGGTGGTACCGCTGACGGTGGCGCCCGGCCCGCAGGTCGAGTCCGGCGGGATCACCCCGCGCTCGGCCGGCTGCCAGCCGGACGCGTCGCTGGTCGAAGCGGTCGAGGCCACGCTGCCCGAAGCCGGGAGCACCACGCCGACATCGGTGCGCACGTGCCCGACCGGCGCGAAGGCCGCGGCGTTCTCGCTGCGCGACGGTGCCGCGGCCGGGCGGGTGACGGTGATGATCAGCCCGGCGGGCGCGGCGCAGGCGGGTCAGTCGGCCCCGGGTGACGTGCAGCGTCCGGACGGTGCGCAGCAGTCGGTGCGCAAGGCGCGCAGCGGCAAGCTCGTGGTGGTGCTCAGCGAGCCCGAGGCCGGTTCGCCGGCGGCTCCGTTCGTCGCGCGGGTCGGCAGCATCGCCGGGGACCTCGCCACCCGGTTCTGATCGGTGAAGCGGCTGGTCGTCCGTGCTGCGGGGCTCCTCCGCAGCGGCGATCAACCGGATGTTCCGGACACGGCATAGGATCGCAGGTCATGACAGCGGCCAGCACACCGAAGGGCGAGCGGCGGCGGCAGGCGTTGGTGGCGGCTGCGGCGCAGCTGCTCGTCGAGGGCGGGTTCGACGCGGTGCGGCACCGCGCCGTGGCGGAGCGCGCCGCGCTCCCGCTGGCGTCGACCACCTACTACTTCTCCTCGCTGGAAGACCTGATCACCGCAGCGGTGGAGCACAACGCGAGGGAGGAGCTCGCCGCCGGGCGAGCTCGCCTCGCCGATCTGTCCGAGCAGCAGCGCAGCACCGACGCGGTGATCGAGCTCCTGCTGGACCTGCTCCTGGGCGTGGACTCCCGGCACGGCGGAGTCGAGCCGGTGCTGCTGCGCTACGAGCGGCTGGTCGGTTCGCCGCGCCGCCCCTACCTGGCCCCGCTGATGCGCGAGATGGCCGTCGAGCTGCAGAAGCTGCTCGCGGAGATCTTCTACCGCAGCGGCGTGGAGGTGGGTGCGGAGCGGCTCACCGAACTGGTCGCGCTGGTCGACGGAGCCGTGGTGAACGCGCTGATCGAGTCCGATCCCGATCCGCGCGGCGTGGCCCGCAGAATGTTGCGGACGCAGCTCTCCTGATTCGCGTGCAAGAACGCCGCTCGGTCATCCGGCGAACCGAGGACGCTCTTTCACATTAAAAGTCCCAGCAGGATTCCGCATAATTCTTGACCTCGACGATTCCTTCGCACGCCGGGCACTTTCTCGTGACTTTCTTCGTCATCGGATCGCGCCCGATCGGGGTTGACTGCGGAATCTTGATCTGAACGTCGCAGAGCGCCGCTACGCATTGCCCGGCATAGACCGCGCCTGGTCGCATGGTCGTGGCGTGGCGTTCGGCCTGACCTGTGCCCACGATCCAGAACACGTCCTGGCGATCTTCGGCGAACCTGGTGATGTTCATCCGCTCCCGTTCCTGTGCACAGCCGCGAATGCGTCGGCCAACGATAAGTTCGCGCCGTTGTATTAGTCCAGAATCCCACACCTGATCGAGCGGAATTGATGATTTCGCCGAACCAGCGATTGACTGGAAATGTTTCACGACGTGAACGCCGGTGGACCGGACGGGTTCGGCGGGTCAGGATTCGCTCATGGTGAACTCAACGGGCAGCACCCTCAGCCACCTCGAGTGCACGGCGTGCAGACGGACCTTCGACGCCGACGTCCTGCACCGGTTGTGCGAGGAGTGCGGCAAGGTCCTGTACCCGCGCTACGACCTGGCGAACGTCCGCCTGCGGCCGTCGGACCTGCTGACCCGGGAGCCCTCGATGTGGCGGTACCGGGAGGTGCTGCCGATCCGCGACGCCGAGCACATCGTCAGCCTCGGCGAGGGGTTCACGCCGCTGCTGGCCGCGCCGCGGCTGTCCGAGCGCCTGGGCATCGCCGACGTGCGGATCAAGGACGAGGGGCAGAACCCGACCGGCAGCTTCAAGGCGCGCGGCATGTCCGCCGCCGTGTCACGAGCCCGGGAGCTGGGCGCCAAGTCCGTCGCCGCGCCGTCGGCGGGCAACGCCGGTGGGGCGCTCGCCGCCTACGCGGCGCGCGCCGGACTGGCCGCCGGAGTGGTGATGCCCGAGGACTGCCCGCGCATCAACCAGGTCGAAGCCGTCGTCTCCGGTGCCGACACGTGGCTGGTCGAGGGTCTGATCGACGACGCCGGACGCCTGGTGCGCACCACCTCCGAGGCGCGCGGCTGGTTCGACGTCTCCACGCTCAAGGAGCCCTACCGCGTGGAGGGCAAGAAGACGCTCGGCTACGAGCTGGCCGAGCAGCTCGGCTGGGAGCTGCCGGACGTGGTGATCTACCCGACGGGCGGCGGCACCGGGCTGGTCGGCATGTGGAAGGCGTTCGCCGAGATGACCGAGCTCGGCTGGATCGGCGAGCAACGCCCGCGCATGGTCGTCGTCCAGGCCGAGGGCTGCGCTCCGATCGTCCGCGCTCACGACCAGGGCGAACGGCACGCGCCGCGCTGGGAGGACGCCACCACCGACGCCAGCGGCCTGCGGGTTCCCGTCGCCGTCGGCGACTACCTGATCCTCGACGCCGTCCGCGATTCCGGCGGCACGGCGGTGTCGGTGAGCGAGGACGAGATGCGCGAGGCCACCCGGGAGCTCGCCGCCTCCGAGGGCGTCTACCCGGCGCCCGAAGGGGTCGCGACGTTCGCCGCGCTCCGCCGGCTCCGCGACACCGGCGCGGTCACCGACACCGACAGGGTCGTGCTCTTCAACACCGGCGCCGGCCAGAAGTACCCGGACTTCGTCCCGGCCACGCCGGAGGTGGTCCCAGCGGACTCCCCGGCCTGGAAGACCGGGCTCTGAACACCCGTCAGGCAAGCACCGAAGGTGCATTCTCAGTGCCCCACCTGAGCAGCTGCGGCTTCGTGGCGCGCGGAGATCACGGAGCCGCTCAGGTTCCCCCGCACCGCCACGCAGAACGAGTCGACACGGCCGTCACCTATCCTGGGCGGGTGACGGACAAGCCCAGCATTCCGAATGTTCTCGCCGGTCGCTACGCCTCTCCGGAGCTGGTCGAGCTGTGGTCGCCGCAGCACAAGATCGTTCTCGAGCGGCGCCTCTGGCTGGCCGTGCTGCGCGCCCAGGCCGACCTCGGCATCGAGGTGCCGGAGCAGGCCGTGGCCGATTACGAGCGGGTGCTGGAGCAGGTCGACCTCGACTCCATCGCCGCGCGCGAGCGCGTGACGAGGCACGACGTGAAGGCCCGGATCGAGGAGTTCAACGCCCTCGCCGGTCACGAGCAGATCCACAAGGGCATGACCTCGCGGGATCTGACCGAGAACGTCGAGCAGCTGCAGGTCCGCCGCAGCCTGGAGCACGTCCGCGACCGCACGGTCGCCGTGCTCGTCCGTCTGGCCACGCTCGCGGGGCAGAACTCCGAGCTGGTCATGGCCGGTCGTTCGCACAACGTCGCCGCGCAGGCCACCACGCTGGGCAAGCGCTTCGCCACGGCCGCCGACGAGCTGCTGGTGGCCTTCCGCCGCCTCGAAGAGCTCCTCGACCGCTACCCGCTGCGCGGCATCAAGGGCCCGGTCGGCACCGCTCAGGACATGCTCGACCTGCTCGGCGGCGACACCGACAAGCTCACCGAGCTGGAGCGCCGCGTCGCCGGTCACCTCGGCTTCGCCAGCACGCTCACCAGCGTCGGCCAGGTCTACCCGCGGTCGCTGGACTTCGAGGTGCTGAGCCTGCTCTCGCAGCTGGCCGCCGCGCCCTCCAGCGTCGCCAAGACGATCCGGTTGATGGCCGGGCACGAGCTGGTCACCGAGGGGTTCAAGCCCGGCCAGGTCGGCTCCAGCGCCATGCCGCACAAGATGAACACCCGTTCCTGCGAGCGCGTCAACGGTCTCGCGGTGATCGTGCGCGGGTACGTCTCGATGAGCGCGGAACTGGCCGGTGACCAGTGGAACGAGGGCGACGTGTCGTGCTCGGTGGTCCGCCGGGTGGCGCTGCCGGACGCGTTCTTCGCCTTCGACGGCCTGCTCGAGACGTTCCTGACGGTGCTCGACGAGTTCGGCGCGTTCCCGGCCGTCGTGGCCCGCGAGCTCGACCGCTACCTGCCGTTCCTGGCCACCACCAAGGTGCTCATGGGCGCGGTTCGCGCGGGCGTGGGCCGGGAGGTCGCGCACGAGGCGATCAAGGAGAACGCCGTCGCGGTCGCCCTGGACATGCGCGAGCAGGGTGCCGAGCGCAACGACCTCCTCGACCGGCTCGCCGCCGACGAGCGGTTGCCGCTCGACCGCGAGCAGCTGGAAGCCCTGCTGGCCGACAAGCTGGCCTTCACCGGCGCGGCGTCGGCCCAGGTCAGCGACGTCGTCGCCGCAGTGGAGAAGGTCGCGACCCAGTACCCCCAGGCCGCGACCTACTCCCCGAGCGACATCCTCTGACCCCACCCCTCACCAGCTCCGAGCCTCCCGACCATCGGCGGGTTCCGGATTTCAGTGGAAACCCGTGTGCGGATTTCCACTGAAGTCCGAAACCCCGGCCGGTGACGAGCGGTTCTCCAACGGTCCTCAGTCCCAGTGGGCGTTGAAGAAGTCGACTTCGCACTTGGTTGCCTGCTGGAAGAGGCGCAGGCAGCGGGCGCGTTCGCGTTCGTCGAGGCCGGCGCCGACGCGGTCGAGCTCGGAGCGCAGCCAGCTCACCCACTCCTCGAAGTCGGGGTTGGCGTGCAGCTCGATCCACTCGGCGTGGACGAAGCTGTCCGGCTTCGCCGGTGCGCGCACCGCCCACTCCAGGTAGGTCCACTCGGCGACCGTGAGCACCGTCAGGATCTCGGCGTAGCCGCCGTTGTCGCGGGTGTCGCGCATCAGATCGCGGAACGCCGCGGTCGCCGGGTCCAGCTCCGGGCTGACCCGGTCGGCCTCACCGATGCCCAGCGCGTCGAAGGAGCGCTGGAAGTAGGTGTTCTCCTCGCTGGTGACCACCGCGATGCTGCCCGCCAGCGCCAGCCGCGAGGAGTACCGGTCGGCCCGGGCGACGGCGGCGCCGAGCAGCGCCAGGAAGTCGTCCACGAACTGGTAGTCCTGCACCAGGTAGGAGCTCATGTACTCGTCGGGCATCGACCCGTCGAACAGCGCGTCGGTGAACGGGTGCTCCACGACCTGGGTCCAGTCGGGTTCGCTGCGACCGCGCAGCCAGTCGGTGAAATTCTCGGTCACGATCTCCTCCTCCTGATCCCCTCAATCCCACCACGTGCGAGCCGCCAACCTGCGGTGGGAGACAATCGCGTCGTGGTTGCACTCGCCGATTACCCCCAGATCGCGGCAGGCAAGGTTCGCCAGCTGCACGCCGTTGACGACGAACACCTGCTGCTGGTCGCCTCGGACCGCATCTCGGCCTACGACCACGTGCTGGACACGCCGATCCCGGACAAGGGCGCCGTGCTCACCGCGATGAGCGTGTTCTGGTTCGAGCTGCTGGCCGACGAGCTGCCCAACCACCTGGTGGCCTACGACGACCCGCGCATCCCCGCCGAGGTCCGCGGCCGCGCGCTGCTGGTCAAGCGGCTGAGCATGGTGCAGGTCGAGTGCGTGGCCCGCGGCTACCTGACCGGTTCCGGGCTGATCGACTACCAGCGCACCGGTTCGGTGTGCGGCGTTGCGCTGCCGGACGGGCTGGTCGAGGCGTCGCGGTTGCCGGAACCGATCTTCACCCCGGCGACCAAGGCCGAGATCGGCGAGCACGACGAGAACGTGAGCTTCGAGGCGGTCGCCGCGAAGGAGGGCCACGAGCTCGCCGCCGAGCTGCGCGACCTGACGCTGCGCGTCTACGCCCGCGCGGCGGAGCACGCGCGCGAGCGCGGCGTGATCCTGGCGGACACGAAGTTCGAGTTCGGCCGCAACGCCGCCGGTGAGCTGGTGCTCGGCGACGAGGTGCTCACCCCGGACTCGTCCCGCTACTGGCCGGTCGACGGCTACGAGGCGGGCAAGGTGCAGCCGTCCTTCGACAAGCAGTTCGTCCGCAACTGGCTGACCTCGGAGGAGTCCGGCTGGGACCGCCATTCCGACACCCCGCCGCCCGCGCTGCCGGACCACATCGTCGAGGCGACCCGGGACCGCTACGTCGAGGGGTACGAGCGCATCACGGGCCGCTCCTTCGCGGACTGGCCTCAGGGCTCCTGACCACCGGCTTTCGAATTTCGCGCGAAATTCGAGTCCGGAAGTTCGGGGTCGAACTTCGCGCGAAATTCGAATGCTTCACCCGGTAGCGGGATTGGGCGGCGTGTCGCGGGGTGGACCTGGCCTGCGCGTTTGATGGTTGCGGGGTGGAGGTTCGCCGGATTTGCGCCGGGGGGACACCTGGCTTTCAGGTAACGGTCACCCGCGCCAGGCCGAATGGGTGTTTGTGAGCACGCCGCTCGTGGTGTCGTTGTCGGGGCTGGAGCACCGGTCGCTGGACAGCTGCGCGGATTTCGCCGCGGAGCTGGACCGCCGGAACGTCCCGCTGTCCTTGTTGATCTCTCCGAGCCCGACCGATCTCGACTCCCGCGACCGCAGGTCGCCGCTGCTCGGCTGGGTGGCCGATCGGCTCAAGCACCGGGACACGGTGAGCCTGCACGGCTTCGCCCGCACCTCGCCCGGTCTGCGCTCGCGGCTCGCGCCCGCGGCGCGGCTCCCCGCGCACGAAGCGGGTTTGCGGCTGGTGGCGGCCTCGGCGGTGCTGGAGCAGGCCGGGCTGCGCACGCACACGTTCATCCCGCCGCGCTGGCTGGCCTCGCCGGGCACGGTCCTGGCCGCTCAGCGGCGCGGCTTCGCGGTGTGCGCGGACGCCATGGGCGTGCGCGACCTCGGCACCGGCAGCGTGCTGCGGTCCCGCATCCGGATCTTGGGTCCGGGCGAGGTCGCGGAGCCGTGGTGGTGCCGGGCGCTGGTGCTGGGCGCCGGTCGTGCCGCTCGCCGGGGACGCGCCGTCCGCCTGGCGCTGGAGGCGCAGACGCTGGCGAAACCGGCGGTGCGGCACGCGATCCTGGACGCGGTGGATCTGGCGCTGCACCACGGCGCCGAGCCGGTCACCTACGCGTCGTTCGCCACGGTCCGCTCGGAGCTGGACCGGATCCCGAAGCCGCGGATTCCGCACGAGGCCTGGTGAGCGGACCGCCCGTTGCCTAGACCTCCGTCGCCGAGGCCCGGGGCAGGACGTCGACCGTGGTCTCCGAGGGGCTGAGCTCTTCGAACCTGCGGTAGTGCATCGCGGGCATCGCCAGGACCGCTTCGTGGATCGGAACGGCGGCGCGCGGCGCGACGGCGCGCAGGAAGTCCACGGCCTCGGAGAGCTTGAGCCAGGGCGCGCCGGTCGGCAGGCCCAGCACGTCGACCCGCTGCTCGGGGACGTGGAACGCGTCGCCCGGGTGGTAGAAGGCGCCGTCGTCGACGAGGTAGCCGATGTTGTCGATGTTCGGGATGTCCGGGTGGATCACCGCGTGCTGCCCACCGACGATGTCGATCGAGGATCCGCCCAGCTCAAGGGCGTCGCCGGGTCGGGCCGTGGTGGCGGTGAGCCCCTTCTCGGCGACGGCGGGAGCGCTGCCCGGGTCGACGACCAGCCGGGCGTCCGGGTTGGCGGCCAGCAGCCCCGGGAGCCGGTCGAAGTCGAGGTGGTCGGGGTGCTGGTGGGTGATCAGCACGGCGTCGAGGTCGCGCAGGTCCTCGAAGTCGGTCGAGAACGAGCCCGGGTCGAGCAGCAGCCTGGCCGAACCGGTCTCCAGCAGCACGCACGCATGTCCGAAGTGGGTGATGTGCACGCGAATCCTCCTCAGCGGCGTGAAAATCCGCGCCCCACTCTGCCACCACCCGCGCGAGGGCGAAGACCGGCGGACCCCCGAGCCCCGCCGGTCTTCGCCTCCTGTCACTGGACGGTGATGGTGACGCCTGGAACGGAGCCGCCGCCCACGCGCGCGTGCACCACGTACTGGCCGGGCGGGACGTCGCCGATGGTGGCGACCGCGTCGGCGCTGCCGCCGGAGTCGCGGACCACGTGGGCCACGCCCTCGTCGGCGCCCATCGGGTGCTCGGAGTCGCGGACGAACGAACCGGAGGAGATCCAGCTCAGCGCCTCCGGCCCGTGGTCGAGGTGGATCTTCAGCTGCTCACCCGGGCGCACCACGGTGTGGTCGACGGTCAGCCCGCCGCCCTGGGCGGTGACCGCGGTCGGCGCGGTGCCGGTGGTGGCCGGAACGGCGGTGGCGATGGGCGCGGCGGCGGTCAGCGCGAGGCCGGCGAGTGCGGCTCCGGCGAGGACGGTCTTCAAGCTGCGCATCGTGAAATCCCCTCAGTGCGAGCGATGTCGTTGATGTTCTGAAGACGTCCAACCCGGGGAGAGGTTCAGACAACCACCCCTGTTCGTGACGCAGCACACAGACGATGGGTGAGCTGCGACGCACGTCAGGCCCCTGCTCGGCGGGGTGAACGCCCAGGTCAGTTACGCTGCGCACGTACTGCTGGCCATCCGCCGGTACCGGCGGATCTGCACGGAAACCGGGAGCAGCACCCGTGGCCCGAGTCGTTGTCGACGTCATGCCGAAGCAGGAGATCCTCGACCCGCAGGGACAGGCGGTGGCCAACGCGCTGCCCCGTCTCGGGTTCGACGGCATCACCGAAGTCCGCCAGGGAAAGCGGTTCGAGCTGGAGGTCGCCGACGACGTCGAC
The DNA here is from genome assembly GCF_004348435.1 of Saccharopolyspora terrae. Taxonomy (NCBI): domain Bacteria; kingdom Bacillati; phylum Actinomycetota; class Actinomycetes; order Pseudonocardiales; family Pseudonocardiaceae; genus Saccharopolyspora; species Saccharopolyspora terrae. Next base: position 226,212 of record NZ_SMKS01000001.1, on the reverse strand, counting down.
GACGCCACGCTCGACAACATCGCCGAAACCCTCCTTGCCAACCCCGTGATCGAGGACTTCGTCGTGCGCAGGGTGGAAGCATGATCAGCATTCGGCCAGCTTCCGCCCTGCTCCACCGCGCCTCAGGGGACCGTGACGCAAACCGGCCACAAGAAACCTCGAAACGCGAGATTCGGCGGGTCGCAACCACCACTGTGAATCGCGGAGAGGCGGACTAGTGAAGATCGGCATCATCACTTTCCCGGGCACGCTCGACGACGTCGACGCCGCGCGCGCGGTCCGCCGCGCCGGTGGCGAGGCCGTCGCCCTCTGGCACGCCGACCACGACCTCAAGGGCGTCGACGCCGTGGTCGTGCCCGGTGGCTTCTCCTACGGCGACTACCTGCGCTGCGGCGCGATCGCCAAGTTCGCGCCGGTGATGACCGAGGTCATCATCGCCGCGGGCAAGGGGATGCCGGTGCTGGGCGTGTGCAACGGCTTCCAGATCTTGTGCGAGTCCGGGCTGCTGCCCGGCGTGCTGACCCGCAACGCGGGCCTGCACTACGTGTGCCGCGACCAGTGGCTGAAGGTGGAGAACAACTCCAGCGCCTGGACCACCCGCTACGACGCCGGCGCCGAGCTGCTCGTCCCGATCAAGCACGGCGAGGGCAACTACGTGGCCGACGAGGCCGTCCTCGACCAGCTCGAAGGCGAAGGGCGCGTGCTGTTCCGCTACGCCGGTGAGAACCCGAACGGGTCGCGGCGCGACATCGCGGGCATCACCGACGCGCGCGGGCGGATCGCGGGCATGATGCCGCACCCCGAGCACGCGATCGACCCGCTGACCGGGCCCACCGACGACGGCCTCGGCATCTTCCTGTCCGTTCTGGATTCTTTGGTGGCAGCGTGACCGACACGATCGACACGGCCGGTGGAGCCGGCCACATCGACTCCGTCGACCGGGCGAAGACCTCTCCGGACGTCGACCAGCCGTTCCGCGAGCTGGGCCTGAAGGACGACGAGTACCAGCGGATCCGCGAGATCCTCGGCCGCCGGCCCACCGAGGCCGAGCTGGCGATGTACTCGGTGATGTGGAGCGAACACTGCTCCTACAAGTCCTCGAAGGTCCACCTCAAGTACTTCGGCGAGACCACCACCGACGAGATGCGCGCCAAGATGCTCGCCGGCATCGGTGAGAACGCCGGCGTGGTCGACATCGGCGACGGCTGGGCGGTCACCTTCAAGCTGGAGAGCCACAACCACCCGTCCTACGTCGAGCCCTACCAGGGCGCGGCCACGGGTGTGGGCGGCATCGTCCGCGACATCATGGCGATGGGCGCCCGCCCGGTCGCCGTCGCCGACCCGCTGCGCTTCGGCCCCGCCGACGCCCCGGACACCAAGCGCGTCCTGCCGGGCATCGTCGCCGGAGTCGGCGGCTACGGGAACTGCCTGGGTCTGCCCAACATCGGCGGCGAGGTCGTCTTCGACGAGTCCTACGCCGGGAACCCGCTGGTCAACGCGATGTGCGTCGGCGTGATGAAGACCGAGGACCTGCACCTCGCGCACGCCTCCGGCAAGGGCAACAAGATCATCCTGTTCGGCGCGCGCACCGGCCTCGACGGCATCGGCGGCGTGTCCGTGCTGGCCTCGGAGACCTTCGACGGCGACGAGAGCGCGGGCGGCCGCAAGAAGCTGCCCAGCGTGCAGGTCGGCGACCCGTTCGCCGAGAAGGTGCTCATCGAGTGCTGCCTGGACCTGTACCACTCCGGCCTGGTCGTGGGCATCCAGGACCTCGGCGGCGCCGGGCTGTCCTGCGCGACCTCCGAGCTGGCCGCGGCCGGTGACGGCGGCATGCGCGTCGACCTGGACCAGGTCCCGCTGCGCGCCACCGGCATGAACGCCGCGGAGATCCTCTCCAGCGAGTCGCAGGAGCGCATGTGCGCCGTCGTGGATCCGTCCAAGGTGGACGAGTTCATGAAGGTCTGCCAGAAGTGGGACGTCACGGCCAACGTCATCGGTGAGGTCACCGACGGCGAGAACCTCGAGATCTACTGGCAGGACCAGCTCGTCGTCGACGTGCCGCCGCGGACCGTGGCCCACCACGGCCCGGTCTACCAGCGTCCTGTCGAGCGGCCGGGCGAGCAGGACCTCATCGCCGCCGACAACGCCAACACCCTGGCCCGTCCGTCCACTCCGGACGAGCTGCGGGAGACCATCCTGACGATGGCCGCCTCGCCGAACCTGTGCTCGCGCGCGTGGGTCACCGACCAGTACGACCGCTACGTGCGGGGCAACACCGTGCTGGCCCAGCCGTCCGACGGCGGCGTGCTGCGCATCGACGAGGAGACCGGTCGCGGCATCGCGATCGCCACCGACTGCAACGCCCGCTACACCCGGCTCGACCCGTACACCGGTGCGCAGCTGGCGCTGGCCGAGGCGTACCGCAACGTGGCCACCACCGGTGCCACGCCGATGGCCGTCACCAACTGCCTGAACTTCGGTTCGCCGGAGGACCCGGGCGTGATGTGGCAGTTCCAGCAGGCGGTGCGCGGCCTGGCCGACGCCTGCGCCGAGCTGGGCATCCCGGTCACCGGCGGCAACGTCAGCTTCTACAACCAGACCGGTCAGCAGGCGATCCTGCCGACTCCGGTCGTCGGCGTGCTCGGCACGATCGACGACGTCACCCGCCGCATCCCCACCGGCATCGGTGGCGAGGAGGGCGAGACGCTGATCCTGCTCGGCGAGACGCGCGAGGAGTTCGGCGGTTCGGAGTGGGCCCGCGTGGCGCACGACCACCTCGGCGGCACGCCGCCGAAGGTCGACCTGGCCCGCGAGAAGCTGCTGGCCGAGATCCTGCTCGCGGGTTCCCGCGACGGCATGATCTCCGCTGCGCACGACCTCTCCGAGGGCGGTCTGGCGCAGGCGCTGGTCGAGACGGCGCTGGTCGGCGAGTGCGGTGCCCGCGTGGTGCTGCCGGAGGGCGCGGACCCGTTCGTCCAGCTGTTCTCCGAGTCCGCCGGTCGCGTCCTGGTCGCGGTCCCGCGCTCCGAGGAGCTGCGCTTCACCGACATGTGCACCGCCCGCGGCCTGCCGTGGGCCAAGGTCGGCGTCGCCGACGCGGGCTCGAACTCCCTGGACATCCAGGACGTCACCGAGATCCCGCTGCCGGAGCTCCGCGAGGCCTGGGAAGGAACCCTGCCGAAGCTGTTCGGCTGAGTCCGCTCACTCAGGAGCCCCGACCGCGATGGTCGGGGCTCCTGTCGTTCCGGTCAGGTCCGGGGCCTGCTCGAAGACGACGCCGTCGAAGTCCGACCGCCCTTCGAACGTCGAGCCGGCCAGCGTCACCTCGTCGGCGAAGGTGCTGTCGGAGAACTTCACGGGCCCGTGGAACGTGGTGCGCTGGCAGCGCACCGGGCCGCCGAAGTGCACGCCGCTGAACCACGCGCGGCGGTGGAACACCGCGTCGTCGCAGCGGAACCTGCCGCTGAGCCGGCCGGTGCCGAAGGCGCTGCCGGTGAAGTAGACGTGGCCGTGGAAGACGCTGCGGCTGAGGTTGTTGCTGCTGAACAGGTGCGCGTAGCGCAGCAGGACGGTGCCGACCTTGCGGTCGGACAGCTCGAAGTACTCCAGCGTCGCCCCGGTCAGATCGAGGTCGAAGGCGGGTTCGTCGGCGTCGTCCGCACCGGGCAGCAGCTCGGTGATCAGGCGCTGCGCGGTCAGCCGCACCTGCAGCTGGCGCTCGGCGTCGTCGGACTCCTCCGGCGTCCAGCGCTGCGACGACGAGTAGCGCGGGTGCTGGAAGGGGCGTCGCAGGTAGGAGCAGAGCACGTCGAGGACGGTCTGGGTGTAGTCGCGGTTGCTGCGCGCCAGGCCGGCCAGCGCGTGCAGCGCACCCACCCTGACCTGGTCGGTCTCGTGCCCCAGCAGCTCGACCGCGCGGGCGAAGCGCTCGTCGGCGACGCGGTCGCGGTCCAGGTCGGTGCGGCGGCTCTCCAGGGTCTGCCGCTGCTCCTCGACGCGCCGCCGCCGATCGTTGAGCCACAGCGCGTACAGCGCGACCACCGACCCGGCCGCGAGACCCCCGGTCCGCAAGGCGTCGGCCCCGGTGATCCGCGGGTCGAACACCAGCAACCCGATGGTCACGCCGCACAGCACGAGGATCGCCAACGAGATCGTCAGAACCAACCCGACCTTGCGTTCACCCATGCCGGTGATTGTCCACGAAGACGATCACCGACGCGGTGCTCTTCCGCGCAGGGAGGGACGGATTGCTCCCGTATTCCGGTCCCCGATTGCGGCGGTGATCGGTCCCCTCAACGCGGTCGTGATCAGGTCTCCTCCGGCCGGGTCAGCCGTGGGCGAGGGCTTGGAGGCCTGAGAGGGGGCCGTTGAAGGTGTTCTGGTCGAGGGGGTCCGAGGTGTGCTGCCAGAAGGTCCACAGCAGCCAGCCGCGGGGGAGCTCGCCGGGGCTGTCGGCGTAGCGGGCGATCCACAGCGGGTTGGTGGTGCCGAAGGTGCCGGAGACGCACTGGTTCCACCAGTTCGTGCTCGTGTAGATGACCGGGTAGCGGCCGGTGCGCGCGTGGTAGGTGTCGCTGAAGTCCTTGATCCACGTGGTGAGCGCGTCGCCGCTCATGTCGTAGCAGGCCTGGCCGTACGGGTTGTACTCCACGTCCAGCGCACCGGGCAGCGTGCGGCCGTCGGCGGACCAGCCGCCGCCGTTGTCGACGAAGTAGTTCGCCTGGGCGGCTCCGCTGGAGGCGTTGGGGATCGCGAAGTGGTAGGCGCCGCGGATCATGCCGACGTCGTAGGACCCGTTGTACTGCTGCGCGAAGTACGGATTGGTGTAGCTGTGGGACTCGGTCGCCTTGACGTAGGCGAACCGCTTGCCCTGCCCGTACCAGGACGCCCAGTCCACGTTGCCCTGGTAGCTGGCGACGTCCATGCCCGGCACGGTGGCCAGCGGGTCGAGGTTCAGGTCCGGCAGGGGGTCGAGGGGCTCGAACTTGCGGATCTGCGATCCCAGCGTCGCGTTGTCCTCGTCGGTGGGACTCGCCTGAGCCGGGGCGGTGAGCACCGAGCACGCCAGTGCGACCATCATGACCAGGGCTGAGCGACCGCGTGCAGTCATCGTGGCCTCGCATTCACGGATAGTCGTGGAGCATGTCGAGCGGCTACGCATCGTGCCCCGAAAGTGTGGCGAACGCTTTCCGAAAGCTGAAGATGTTGTGTTAGCTTTTGACCGGATCGGCTCAATCCGTACAGCTGCGGGGCACCCGAACAGGGGTTTTGGCGAAGAATTGCCAGCGCAACCTCTAGGGGTGGGTTGAGCGTCTAATAGTGGGGGTTCGAACTCCGTCGCCGTTCATCGATGAACTGATCGCGGACGGTTGCGGTATTCGTCTCTCGGCCACGCGGATGGCCGCCCGACACAGGTGTCGCGACTGCTCCGGGTGCCGTACATGATGTTCGACCGCCAGGCTCAACCGGTCGTATGCTTCGACGAGTGACGGCCCAGGCTAGGACGACGAGTGGAGGGCGCCCAGGCATGACTGGCTGGACCGCGCCGGTGCCCAGCGCTCACGAGGTGGCCGCCAAGGTGAACCGAACGGACCGACGACGCTTCGCCGCGGTCTGGGCGCAGGCGCTGATGGGAACCAGCTACGTGCCGATGACCAGCGCCGAGGTCGAAGGCCGTCTGCACGGCTACACCGACCGCCTGGTCGACGCGCTGGTCGGCGAACCCTTCGACGCCTCGCCCGCCCGCGCGGTGGGAGCCGACCTGATCGGTGTGCACTTCACCAGCTCCGAGTCGCTGGCACGCACCGTCGAGCTCATCGGTGACGAGATGCTCGACGTGCTGCGGATCGGCGACGACCCGATGTGGCGCAAGCGCGTCGCCGCGCTGCAAGCGGCGCTGTGCTCCGGGTTCGTGCAGGCCGCGCGCAAGCGCACGCTCGACGAGCAGGAGGCCATCAGGCAGGCCGTGCTCGACGCGCGCGACGCCGTCGAGCTGGCGTTGCGCACCAGCGAGGCCCGCTTCCGGGCGATCTTCTCCGAGGCCGCCATCGGCATCGGCATCGCCGACATCGAGGGCCGGATCTTGGAGGTCAACGCGTCGCTGGCGCGCATCCTGGGCCGCTCCTCCGACGACATCCGCCGGATGCACGTCCCGGACATGGTGCACCCCGCCGACTCGGAGCGGATCTGGCGGCTCTACGACGAGCTGCTGCGCGGCGAGCGCGAGCAGTTCCGGGTGGAGAAGCAGTTCTCCCGGCCCAGCGGCAAGACGGTGTGGACCGAGCTGTTCGTCTCGCTGATCCGCGACGACGAAGGCAAACCGCTCTACCAGGTGGCCCTGATCGAGGACGTCACCGACCGCCGGGAGCTGCAGGAACGGCTCCGCTACCAGGCGATGCACGATCCGCTGACGAGGTTGCCGAACCGGGCGCTGTTCCTCGACCGTCTGGAGTCGGTCCTCAAGCGCCACGACCGCGATGACCGGATCGCGCTGTGCTACATGGACCTCGACGGCTTCAAGGTCATCAACGACAGCCTCGGCCACCACGTCGGCGACCAACTGCTGGTGACCGTCGCCGAGCGGCTCGCCGCAGCGGTGCACGGCGACGACCGGCTGGTCGCGCGGATGGGCGGGGACGAGTTCGTCATCCTGCTGCAGAACTCCACCGGAACCGAGCAGGCGGTCGAGATCGCCGAGCAGGTGCTGTCGGTGATCGACGAGCCGATCCGCATCGACGGCCACGAGCTGACCGTCTCGGCCAGCATCGGGATCGTCGAGCGCAACGTCGACGGGCAGACCGCCGCCGAGCTGATGCGCGACGCCGACGTGACGCTGTACTGGGCGAAGTCCGACGGCAAGGGCCGCTGGGCGCAGTTCGACCCGGAGCGCAACGCCAACGAGGTCGCTCGGCTTCGGCTGGCCGCCTCGATGCCCGCGGCGCTGGAGCGCGACGAGTTCTACGTGGACTACCAGCCGCTGATCGGGCTGCGGGACAGCTCGGTGGTGGGCGTCGAGGCGCTGGTGCGCTGGGCGCATCCTGACCTCGGCAGGCTGGGGCCGGACAAGTTCATCGGGCTCGCCGAGGAGACCGGGCTGATCGTCCCGCTCGGCCGGTGGGTGCTGCACATGGCGTGCGAGCAGGCCAAGCGGTGGCAGGACCGGTTCGGCGACTCGGCGCCGTTCGTCAGCGTGAACCTCGCGGTCCGGCAGTCGCGCGACCCGAACCTGGTCCGCGACGTCGCCGAGATCCTGGAGGAGACGGGTCTCGCCCCGCACCGGCTCCAGCTGGAGCTGACCGAGAGCACGATCATGTCCACCGCCGACGAGCCGCTGGACAAGCTGCGCGCGCTGTCGCGGATGGGCGTGCGCATCGCCATCGACGACTTCGGCACCGGCTACTCCAACCTCGCCTACCTGCGGCACCTGCCGGTGCACGAGCTCAAGATCGCCGGCTCGTTCATGGAGGGCCTGCGCGACGCCGAACGCGCTGATCCGGTCGACGCCCGCATCGTCGGCACCCTCGTCGACCTCGCCCACACGCTGGGCCTCACGGTCACCGCCGAGGGCGTGGAGACTCAGGCCCAGGCCCGCCGGATGGCCGAGATCGGCTGCGAGACCGGTCAGGGCTACCTCTGGGCCAAACCCGGCGATCCCGAGACGGTCACCGACTACATCTTCTCCCACCTGGACTGAGCGGGTGCCGCCGTCCCGTTGCGGCGGGACTTCTGCTCCCGCGTGCGGCCGCCGTAGAGGACCGACGCCGAGTTGACCAGCGCGAGGTGGCTGAACGCCTGCGGGAAGTTGCCGGTGAAGCATCCGGTCTCGGCGTCGAACTCCTCGGAGTAGAGGCCGACGTCGTTGGCCATCTCGACGAGTTCGTCGAACATCCGCTCCGCCTCGTCGCGCCGGCCGCAGTAGACCAGCGCGTCGACCATCCAGAACGAGCAGGCCAGGAACGAACCCTCCCGCCCGCTCAGGCCGTCGACCTCGCTCGGCTCGTCGGTGGTGGTGTAGCGGTCGACGAGCACCCCGTGCTGGAGCTCGCGCTGGATCGCCTCGACGGTGCTGCGCATCCGCTCGTCGTCGCCGGAGAGGAAGCCGACCGCGGGCAGCAGCAGGACCGCGGCGTCCAGCGAGGTTCCGCCGTAGAACTGGGTGAACGCGCGGATCTCGGGGTTCCACGCGCGACGCAGCACCTCCTCGCGGACCTCGTCGCGCAGCTCCCGCCAGTGCTCGACCGGTCCCGGCAGCCCGTCCTCCTCGGCTCCGCGCACCGCGCGGTCGAAGGCGACCCACACCATCACCTGCGAGTGCGTGAAGTGCCGGTCCGGCCCGCGCACCTCCCACAGCCCGCGATCGGGTTCCCGCCAGATCCGCTCCAGGTGGGCGAGCATGCCGCGCTGCACCGCCCACGAGTCCTCGCTCTCCACCAGCCCGCGTTCGCGGGCCAGGTGCAGCGCGTCCATCACCTCGCCGTAGACGTCCAGCTGCCGCTGCCGGTAGGCGGCGTTGCCGACCCGGACGGGGCTGGAGTCCCGGTACCCGCGCAGCCAGTCCGCTTCCCACTCGATCAGGTGCCGCTCGCCGCCGACGCCGTACATGATCTGCAGGTCGGCGGGGTCACCGGCCACGGAGCGGACCAGCCAGCGCCGCCACGCCTCGGCCTCGGAGGTGCAGCCGAGGTCGTCGAGGGCGAGCAGCACCAGCGTGGCGTCGCGGAGCCAGCAGTAGCGGTAGTCCCAATTGCGGTTGCCGGGAACGGCTTCCGGCAGCGAGGTGGTGGGGGCGGCGACGATGCCCCCGGTCGGCGCGTAGATCAGCGCCTTGAGCGTGGCCAGCGAGCGGCGCACGGCCTTCGGGTAGGGCCCGTCGTAGACGATCTTGGCGGACCAGTCCCGCCAGAACCCCTCGCACTCCCGCAGTTCCTGCTCCGGGTCCATCGGCGCGGGCAGCTCGTCGGGGTCCGACGACCACTGCAACACCCAGGACATGCGCTGACCGGCGGAGATCGTCCCGGTGTGGCGGTGGGCGCGTTCGCCGTCGACCCGGGTGGGCAGTTCCTCGCCGCGCAGCACGACGGTGTGCGGACCGGCGATGCCCAGGACGTACTCGTCGAGCACCGGCTCGGTCTCGCTGACCCGCCGCACCCACGGCACCGAATCGCCGTAGTCGAAGCGCAGCACCCAGTCGAGCTGGAAGCCGACCTCGCCGGACACGCCCTCGACGATCCGCACCACGCACGGCTCGTCGTGCTGGTTCACCTCGTGCGGCGGCATGAAGTCGATCAGCCGCAGCACGCCGGAGTCGGTGCGGAACTCGGTTTCCAGCACCAGGGAGTTCTCCCGGTACCGGCGGCGGACCTCGCGCACCGGATCGGTCGGGGCGATCGACCAGCGGCCGTCACCGCCCAGCAGCCGCGCGAAGCAGGCGGGCGCGTCGAAGCGCGGCAGGCACAACCAGTCGAGAGAACCGTCCTTGCCGACGAGCGCGGCCGTGCGCAGGTCGGACAGCAGCGCGTAGTCCTCGATCAGTCCTGGTCCGGTCACCCCGCCGACCCTAAGTTCGACGCGGGCGACCGGCCATCCGTCGATCGAGGTTCGAGGGCAACCGGTTCTTCAGGTTCCCCTACCGGCACCGCCTAGGGAGACGGGCTGCCTCATTCACCCCGGTCCTCGGCGAACTGGATGAGGACGCCGTTGGGGATCACGGCCTGGACGGCTTCGTGCAGGTTCAGGCCGAGGTCGTAGCCGCCGAGGACGTCGGGCAGCCAGGAACCGGGAACCGTGCGGTAGCCCGGCCAGTCCTCCGGAACCCGCGAGGCCGAGGTGCAGGCCGGGACCAGCGTGGTGCCGTCGGACATCTCGGCGGTGTAGACGTTGCGGTCGTCGGCCGACGGCGCGTACAGCATCACCTCGCCGTCCAGCACGGCCTGCGGCAGGTCGTCCTCCGGGCGCTCGCCGTCGGCGATCTCGTCGAGCACGCGCTCCAGGTCGTTGCTCGGTTCCGGCCGGTGCAGCATCAGGTCCGAGGGGACGTACTGCTCGTTGAACTGGAACTCCTCGTCGATCACGCCGTTCTCATCGATCCGGTAAGCACCGACGACGCCCTCCGGCGGCATGTCGCCCTCTTCGTCCTGGGCGTAGCCCGGGTCGGCGATGTACAGCCAGGTGTTCGGGTTCTCCTTGGCGTGCGCCCGCATCTCGTCGGTGATCGGCGGCGTGGGTTCGGTCATGAGGTTCGAGACTCCGTTAGCTCGGCTGGACAAGAACACGCCCCGCGACTGCCGAGCGTTCCCGTTGAAGGGTCCCATTCTTCGCCCGGCGTGGTCCGAAGAGGTCAGTCCGCCGTTTTGAGGTGCCGCCCCGCGCGACGAAGGGGGAGACTTGGTTCCCGGGCTTTGCGGGGAGGGGTGCTCGATGATCGGTCAGCGGGAAGCGTTGCGCATGTTCGGGTGCGAGGTCTTCGATCCGGCGGGGCAGCGAATCGGCATCGTGGGACAGCTGTTCATCGACGACGACACCGAACAACCCGCGTGGATCACGGTCCAAACCGGTCTGTTCGGCACGAACGAGAGCTTCGTGCCGCTCGACGGCGCCGCTTTCGACGGCGACACGGTCACCGTCTCGGTCGGCAAGGAGGCGGTCCGCCAGGCGCCCCGGGTCGATCTGGACAAGGGCGACCTGCCGCTGGCGACGGAACGGGCGCTGTACCGCTACTACGGGATGACCTACGGCGTGGATCCCGAGTCGGTCGACGGCGATTCCGAGCAGTCCGACGAGTACGTCGAGTCGGTTCGGCTGCGGTTGCGGCGCTGGGTAGCCGCCACCCGCTAGAGCGTACGCACCCTCCGTTATATTGAGTACGCAGTGTTACTACTACTTGCGGGTAACAACTGGGAAATCCGGCGATCGCCGGGCCGTTCAGCCCCTTGCGCTTGCACGGGTTTCAGCTGCTCATTCCCGGTAAGTCTGGTCCGATTGGGAACGCGTTAACCCCAACGTCCGATTGTTTGGCGCAAAATCGCCAACGTCGCCCATACGAGTGCACTCGCTGGTTACGTTCCGCACTGAAACACCTCCGCTCGGCCCCACCCGAGCGGAACCGTTTGAAGGAGGGGAACGCATGAGGAAGCTGCTCTTCGGCACCGGGGCAGGGGTTGCCGCGGCGGCGCTCGTGTTCGCCGGAGCTCCCGCCGGCGCACAGCCGCAGGTCGAACTCGCCCCGCTGACCCTGCACCCGCAGGCTCAGTCCAGGGACACCGCGGACGTCTACATCGTCAACCTCAAGGACGGCATCGCCCCGCAGGGCGTCGCCGAGGAACTGGGCGTCCAGGCCCGGCACACCTACACCAAGTCGATCAACGGCTTCTCGGCCAAGCTCACCCCCGAGCAGCTGGAGAAGGTTCGGGCCAACGACAAGGTCCAGAACATCTCGCAGAGCTACCGCATGGCGGTCGAGCCCAACGTCAAGCCGGCCGCCGTCGGCTCGTGGGGCCTGGACCGCATCGACCAGCCGGCCCTGCCGCTGGACGACAGCTACACCCCCACCGGCAAGGGTGAGGGCGTGACCGCCTACATCATCGACACCGGCATCGCGCCCGACCACCCCGACTTCGGCGGTCGCGCCTCGGTCGGCTTCGACGCCACCGGTGGCGACGGCATCGACAAGCAGGGCCACGGCACGCACGTCGCCGGCACCATCGGCTCCAACACCTACGGTGTCGCCCCGGCCGTCAAGCTCGTCGGCGTCCGCGTCCTGGACGACCAGGGCCAGGGCACCACCGAGTCCGTCGTCGGCGGCATCGACTGGGTCGCCCAGAACCACGACGAGAACTCCGTCGCCAACATGTCGCTGGGTGGTCCGAAGGACCCGGCCCTCGACGAGGCGGCCACCAACCTGGTCAACAGCGGCGTGTTCCTCGCCGTTGCCGCCGGCAACGAGTCGCAGGACGCCGAGCAGGTGTCCCCGGCCAGCGCCGAGGGCGTGTTCACCACGGCCGCGTCGGACAACACCGACACCTCCGCCGAGTTCACCAACTTCGGCGCCACCGTCGAGGGCTACGCCCCCGGCGTGGACATCGTCTCCACCGTTCCCGGTGGCAGCACCGAGGCGATGAGCGGCACCTCGATGGCCAGCCCGCACGTGGCCGGCGTCGGCGCGCTGTTCCTGGGCGCCAACCCGGGCACCGCTCCGGCCGACGTCATCAAGGGCCTGCAGGGCCAGGCGTCCGCGGGTGTCGTCCAGGGCGCCCCGCAGGGCACCCTCGCCGACCTCCTGCAGATCGGCGACCTGTGATCGCCTGACGCGATAGAGCGCCGTCGCGGGCCCTTCCTGAGCGCTTCAGGGAGGGCCCGCGCTGCGTGAAGGCGTTGCTTTCGGGGGTATCGGGGCTCCGCTGATCGGGCGTAAACACGTTCGTCGCCCATCTTGTCCGGCGAAAGTCGGTTACGGCGGTTGTTCCCGGTGGATACGTTGCCAACAACAGGGGGAGCTCAGTGTCCATTGCGGTGCCCGTGCCTGATCGCAGGCGGGCGCCGCCGGGGCACATCGAGGAGGGATGTGCCGTGTTACCCGGATACACCGAGGAACTGACCAAGGCACCGACCGGGGTCGCCGAGCCGGGCGCACCGGAACAGCTCAGCCAGCGGGCCGTGCAGGCGCAGGTCGCATCGGTCACCCGAGCGGCTCGGGCGCAGGCCGGCAGCGGCGGAGTGCTGCAGGTCGTGCACGGGGCCAAGCGGGTCGGCTGGGCGGCGTACGAGCTGCAGGCCAGCGCCACGCACCTGGTGCAGGGCGTCGCCAAGCCGCCCTACGCGCAGACCGGCACGCTGGACTCGCTGGAATCGCGCAAGCTCGCCGAAGGCGTGCGCTACCAGGTGCTCTACGACCGCTCCGCGCTCGCTCGTCCGCCGCAGCTGGACATCACGACCAAGCTCGTCGCGCTGGGCGAGCAGGCGCGGGTGATCCACGTGGCGCCCACCAAGCTGATCATGGTGGACAACGAGATCGCGCTGCTGCCGCTGACCGTCACCGAGACCTCGGTGGAGAGCGCGGTCGTGGTGCGCAGCTCGGCGATGCTGGCGGCGATCGCCCGCATCTTCGAGGACCTGTGGCGCTACGCGGCGCCGTTCACGGCCAACCAGGACCTCGACGGCAACGAGCTGCGGCCCACCGAGGAGGAGCGGTGGATCCTGTCGCTGCTGGCCTCGGGCGCCACCGATGACACCATCGGCCGGCTGATGGGCTTCAGCGCTCGCACCGCGCACCGCCGGGTGCGCGAGCTGATCTCGCGGCTCGGCGTCGAGACGCGGTTCCAGGCCGGTATGCAGGCGGTCAAGCTCGGCTGGCTGTGAACCGATCTGGCGGGTGAATCGATCAGGCGTCTCGGCACCGGTTCTGCACATCTGAGCACCGGCACCGAGGCGCACGATCGGGGGATCCATGGTCCGAACCGTCCATGATCGATGTCTGTTTTGCCCGGTCAGTTCGGGCCAGAACCGCCCGCACTAGACTTCGCGCCATGCCGAAGCGCGGTGCGGTGGACCCCGGGGAGATGCGCGAGGCGGTCACCGCCGTGCGCGAGTGGCTCGACGACGCCGAACGTCGTCCGGCCAGGCCCGAGATGGCCAAGGCCGTGCGGCTGAGCCTGCGGACGCTGGAGCAGATCGCGCCCGGCAACAGCGTCGAGGTGCGGGTCCCGCCGTTCGCGGCCGTGCAGTGCGTCGAAGGGCCCAGGCACACCCGCGGCACCCCGCCGAACGTCGTCGAGACCGATCCGCGCACCTGGCTGCTGCTCGCGACCGGGCGCCTGACCTGGGCGGAAGCCGTCGAAGGCGGCCTGCTGACCGCTTCGGGCTCGCGCTCCGACGTCTCCCAGTGGCTCCCGATCGTGCGCGTGGAGGGCTGAGGGCTTCGGACCTGCTACGTGTTGTGATGAGATGGCCGACACGCTTCGGTTGGGGTTCGCCCAGGTTTCCCGCGCCTTACACTGAGGTGTAACTCCGGCTCCGTCATCCAGGGAGTTCTCGGTGGTCACCGACCGTCCGGCTAGTGCCAGCACGACAACGGACCTGCCCTTTCCGACCTTCGACACCTCCGCCGACGCGTTAGAGCGGGACATCCCCCGCGAGGAATGCGGCGTGTTCGGCGTCTGGGCCCCTGGCGAAGAAGTCGCCAAGCTCTCGTTCTACGGGCTCTACGCCCTCCAGCACCGAGGCCAGGAAGCCGCCGGCATCGCCGTCGGCGACGGCTCTCAGGTGGTCGTCTACAAGGATCTGGGCTTGGTCAGCCAGGTGTTCACCGAGCAGACGCTCGCGTCGCTGCACGGTCACGTCGCGGTCGGGCACTGCCGGTACTCCACCACCGGTGGAGGTTCTTGGGAGAACGCGCAGCCGACCTTCCGCACCACCGGTGCCGGCAGCGGCCTCGCGCTCGGCCACAACGGCAACCTCGTCAACACCGCCGAGCTGCTGGAACGCGCGCGCGGCTTCGGCAAGGTCGACGGCGGCAACCTGTCGTCGCCCGCCAACGGCTGCGAACGCGCCACCAGCGACTCCGACCTGGTCACCGGCATGCTCGCGGCCAAGGCCGCGGACATCGGCCTGGAGCAGGCCGCGATGGAGCTGTTCCCGACCGTCTCGGGCGCGTTCTCGATGGTCTTCTGCGACGAGGACACCCTCTACGCGGTCCGCGACCCGCAGGGCGTGCGCCCGCTGGTGCTCGGTCGCCTCGAACGCGGCTGGGTCGTGGCCAGCGAGACCGCCGCGCTGGACATCGTCGGCGCGTCATTCGTCCGCGAGGTCGAGCCCGGTGAGCTGCTGGCCATCGACGCCGACGGGCTGCGCTCGCAGTCCTTCGCCAACCCCAAGCCCAAGGGCTGCGTGTTCGAGTACGTTTACCTGGCGCGCCCGGACACCACGATCTCCGGCCGCACGGTGCACGGCACCCGCGTGGAGATCGGCCGCAAGCTGGCCAAGGAGCACCCGGTCGACGCCGACCTGGTCATCCCGGTCCCGGAGTCGGGCACCCCGGCCGCGGTCGGCTACGCCCAGGCGTCCGGCATCCCCTACGGCAACGGCCTGGTGAAGAACTCCTACGTGGGCCGGACGTTCATCCAGCCCTCGCAGACGATCCGCCAGCTCGGCATCCGGCTCAAGCTCAACCCGCTGCGCGAGGTCATCCGCGGCAAGCGGCTGGTCGTGGTCGACGACTCCATCGTGCGCGGCAACACCCAGCGCGCGCTGGTGCGGATGCTGCGCGAGGCCGGAGCCGTCGAGGTCCACGTGCGGATCGCCTCGCCGCCGGTGAAGTGGCCGTGCTTCTACGGCATCGACTTCGCCTCCCGCGCCGAACTGGTCGCCAACGGCCTCGACGACGACGGGGTGCGGCGCTCGATCGGCGCCGACAGCCTCGGCTACGTCTCGCTGGACGGCCTGATCGCCGCCACGGAGCAGCCCCGCAACCGGTTGTGCGCGGCGTGCTTCGACGGCGAGTACCCGATCCCGCTGCCGGACGACGCGCGGATCGGCAAGTACCTGCTGGAGGGACTCGGCAACGAGCGCGGCGTGGCCGGACCCGCCGAGCCCGTGCTGCCCAGCGGTTACGGGGCGGAAGACGCGCTGCAACGTCCTTGACCTCACCTTCGCCGCGTAGCGTTGGCCGTGCCAGGATTGCGCGTCCGGCGAATCGCAAATCGCACTAGATGTGGAGCCAGTCGTGTCCGAAGACCTGATCGCAGGGTCTGCCCAATCCGAAACCCCGAAGGCCACCTACGCCGCGGCGGGAGTGAGCATCGAGGCCGGTGACGAGGCGGTGGAGAAGATCCGCCCCTGGGCGGAGCGCGCGACCCGGCCGGAGGTGCTCGGTTCCCTCGGTGGGTTCGCGGGCCTGTTCCAGCTCAAGCTCGATCGCTGGAAGGAGCCGGTGCTGGCGTCCTCCACCGACGGCGTGGGCACGAAGCTGGCCGTGGCGCAGGCCGTCGACAAGCACGACACGGTCGGCATCGACCTGGTCGCCATGGTCGTCGACGACCTCGTGGTCGCCGGTGCCGAGCCGCTGTTCCTGCAGGACTACATCGCCGTCGGGCAGGTCGTCCCGGATCGGATCGCGGACCTGGTCAAGGGCATCTCCGAGGGCTGCGTGCAGGCGGGTTGCGCGCTGCTGGGCGGCGAGACCGCCGAGCACCCGGGGATGATGGCGCCCGGCGAGTACGACATCTCCGCCACCGGCGTGGGCGTCGTGGAGGCCGACGGGATGCTGGGGCCGGACAAGGTCCGCCCCGGCGACGTGGTCATCGCGATGGGCTCGTCCGGTCTGCACTCCAACGGCTACTCGCTGGCCCGGCACGTGCTGCTGGAGCTGGCGCGGATGCCGCTGGAAGGCCACGTGGAGGAGTTCGGCCGCACCCTCGGCGAGGAGATGCTGGAGCCGACCCGGATCTACGCCAAGGACTGCCTGGCGCTGGCCGCCGAGGCTGAGGTCCGGACGTTCGCGCACGTCACCGGCGGTGGTCTCGCGGAGAACCTGGCGCGGGTCATCCCGTCGGGCCTGACCGCGACGCTGGACCGCGGCTCTTGGACGCCCGCGCCGGTGTTCCGGATGATCGCCCAGCGCGGCCGGGTCGAGGCCGAGGAGATGGAGCGCACCTTCAACATGGGCATCGGCATGGTCGCCGTGGTCACGGCGGAGGACGTCGACCGCGCCCTGGCCGTGCTCACCGCCCGCCACGTGCCCGCCTGGGTCCTCGGCGAGGTCGCCAAGCAGCCCGCGGTCGAGGGCGCCGGAGAAGACGACCGAGTCGTCCTCCGAGGCAACCACCCCCGCTTCTGACAACACGCGAAAAGCCGCAGCCCCACCAGGGAGCTGCGGCTTTTCGCGCTTCTCACACAAAGAAAACCACGTCAGGCAAGCACCGAAGGTGCTTTCTCCTTCACCACCTGAGCAACCTGCACCGCCGGGGGTTCTGAGCGGCTTCGTGGCGAGCACGGCGTGACGCCGCGTATATCGAATACTCAAGGAGCGGCGCGCGGAGTCCACGGAGCCGCTCAGGTCCCCCACCCGCACCGCTGAGCAGGCCCACCACGAGCACGGAAAAGAGAAGCCGGGTCGTGCGGGCCGCCTCTCGGCGGGTGGCACTGATGGGCTCCAGCCGAACGGTATTCCCAGCAGGCGATAGTTGGAGCCCGGGGGCACGCGCACGACGCCGGCACCCGGTACAACGAGCGGACCCCGCCGAGGATTCCCGGGATGGTGACGATCACCCGTTGGAGGGTCCGCACGCGCGCAGCACGAGGGGCGGTGCGGGAGTTGATCCCCGCACCGCCCCTGCGTCCTGCCGTGTCCAGTCCCGTTTCCGGGTGTTTCTCAGACGTGAGCGGCGCCGCCGGTCGTGACCGGCGGCGCCATCCACGTCGTTGTTCCTCTTGTGGGTCCTGCGAGCTAAGCGACGCACTCCGCCGTCGAACGAACAGCGTTCAAACCGCCGTTCTCACCGGAGGAGTGCGTCAACGTCGACCGTAGTCGTAGTCGTCGTACCCGTCGTCGTGCGAGTCATCGCGGTCTTCGCTGGACCACTCGCCGGACTCCGAGGTCGACAGCTCTCGCTGCAACGCCTCTATGTCCATGGACGGGGAACTGTACTTAAGCTCGCGGGCCACCTTCGTCTGCTTGGCCTTAGCCCGGCCGCGCCCCATGGCTCGACCCCCTCGCACAGGGTGTGCGGGGCGGACAGGGGAAAGCCGGCCCCGCATGATCTCGACAACTTTTCCTGTAACTACCGTACCGTGTCGAGGCGGTTCAACGCGACGTGGTGCCAGGAGTTGGCCGCCGTGTCTTGGGTGACGTCGCCCTCGCCCGATTCGATCAACGACTCGGGGCGGCTCGCGGAGGGCCGTGAGTCGCGCGAACCGGCTCGTCGGGGGCATGACACCATGCTCGCTGTGCCAGAGCCGTTCGTCGCCTATCTGAGGGTTTACGAGCCCCTGTCGTCGTTCGAATCACCGCTGCGCGAGGAAGTCGACGCCGCGGTGGAGCGCGGGTCCGTGGACCCGTTCGACGCGGGGCTGTGGGAGCAGCACCTGTGGCTGCGCAGTCAGCTCGCCGCGCCCCCGAGGTTGCTGCCGGGCGAGAACGCCGACGGCGAGGTCCAAGGCGTGGGCGGTGTCCTCGTGCTGGACCCTGAGGACGTGCCCACCGCTCCGGCCGCCACGGTCGGCCCGGGACCGCTGGTGTGCCCGTTGGACGTGCACGGGCGCGCTGCGGCGGCCCTGGTGGGGTTCCTGGGTGACGCGGAGATCCCGTTGCGGACGGCGGCTCTGCCGGAGTCGGTGGACAAGGCCCGCACCCGCGCCGGCGCGGTGGTCAGCGAGCTCTCCGGCGGCGCCGTGCACGTGCTGTCGTCGACCTGGACCGTTCCGCTGCCGTGGTTCGTCGTGGTGGATCCGACCGAGCGCTGCGTGTTCACCGAGCCCGATCGCCGCCGCGTCTGCTGGCGGGTCGCGATGGCCGACGCCCGCCGCCGGGTGGCTCGTGCGCACTCGGTGTCGAAGCAGTCGATCGGCGACGACGGTCCGACCCGGATCCTCAAGGAGACCGGGCGCTGGCTGGAGCGCTTCCACCCGCACAGCGCCGTCGAGCTCGACTACGGCGGCCTCGTCCAGCTGATGAACCAGTCGGACCTCGACGCCGACACCTCTGCCGAGGACGTCCACGCCATCGTCGACGCCATGGAGGCCGACGACGCGGAAGAGGTCGCCACCCGCTACGAGCAGCTCCGAGACTTCTGGTCCGAGTTCGCCGCCCGCGAACACCACAACTGATCCCCGCTCGATCAGTGCTCCTGAGGTCACCCCGCGCGGGTGCTCGTCCCGATTTCAGTGGAAATCAGGGTTCGGACTTCCACTGAAATCGGGAACCTGATTTCCACTGAAATCGGGTACCCGCGCGGGGTGATGGGTCAGGGGCGGCAGCGGATCTCCCCGTTGAGGACGGCGAACCAGCCGGACTCGGCGTCACGCCAGGCGTGCCAGGCCTGAGCCAGGGTCTCCAGTTCTTCTCGGGTGGTCAGGCCGTGGGTGATGGCCTGGTCGGCGAAGGAGGACTGGCGGATGCGGTCCGCCCAGAGGTCGCCCCACCAGGCGCGTTCCTCGGGCGTGGCGAAGCACCAGGCCGAGGCGGTGCACTCGACATCGCTGAAACCGGCCTGCAGGGCCCAGGTCTTGAGGAGCTTGCCGCCGTCGGGGTAGGCGTCGTTGCTGCAGGCGACCGCGCGGTAGAGATCCAGCCAGCGGTCCATCCCCGGGTGATCCGGTGACCAGCGCATGCCGCCGTAGTCGGCGTCGCGGGCGGCGACGACCCCGCCGGGCTTGCACACGCGACGCATCTCGCGGAGCGCGGCGACGGGGTCGGTGAGGTGCTGCAGGACCTGGTGGGCGTGGACGACGTCGAAGGTGTCGTCGGCGTGGGGCAGGCGGTAGACGTCGGCGACCTCGAACCGGGCGTTGTCCACCCCGCGCTCGGCCGCGGCGGCGCGCGAGATCGCCAGCGGTTCTTCGACGTTGTCGATGCCCAGCACCTGGCCCGGCGCGACCCGTTCGGCGAAGTCGAGGGTGATCGTTCCCGGACCGCAGCCGACGTCGAGCACCTGGGCGCCGGGACGGAGGTCGCCGAGCAGGTACGCGGCCGAGTTCTCAGCCGTCCGCCACTGGTGCGACCGCAGCACGCTCTCGTGGTGCCCGTGCGTGTAGGTGTCCTGCCCGCTCATGCTCACCGTCCCGAAATGTGGGATATCTGTTCCGAAATATGAGCATATCGCGGGCAAGGTGCTGGTGAGAAGTGTTCACCCGAGGAGATCGGGAGAGGTCAGGCCAGGGCGTTCGGGATGAGGCGGACCGAGCCGACGGGGTGGCCTCCGCCGTAGACCGGCTCCTCGGCGAGGTCGTCCAGGCCCGTGACGCCCAGGGCCGACAGGATGCCGACCGCGATCGGCAGCCGGGCGCGGTCACCGCCGTCGGCGATCTTGATCGCCGCGGCGCGGCCGTCGGGCAGGGCGAAGGCGAAGACGCCCTCCGCGCCGATCTTGCTGATCAGCCCCGGGACCGCACCCATCAGTCGGACGTCCTCGCGGCCGGTGCCCGAGACCAGCCACGGGTGCTCGTGCATCGCCTGCCCGACCGGGGTGTTGACCAGCTGCTGGAACACCCGGGCCAGGCCGGTCAGCGAGATCGCGAACAGCGGGGCGCCGCAGCCGTCGACCGCGGTGTTGGCCAGCGGCTCGTCGGCCAGGTCCACGACGGTGTCGGCGATCGCGACCTGCAGCGGGTGCTTCGGATCCAGGTAGTCCGCAGTGGACCAGCCGTTGATCACGCAGGTGGCGAGCATCGCGGCGTGCTTGCCGGAGCAGTTCATGGTGATCCGCCGCTCCTCCGAGACGCCCCGGCGCGCGGCCTGGCCCAGCGGCAGGTCCGGCGGGCAGCGCAGGTCGTCCTCGGTGAGCGAGAACCGCTCCAGCATCTCGGAGACGCGAGCGATGTGGTCCTGCTCGCCGCTGTGCGAAGCGGCGGCGAGCGCCAGGTCGGCGGAGGGGAGTTCGAGCCCGCAGCGCAGCATCCCGGCCGCCTGCGCGGGCTTGAGCGACGAGCGCGGGTACATCGGAGCGGTCGCGTCACCCCGCGTCATCAGGGGCGCACCGTCCGGGTCGATCACCACCGCCGAAGCGTGGTGCACACCTTCCCGAAGTCCACTTCGGACGATCTCGACGAGTGGAACAGGTGGGATCAACGCCGGTCTCGCTCCTCTGCCAGAAGGTCATCCACCGACGCGGCGCCTTCCCGGTAGCGGCGGGCGATCTCTGCGTTGAGTCGATCCACGACCTGCTGAACCTCGCGGCGGCGCTGCGAGACCGAGTCCTCCTCGGCGGTGTAGGCGCTCAGCGCCCGGTCCAGTTTCTCATCGGACAGCGACATGACGTCGGAGAGGTCCACGTCCGAGACCAGCGCTTCCACGTGCCTGCGGTGCGCCTCGGCCCGCGAGGGCTCGGTGGTCTGGTAGCGGCCCGAACCGGTGGCCGGGCCGACCGCGTTGTCGGACAGGATGTTCACCAGCTGCTCGACCACGGACCGCGAACCGTCCTCGCGCCGGCGCCGCTGCTCGGCGCGCACGATGTCGATGCGCGCGTGCAGCACCCGTCGCAGGTAGGACAGGTCCGTCTCCTCCTGGGCGGCCTCGTCCCGCAACGCGCGCACGTCACCCAGCACGTGTTGTTCGATGCCACTGGTGTAGTCCGGGGACAGGACCCTGTCGATACGGCGCCGTCCACCCGGGCGGACTTCGATCACGTGGCCATCCTCCGGCAATTCGGTCGAGCTCGCCAACAGTTCGGGTGATGTCGTTACGACAACAGTGTGACGCCGAGCGTTCGATCAGCGTTCCTCGGTGTTCGAAACGACCCCTGATCGGGCGACCGGCATGCCTCAAGGCATACCGGCCCTGTCAAACACCGACGTCACTTGGCGCGCAGAACTTGAGGACCGTTACCGAAACTAACCGCTCACCGGCCGCGGAGGCGGTCGGCGGCCACCCGGCCGGGCGGCTCACCGCTGTCCGGCGGCACCGAGTCCGGGTCCACCGCCGCGGCCACCGCGCGGTCCTCCTCCGGATCACCGGCCATCAGCTCACCGTCCACCGGAGCGGTGCGCTTGAGCAGCGCCAGCGCCACCGGCCCGAGCTCGTGGTGCTGCACGACGCTGCCCACCCGGCCGACCTTGCGGTCGCCGTGGAACACCGGGTCGCCGATCTCCGGCGAGACCTCCACCGAACCGTCCAGGTGCAGCAGCACCATCCGGCGCGGGGGCTTGCCGACGTTGTGGACCTTCGCGACCGTCTCCTGGCCGCGGTAGCAGCCCTTGGCCACGTGCGCGGCGAGGTGGATCCAGCCCAGCTCGTGCGGGATCGCGCGGTCGTCGGTGTCCATCCCGACCCGGGGCCGCAACGCCTCCACGCGCAGCGCCTCGAACGCCATCGTGCCCGACGGGCGGATGCCCGCGTCGGTGAGCTTCAGCCACCAGTCCACCAGCGATTCGCGCGGAACCAGCAGGTCGTAGGTCTGCAGCGCGCGGAACGGCACGTTGCGCACGAACCCGCCGCCCGGCAGTCCGCGCACCTCGTAGGGGCCGGAGGGGACCTCGGTGAACCCGGCGAGGATGCCGCCGGCGTCCGGGCCCATCGCGGTCAGCACCGCGAACTCCGAGGTGGCGTCGCGCGGCTCGACCTTCGACCAGAACCGCATCGCTTCCAGGTATTCCGGCAGCGACTGCCTGCCGTTCACGCCGATCGTCGGCAGCGCGCTGGTGACCTCCGAGGGCGCGTCGGTGTCCAGGTACACCACGCCCTCGTGGTGGGCGACCAGCATGTGGCTGTCCACGCGGCCGTGGGTGTCGAGCACGAGCGCTTCGGTGCCCTGCCCGTCGGGCAGTTCCGTGAGGTGTTGCGAGAGCACCAGGTGCAACCAGCTCAGCCGCTCCTCGCCCGGAACCGCGATGACCTCTCGGTGCGAGCGGTCCACCAGGACGGCCGAACGCGCTGCCGAGCGCTGCTCGGCGAACGGGTCGCCGAAGTGCCAGGGAACGCCGCGGTCCACCGAGTCCTCCGGCGCGGGCACCGCGCCCGGCAGATCCAGCGTGGGTGAACTCATTCAACGCTCCTTGAGTCGTGCTCGTGCGACACCGGGTTCAGCCGATGTCGGCGGCCTGGCATTCCCGGCAGGTGCCGGACAGCGCCAGGTGCGTCGCGTCGAGGGCGAAGCCGTGCTCGGCGCGCAGCTTGTCGGCCAGCTCGTCCATCGTCTCGATGGCCACCTCGTCGATCCGGCCGCAGCGGTGGCACGCGAGGTGGACGTGCTCGTGCTCCTCGGCGGAGTAGGTCGGCGCACCGTGGCCGAGGTGGGTGTGCCGCACCAGCCCGAGCTGTTCGAGCAGGTCGAGCGCCCGGTAGATGGTGGTGATGTTGATCGTCGGAGCGATCTCCTGCACCTTCTTGCAGGCCTGCTCCGGCGTGGCGTGGCCCAGCTCGCGCACAGCGTCGAGCACCAGCTGGCGCTGCGGCGTCATGCGCATGCCCCGTTGGTGCAGAGTGCTGCGCAGCGATCCCTGGTCGCTCAATGCCCGCTCCCGTGCTCGACGCGCTCGGATGGGAAACCCACCTCGATCGTAACCTCCGGGCCGACTCCCGGATCTGGACGCTCTACCCTTCCGGCATGCGCGTACTGGCACTTTTGGACGGGACCCTCGCCGATCCCGAAGCTCCGCTGTTCCGGGCCGATGACCTCGGTGTGATGCGAGGTGACGGCTGCTTCGAGACGATCCTGGTCGTCGACCGCGAGCCGCGCGAGCTCGGGCCGCACCTCGACCGCATGGAGAGGTCCGCGCGGCTGCTGCAGATGCCGCTTCCCGAGCGCGCGGCCTGGGAGCGCGCCGGGCAGGCCGTCATCGACGCCTGGCCGTGGGATTCCGAGCCGGAGATGGGCCTGAAGCTCGTCTGCACCCGGGGCATCGACGGTGGGGACGGCACGCCGCACGGGTTCGCGATGGGCATGGACGTCGGCCCCGACACCAAGCGCAAGCGCGACAGCGGGGTCGAGGTCGTGACCCTGGACCGCGGCTACGCGCCGGACCTGATGGACAGGGCCCCGTGGCTGCTGCTGTCGGCCAAGACGCTGTCGTACGCGGTGAACATGGCCGCGCTTCGCGAGGCCGAGGAGCGCGGTGCCGACGACGTCATCTTCACCGCCAGCGAGGGCACCGTGCTGGAGGGCCCGACCTCGACGGTCGTGCTGGCCCAGGGCCGCAAGCTGCTGACCACGCCACCCGCCTCGGGCGTCCTGGCGGGCACCACCCAGGGCGCGCTGTTCCGCGCGGCCGAGCAGGCGGGCTGGGAGACCGAGGTGGTCGACTTCCCCACCTCGGCGCTCTTCGATTCCGACGGCGTCTGGCTCGCCTCCAGCATCCGCCGCCTGACCCAGGTCCGCGCCATCAACGGCACCTCGGTCAAGGCCGACGACGCGCTGCACAACGAGATCGTCAACCTCTACGAGTCGAACTACTGAACCTCGCTTCACCTGCTCAGCGGTGCGGGTGGCGGAACCTCAGACGTCTTCTGGCTCCGGGATCCGAGACTTGAGTATGAACGGATACGCGGCGCTACGGCTGTCCTCGCCAGAAGACGTCTGAGAACCCGCGGCGGTGCGAGTTGCTCAGGTGGGGCACTGAGGAAGCGCCTTCGGCGCTTGCCTGACGTCGGTCAGCCCGCGACTCGGTCGAGCTTGGCTGAGAGGCGCGGCTGCAGTTCGTGCTCCGAGGTCGCTCGCTCTTCCACGTAGGCGAGGGCTCCGTCGACGACGCCGTAGAGGCGGCTGGCGGCCGTGACGTCCTCGCCCGTGGGGGTGCGCAGCACTGCGTCGGTGCCGAACTCCCAGGTCGTGGTGTTGCGCGGCTGCCCGATGAACAGCTCCGAGACGCCCGTCGAGTGCATCAGCATGAGCTCGATGGTGTCGTCGGGCTGCGGGCGCAGGAAGCCGGTCTCGCGGAACGCGGGTGCCACGACGTTGCCGCCCTCGCCGTCCAGCCGCCACGCGCGGCTGGAGTACATGAGGAACGGGCGACCGTCGTGCGAGATCGTCACCTGCTGGATGAACCGGAAGGTCTCCTCCAGCGACGGGTGCGAAGCCTCGCCCTCGCCGCGCCACACGCCGACCAGCGGCAGCAGCGACAGGCAGGCGTCATCGAGCGAGGGGCCCAGCCGCAGGTTCGCGGTGTCGCCCTCGCCCGGGAGGTCGTCGAACTCCGGGACGTTGCGTTCCCGGGTGATCTTGGCTCGTTCCGCCGCCGCGGCAACTGCGGCATCGCCGCTGCCCGGCTGCGGTTCGTTCGGCGTTGCAGTCATCGCATCGAGGCTACAACGAGGCCGTCATCAGTCGTTGTACAGGCGGTACACGACGTAGAAGGCGAACCAGATGGTCGCGACCGCAGCGAGTCCGACGAGCGTGACGAGGCCGTAGTGCAGAAAGTCGAGGAGTTCCACGGATGAAGGATAACCACGGCGACGTCCCGGCGGAGTGTGGCGTGCGGCATGATCGGCGTGGTGAGCGGCGGGAACAGGCCGCTGAACACCAGGAACGTCAGAGCCGGGACGAGGATCACATGGACTTCGAGACGCTGCGCGAGCGCGCGCTGGCCTACCGCGAGGAGCTGCTGGCCCGCAAGGACAAGATCACGCCGGCCGACTTCGGTTGGTACCCGTACGACACGATGGCCAACATCTTCCACCTGGACGCCCTGCTCAGCGGGCCGCAGCGGCAGGTGTTCGACAGCATCGCGGGGACCCGCATCGCCGACATCGGTGCCGCCGACGGTGATTTCGGGTTCTTCCTGGAGGACGAGCTGGGCTGCGAGGTCGACCTGATCGACAACGCGCCCACCAACTTCAACGGCCTGCGCGGCGCCCGGCGCCTGGTCGAGGAGCTGCCGTCGCGCGCGCAGGTGCACGAGATCGACCTGGACGCCCAGTTCCGGCTACCCGCCGAGCGCTACGGCGCGGTGTTCTTCCTCGGCCTGCTCTACCACCTGAAGAACCCGTTCCTGGTGCTGGAGCGCCTGGCCGAGCGCGCGGAGCTGTGCTTCGTCTCGACCCGCATCGCCCAGGTCACCCCGGACGGCACGCGCATCGCCGACCAGCCCGTCGCCTACCTGCTGGACCCGGCCGAGGCCAACAACGACGCCACCAACTTCTGGATCTTCAGCGAGACCGGGCTCCGCCGGATCTTCGACCGGACCGGCTGGGACGTCGTCGACTTCACCACGGTCGGCTGCCAGGAGGACTCGGATCCCCGGACCCCGGACCGCGACGAGCGGGCCTTCGCGCTGCTGCGCTCCCGCAAGGTCTGAGACAGCAGAAGGGCCGGCACCTCGGGAGGTGCCGGCCCTTCCGCTCGCGCAGGTCAGGCGACCGCGATGTCCACGGCGTGGACTCCGGTGCCCGTCGGGGAGACCGTGGACTCGCCCTTGCCGCTGCGGTGCAGCGCGCGGACGGTCCAGTCACCCGGAGCCGCGTAGAACCGGAAGTCGCCCTCCTCGGAGGTGACGACCTCGGCGGTGAACTCGCCGGAGGAGTCCAGCAGGCGGACGAAAGCCCCGCCGACGGGCGACTCCCCGGCCCGCACCTTGCCGGCCACGACGACCTGGTCAGTGGCCTCGTCGACCGCGGTTGCCGACTGCTGCGGCGCTCCGCATCCACTCATGACACAAACTCCTTGCTCGGTGTTACCGGGGTGATCAGGCGCCGGACGGGTTCTCGATCGGCACGCCGATCAGCGAGCCGTACTCGGTCCAGGAACCGTCGTAGTTCTTCACGTTCTGGTGGCCGAGCAGCTCGCGCAGCACGAACCAGGTGTGCGAGGAGCGCTCGCCGATGCGGCAGTAGGCGATGGTGTCCTTGCTGGTGTCCAGCCCGGCCTCGCCGTAGATCTCCTTGAGCTCCTCGTCGGAGCGGAAGGTGCCGTCCTCGTTCGCGGCCTTGCTCCACGGCACGTTGATCGCGCTGGGGATGTGGCCACCGCGCTGCGCGGCCTCCTGCGGCAGGTGCGCCGGGGCCAGCAGCTTGCCGGAGAACTCGTCGGGCGAGCGCACGTCGACCAGGTTCTTGGTGCCGATGGCGTCGACGACCTCGTCCCGGAAGGCGCGGATCGAGGTGTCCGGCTCCTGGGCCTTGTAGGTGGTCGCGGCCTTGGTCGGCTCGTCCTTGGTCAGCTCGCGGCCGTCGAGCTCCCACTTCTTGCGGCCACCGTCGATCAGCTTGACGTCGCTGTGGCCGTAGAGCTTGAAGTACCAGTAGGCGTAGGCGGCGAACCAGTTGTTGTTGCCGCCGTAGAGCACCACGGTGTCGTCGTTGCCGATGCCCTTGGCGGACAGCAGCTTCTCGAAGCCCTCGCGGTCGACGAAGTCACGACGGACCGGGTCCTGCAGGTCCTTCTTCCAGTCCAGCTTGATGGCCCCGGGGATGTGGCCGCCGTCGTAAGCGGTGGTGTCCTCGTCCACCTCGGCGAACACCACCCCGGCGGTGTTCAGGTTCTCTTCGGCCCACTCGGTGGAGACCAGGACCTCTGCGCGGCTCATCGAGCGACTCCTTCGTTGATCTTCGAACTTGGTCAGTCGGTTGTGGACGCCCCGGCCGGCGCGAACCGGCGGAGCACCAGGTACATCTGGCATCCGAGGCAGTAGCCGAACACCGCGTTGAGCAGTGCCGCCACCAGGGCTAAGGCGTTTGCCGCGATGCCGAGAGCGGTCAGGTCCGCCGCGTAGCCGATGGTGGCCACGAGGGCGAAGACGAAGCCCACTCCTTGCGAGAAGCGAACGGGTGCGGGGTCCTCGCGCTCTTCCGGCGCGACCGGTGCGAGCTTGGGCTGCACGGTGGTCCGGTACAGCGCGCCCCACGGGTTGAGCTGCATTCCGATGAACGCGCACAGACCGAACAGAACCATCTGGGCCGCCATGACACGCCAGCTCGTGGTGACCAGGCCCAACGCGAGGATCACGCTGGTCATCGCTGCGGTGAACCTGACCCCGCGTGGGTCGAGCGTCGTGACAGACATGTTTCGAGGGCCTCCTGACGATGTGGACTGGGTCTGCCGAGTCCGTCAGGCGGAGGGCGCGCGCCGGCGAGGGTCATGAGGGCATGACGAGGCCGTGCTTGGAACGCGTACTACCGCCCGGTCAGTGCCTTCAACACAGGCTGCTACCCACGCGGCAGAGATCAACCGCGCGCCTTCGGGTCAGCAGTACATGCACGAGTCGGAGGTTACCCGGACAGACCGATCGCCGGGAAGAACGTTCATACAGTGGGACGGGTTAAGCCGTTCCGCTCACTTCGCGCGGGGGCGCGTCACAGGTGCGGCTGGATGGCCTCGGAGAGGGCCTGCGGGCGGGGGACGCCGCCGACGCGGAACAGCTCACGGCCCGCGTGGTCCAGGACCAGGGTCGTCGGTGTGCTGTGGACGCGCAGCGGCGTGGACCACTCGGGGTGGTCGGTGAGGTCGACCTCGACGTGGCGGACGTCGCTGGTCTTGCCCGCGAAGTCGGCCAGCAGGATGCGGGCGTGCCGGCACGGCTGGCAGAAGGTGGTCGACAGCTGCAGCAGCGTCACCTTCGCGTCGGGTTCGGGGGCGTCGGCGAGCCGCTGCTTGAGCCCGTCCGGGACGTTGTCGGTCACGTTCTCCTCGCCGCCGCTCTTGCGCACCTTGCCCTGCCTGGCCTGCCAGATCAGCCCGAGCACGAGGGCCACCGGCACGACGATCAGCAGTGCGATCACACCTGGGCTCATCCCGTGGTCACCCCGTTGCCGTTGATCGTGACGTTCTCCGCGGTGCCCTCGATGACCAGCGCGCCGCGCTCGGCGCGCACCGCCGTGGGCTGCACCTCGAAGGGCAGCATCCCCGGGTCGAGGGTGGTGTTGAACTGCTTGAGCACCGACTGCTCGAAGATCGGCGGCAGGTCGATCGGTCCCAGCGCGCTGTTGTTCAGCTCCAGCTTGCGCGGCTCGATCTCCATCTTGCCGTTGACCAGCGACAGCACCGCGATCACCCGGACCTTGTTGTCCGAGCCCGCGATGTTGACGGTGCCGTCGAGCTGCACCGGGGCGCGCTGGTCGTCGCCGCCCTCGGCCAGCCGCTTGTCGGACTCGCTGATGTTGCCGTCGTCGTCGGCGAGCGCGTCCGGGGCCGCGGGTTCGATGGTCAGGTCCTGGATGCCGATCAGGCGCGCGACGTCGGAGGCCTTCAGCTTCACCCGGCCCACCAGCTGGTCGACGGTGAACTGCTCGGCGGTACCCGCGATGACCTCCGAGGTCGCGACCTTCACGCCGTGCAGGTCGGCCTCGATGCCCACCTCGTTGAACGGCTCGACCGGCACCGAGTTGGCCACCAGCTGCACGTCGCGGTAGTTGCCCGCGGCGACCTGGGTCAGGAACGGGAAGCCGTTGATCGAGACTTCGGGCTGCTCCGGCAGCTTGAGCTGCTGGGCGACCTTCTTCGACACCTGGTACTCGGCGAACGCGGCCGAGCCGAAGTCGGCGGCGACCAGGAGGCCGATGACGAGGACGAGGGTGATCGCGAGCTTCTTCACTCCGCGCGTTCCGTTCTGTCGGGGCGCCGGGAGCCCGACCGGGCTCGATCGGGCCGTCCCACTGTATCGACCGCCCACGCCGCGATCCGGTCCAGCAGCTCCGGGGTGGTCGAGCTCTCAGCGTGCCGCATGCCCTCGACCAGCCAGAACTCCGCTCCGCCCGCCTCGCTGAGGGCGCGCGCGTCGGCCGGTGGGAAGTAGTGATCCTCGGCACCGTGCACGATCAGCTGCGGCACCTCGATGCGGGTGGCGAGCTCGATCGGCGACACCGGAACCCGGGGCCACGGACCGGCCAGCCGCACGCCGAGCAGGCGGGCGCTCAACCGCCCGTGGGGTTGTTCGAGCAGCCAGTGGACCCTGCGCATCGCGGGGGTGTCGCGCACGAACCAGCGCGCCGGGCTGCTCACCGAGATCACCGCTTCCGGCGGGGTCCCCAGCGCCGCTTGCCGGAGCACGACCGATCCGCCGAGGGAGAAGCCGACCGTCACGACGCGCGCGCACCCGGCCGCGCGCAGGTGCGCGACGGCGACGTCGACGTCCATGGCCTCGTTCGGGCCGACGGTGGTCCGGCCGCCGGAGCGGCCGTGACCGCGGAAGTCCGTCGCCAGCACCGGCCCGTGCGTGGCGAGCCGTTCCAGGACGCCGCGCACGCTGGGCTTGCGGATGTGGTTGGTGAAGCCGTGGCCGACGACGAAACCCAGCGGCGCCGGCAGCCCCGGGCCGGGATGCAGAACGCCGCGCAGCCGGGTGCCGTCTTCGGCGCGCAACGTGACCGGGCGATCTCGAAACACCCGCGAAACATGCGGTGCGCTGCTGTTCACAAATGTGATGCCCTCGGTTGGACCTGGGTTTTTCCGCCGCATGTCGGTTATTCTCCTTGCCATCCACAGGCAACGACGCCAAGTCATCCGATGACTGCGGGTGATGGCCGGTTCACGGCCGTCGGTCGTTCTCGCCTGGAGATGGAGGCCCCAGATGAGCTCCGAACTGCTCCTGCTGACCAGTGAATCCGATTGCGACGAGGTCCTTCCGTCGCTGGCACTGCTGCCGCACCGGGTGCGAGTCCTGCCCGCAGACCCTGGGGCGATCCTGTCGGGTGGAGCGCACGACGTGGTCGTCGTCGACGCCCGCACCGACCTCGCCGGCGCCCGCGACCTGTGTCGCCTGCTCGCCGCCGGTGATGCCCCGGTGGTCGCCCTGGTCAACGAGGGCGGTCTGGTGACCGTCAACGCCGAGTGGGGGGTCGACGACATCCTGCTGCCGACCACCGGGCCGGCCGAGATCGACGCCCGGCTGCGCCTGCTGGTGTCCCGCCGCACCGAGTCCTCCTCCACCGGCGACGGTTCGCTGAGCGTCGGCGACCTGGTCATCGAGGAGGCCACCTACACCGCCCGGCTGCGCGGCCGGGCGCTCGAACTGACCTACAAGGAGTTCGAGCTGCTGAAGTACCTGGCCGGTCACGCGGGCCGTGTGTTCACCCGCGCCCAGCTGCTGCAGGAGGTCTGGGGCTACGACTTCTTCGGCGGCACCCGCACCGTCGACGTGCACGTCCGGCGCTTGCGCGCCAAGCTCGGCCCGGAGCACGACTCGATGATCGGCACCGTGCGCAACGTGGGCTACAAGTTCGTCCGCCCGAACCGCGGGGGTTCGACCTCCCCGCTGGCCGCCGAGGTCGCGGAGGCCGAGTCCGCTGCGGCGGAGGCCGTGGAGTCGGCGGACTTCCGGAGCATCAACGCGTAACCGCGAGATCAACCGCGAAGCCCTCGATCTTGAAGATCGGGGGCTTCGTCGCGTGCGCGTGGGTAGGGTCGTGGGTGTGCAGCTGACTTGGCGTAATGGACTGGACGACAGCGAGACGGCCGAGGTGATTGGCCTGCTCGCCGAGACCGAGAAGGCCGACGGTGTCGCTCCGGTCGGCGAGCACGTGATCCTGCGGCTCAAGGCCCACCGCGACGTCGTCCACCAGATCGAGCCGGTGCAGGCCGACGTGCGGTCCGAGCACTTCATCGTCCGCGATTCCGGCGGCGTGCTGACCGGTTACGCGCACCTGGACACCGAGCACGAGGCCGGTGCGGGCCAGCTGGTCGCCGAGCTCGCCGTCCACCCCGAGCACCGGAGGCTGGGTGCGGGCACCCGGCTCGTCGAGGCGCTGCTGGAGCGCGCCGATCTGGGTGCTGAGCCCGACGCCGACACCGGACGGCTGCGGATCTGGTCGCACGGCGAGCACCCGGGCGCGCTGCGGCTGTCCGAGCGCTACGGCTTCCACCGGCCGCGCGAGCTGTGGCGGATGGGCCGCGAGCTGGCCGAGCCGGAGCTGCCCGAGGCGCAGCCGCCGGAGGGCGTGACCATCCGCACCTTCCGGCCCGGGAAGGACGAGGCCGACGTGGTCCGGGTCAACCACCGCGCGTTCGTCTGGCACCCGGAGCAGGGCGACATGACCGAGGCGGACGTGCGCGCCAAGGAGAAGGAGGACTGGTTCGACCCGGGGGGCTTCTTCCTGGCGGTCGACCCCTCCGGCGAGCTCCTGGGGTTCCACTGGACGAAGGTGCACCCCGACGGGACCGGTGAGGTCTACGTCGTCGGTGTCGACCCGCACGCGCAAGGCGGTGGCTTGGGGAGGTCACTGACCGTGGTCGGCCTCCGTCACCTCCGTGATACCGGGCGTAGTCGCGTCATCCTCTACGTCGAAGCCGACAACGTTCCGGCGGTGAAGGTCTACCAGCGGTTGGGCTTCGCCAAGTGGGACAGCGACGTGCAATTCGGACGCTGAGCCGAGAATGCTGTGAGTCACGGTGCGAGCGGAAGATCCACCTCCCTCTCGCCCGTTGGGGTGTGTCCCCGCTTACTAAGCGTGCCTTGTTCACTTCGCGTTCACTTGGATGGCGAAGGCAGTCCATCCGCGCTGCTTAGCGTCAGCCCCAAGCGGCATGAAGCACGAGCCTGCGCGGCTCGGCCGCGCCCCGCAGTTTGTCCCTTGGGTGGAGGAACGAAGTGAGAATCAAGCGGCACAGCGCTGCGTTGGCCGTCGTCGCCGCGGGCGCGCTCGTGCTCGCCGGCTGCGGCTCGGACCAGAACGTCCCGCAGGGCGGTGGCAACCCGGCTCTCGACGGCCTGCAGGTCGAGTGCGGCACCAAGCCGATCTCCGGTGAGGGCTCGTCGGCGCAGAAGAACGCGGTCGACGTCTTCGCGCGCGACTACGGCCTCAAGTGCGCCAACCAGACGGTGAACTACACCAAGTCCGGATCCGGCAAGGGCGTCGCCGCCTTCACCGCCGGCCAGGTCGACTTCGGTGGTTCCGACTCCCCGCTGAAGGAGGAGAAGGGCGAGGTCGCCAAGGCCGCCGAGCGCTGCCAGGGCAACCCGGCCTGGAACGTCCCGATGGTGTTCGGTCCCGTCGCGATGTCCTACAACATCCCCGGCGTCTCCGACCTGACCCTCAACCCCGACGTGATCGCCAAGATCTTCAAGGGTGAGATCAAGAAGTGGGACGACCCGGCGGTCAAGGCGTTGAACCCCAACGCGCAGCTGCCGTCGATCGACATCGTTCCGTTCTTCCGCTCGGACGAGTCGGGCACCACCGAGAACTTCCAGAAGTACCTCAAGACCGCCACCGGTGGCGCGTTCGCCGGTGAGGGCAAGACCTTCCAGGGCGGGCAGGGCGTCGGCCAGGGTCGTGACGGCTCCGACCAGGTCGCGCAGTCGGTCAAGGCCACCGAGGGCGGCTTCACCTACGTCGAGTGGTCCTTCCCGAAGAACCTGGGCCTGGGCATCGCCAAGATCGACAGCGGCGCCGGCCCGGTCGAGCTCAACACCGCCAACGTCGGCAAGGCCATCGAGGGCGCCAAGATCGAGGGCCAGGGCAACGACCTGAAGGTCGACCTCGAGTCGATCTACGGCAACAAGTCCGCGGGCGTCTACCCGATCGTCCTGAACACCTACGAGATCGTCTGCTCGAAGGGCTACGACCCGGAGACCGCCAAGGCGGTCAAGGCGTTCCTGACCGTGGCGGCCAACGCCAACCCGCAGGAGCTGGAGAAGGCGGGTTACGTCCCGCTGCCCGAGGCTTTCAAGGGCAAGGTCCTCCAGGCCGTCAACGCCATCTCGTGAGAGTGACCGGGCCCGCCCGCACCCCGGGCGGGCCCCTGGTCCAACGGATTAGATGAGAGGCTGCAAACAGCAGTGACCGACTCGACGAGAGCCGCCACGCGCCCCGCGGGCACCACCGGTGCCCAGCGGGGCGTTTCGGCGCCCAGTTCCGGACCGGAGGCCCCCATTTCCGCTCCAGAGAAGACAGCGGGCAAGTCCTCCCGCGTCGGCGACAAGGTGTTCTCCTCACTCGCCACCGCGTCCGGTGCGTTCGTGGTGGCGGTGATCGCCGCCATCGCGATCTTCCTGCTCATCCGGGCGGTTCCGGCGCTGCAGGTGAACCACGTGAACTTCCTGTTCAGCCGGGAGTGGGACACCCGGGATCCGGCGAACATGAGCTTCGGGATCTTCGACCTCGCGTGGATCACCATCGCCAGCTCCGTGGTCGCGCTGGTGATCGCGATGCCGCTGTCCGGCGGGATCGCCCTGTTCCTCACCCGCTACGCGCCGAAGAACCTGGCCCGCCCGTTCGCCTACATCGTCGACCTGCTGGCCGCGGTGCCCTCGGTCGTCTACGGCCTCTGGGGCTTCCTGGTGCTGGGGCCGTTCCTCAAGCCGGTGTCGAACTGGCTGAACGAGACGCTGGGCTGGATCCCGATCTTCGGCCAGGGCAACATCGCCCAGGTCGACTCCGGGGCGAACGTGTTCACCGCCGGGATCGTGCTCGCGGTGATGATCATCCCGACGATCACCGGTGTGACCCGCGAGGTCTTCGCCCGCACCCCGGACGCGCAGATCGAAGGCGCGCTGGCGCTCGGCGCCACCCGCTGGGAGGTCATCAAGACCACGGTGTGGCCCTTCGGCCGCAACGGCTTCGTCGGCGGCTCGATGCTCGGCCTCGGTCGCGCGCTGGGCGAGACGATGGCGCTGACCATCATCCTGAGCGCGACCACCGCGCCCCCCGGGTACAGCATCTTCGACAGCGGGGCGACCTTCGCCTCCAAGATCGCCCTCGGGTCCGCGGAGTTCAACAACAACCTGCAGGTCGGGGCCTACATCTCGGCCGGTCTGGTGCTGTTCATCATCACCTTCGCAGTCAACGCGATCGCGCGCTGGATCGAGAGTGCGGCCGGCGCTAAGGGGAAGTCATGAGGACCGACGCTGCCGACGTGGAGCAGCTCGCAACCGCGCCGGCCTTCCAGAGCATCGGCTTCGGCCGGAAGTTCAAGGACAACCTGGCCACCGTCCTGTTCGCGGCGGCCTTCGTGATCGCGGTCATCCCGCTGCTGTGGGTGCTGTGGACGCTGCTGGAACGCGGGCTCAAGCCCGTCCTCAGCGCCGACTGGTGGTCGCACTCCTTCAAGGGCCTGCTGCCCACCGACTTCGGTGGCGGCGTTTACCACGCGCTGGTCGGCACGGTCTTCGAAGGCCTGGTCTGCCTGGTCTTCGCGGTGCCGCTGGGCGTGATGGTCGCCGTCTACCTGGTCGAGTACGGCCAGCAGTCGAAGCTGGCCAAGGCCGCCACCTTCATGGTGGACATCCTCAGCGGTCTGCCCTCGATCGTGGCCGGCCTGTTCATCTACGCGCTGTGGATCACCACCTTCGGCATGACCCGCAGCGGTTTCGCGGTGGCGCTGTCGCTGCTGCTGCTGATGCTGCCGGTCGTCGTCCGGGTCACCGAGACGATGCTGCTGATCGTGCCGAACGAACTGCGCGAGGCGGCCTACGCGCTGGGCCTGCCGAAGTGGAAGACGATCGTGCGGATCGTGCTTCCGACCGCGCTGTCGGGCATCGTCACCGGTGTCATGCTCGGCCTGGCGCGCGTGCTCGGTGAGACCGCACCACTGCTGATCCTGGTCGGGTACTCCTCGGCGATCAACTTCGACCTCTTCCGCGGGGAAATGGCGTCGCTGCCGCTGACCATCTTCATGGAGCGCAGCACCGGAACCATCGCCGGTGAGTACCGGATGTGGGGAGCGGCGCTGACCCTCGTGATCGTCATCATGCTGATCAACCTTGCCGCGACCGGTCTGTCCAAGATCTTCGCGATCAAGACCAAGTAGGGACATTCGACATGGCCAAGCGTCTCGACATCAAAGACCTGAACCTGCACTACGGCAAGTTCCACGCGGTGCAGGACGTGACCCTGCAGGTGCCTGCCCGCAGCGTCACCGCGTTCATCGGTCCCTCCGGTTGCGGCAAGTCCACCGTGCTGCGGTCGCTCAACCGGATGCACGAGGTCATCCCGGGTGCCCGCGTCGAGGGCAAGGTGATGCTCGACGGCGAGGACATCTACGCCGACAACGTCGACCCGGTGCAGGTCCGCAAGACCATCGGCATGGTCTTCCAGCGGGCCAACCCGTTCCCCACCATGTCCATCCGGGACAACGTGGTGGCCGGGCTGAAGCTCGCGGGCGAGAAGAACAAGTCGCACCTCGACGAGGTCGCCGAGCAGGCGCTGCGCGGCGCGAACCTGTGGGAAGAGGTCAAGGACCGGCTCAACAAGCCGGGCGGCGGCCTCTCCGGCGGTCAGCAGCAGCGCCTGTGCATCGCCCGCGCCATCGCGGTGCGTCCCGACGTGCTGCTGATGGACGAGCCCTGCTCCGCGCTGGACCCGATCTCGACCCTGGCGATCGAAGACCTGATCTCGCACCTCAAGCAGGACTACACGATCGTCATCGTCACCCACAACATGCAGCAGGCCGCCCGCGTCAGCGACCAGACCGCGTTCTTCAACCTGCGCGCGGTCGGTGAGCCCGGTCAGCTCGTGGAGATCGACGAAACCGGCAAGATCTTCTCCAACCCCACCCAGAAGGCCACCGAGGACTACATCTCCGGCCGCTTCGGCTGATCCCCGGAAACTTGAAATGCAGGGCCTCCCAAGGGAAGCCCTGCATTTTTTGTCCTCTTCTCACGTCAGGCAAGCGACGAAGTCGCTTTCTCCTCACCCCACCTGAGCAACTCGCACCGCCGCGGGTTCTCAGACGTCTTCTGGCGAGGACAGCCGTAGCGCCGCGTATCCGTTCCATACTCAAGTCTCGGATCCCGGAGCCAGAAGGCGTCTGAGGTTCCGCTTCCCGCACCGCCATGCAGAAAGACCACAGCGTCTTAGACCTGCAGCTCGTCCGCAACCGAGGAGATGAAGGCGCTGGAGTCCTTGGGGTTCAGGGCGTTGGTGCAGACCTGCTCGAAGGCCTTGAGGTAGTCGGCCGTGTCCGCGGCTTTGTCCAGGAAGCGGGAGTTGGCGGAGTCGCCGAGGTGCACGACCTGGGGGTCGGCCTCGTTGGTGAAGGAGAACACCGCTGCGCGGTCGCCCATCAGCGGGTGGCCGCCCTTGCTGAACGGCAGGACCTGGATGGTGACGTTGCGGCGGTAGCCCAGCAGCACCAGGTGCTCCAGCTGCTGCCGCATCACGGCGGGACCGCCCACGCGGCGCCGCAGGGCCGACTCGTCGAGGACCGCCCACAGCTCCAGGGGTTGTTCGCCCAGCAGCCGCTGCTGGCGCGTGGAGACCACCTTGAGGCGTTCGGCGATCTCGTCGTCGGTGAACACCCGGGAGTCGGAGGTCAGCAGGGCGCGCGTGTAGTCGGTGGTCTGCAGCAGCTCGGGCAGCGGGTCGCTGCCGAAGCAGCTGACGGCCTTCGCCGAGGTCTCCAGCCCGAGGTAGGTCTGCAGGCCGGGACGCACCGCCGTGCTCGGGTACTGCTGCCACCAGCCGCGCTGCTTGGAGTCCTGGGCCAGGTCGATGAGCGCTTCGAGCTGATCGCCCGCGGCGCCGTAGAACTCGGCCATCAGGCGCACGTCGGAGGTGCGCACCGGTACCCGGCCCAGCTCGATCTGGCTGATCTTGCCCTGCGAGCAGTCCAGGTGGGCGGCGACCTCGCGGTGCGTGCGGCCGGCGATCTCGCGGAGGCGCCGCAGTTCACTTCCCAGTCGACGTCGGTGCACGGTCGGACTCTTACCCACCGAGCACCTCATCGGTACGAGTTCGGTCGCTTCTCACTCGAAAGAGGATGGCACACGATGATCACAACATCGAGTGCTGAGACCGACTATTAATACTTTCCGCGCGAGATCGTCACCTGCCTGCGGAAACCGATCAACGGGACGGCATCTTTCCGGTCACGATGAACTCGACCCGGCGAGCGACCGCGACCGCGTGGTCGGCGAAGCGCTCGTAGAAGCGGCCCAGCAGCGTCACGTCGACCGCCGTGGCCACGCCGTGCTCCCAGTCCGGGCTCATCAGCACGGTGAACAGGTGGCGGTGCAGGTCGTCCATCTCGTCGTCGACCTCGTCCAGCAGCCGGGCGGCCTCGACGTCCTGGGTGCGGATCACGGTGCTGACCTGGTGGGCCAGCTTCACGGCGATGCGGCCCATCTCGGCGAAGTAGGCGGCGACGTCGTCCGGCAGCACCGCGTTCGGGTGCCGGCGCCGGGCTGCCTTGGCCACGTGCAGGGCGAGGTCGCCCATCCGCTCCATGTCCTCGGCGGCGTGGATGGTGGCGATGACGCTGCGCAGGTCACCGGCCACCGGGGCCTGCAGGGCCAGCAGCCCGAAGGCGTACTCCTCGGCCCGGGACCGCGCCTCGTCGACCAGTGCGTCCTCGTCGATGACCTGCTCGGCCAGGCTCAGGTCTGTCTCCAGGAGCGACTTGGTGGCGCGCTCCATCGCCGTGCCGACCATCGCCGACATCGAGGCGAGAACGTCGGTGAGCATGCCTAGTTGTTCCTGGTAGACCTCGCGCATGTCACCCAGCGTACTTCCCCGCGGAATCGGACAGAATGACCTGTGGTGAACCGGAGGTGAAATCGCCGTGATCGACCAGCTCGACGCCGGCGATAACCGCAGGTCAGCCGCAGATCTCGGTCCCGGCGTTCACGGTTGAGTCGCCCGGCAGGGACGGCTCCGCGGGCTGCTGGTGCAGCACCCGGCCGACACCGGCCGCACCACCGGAACCGCCCGACCCGCCGGTCGGCGTGGACTGGGCGGCCTTCTGCGGAGCGCCGTCGGTGGTCACCGGCGCGTCGTCGATCATCGACTGGAACAGCGCCCTCGCGGCGTCGTCGCGCAGGACCTCCATGCCCTCTTCGTTGGCGTAGCCGGTGGTCGGGACCGTCACGAAGGTGACCTTGTTCGGGTCCAGGCCCTGCAGCTGCTGGCCCAGGTCCATCAGCCGGTCGGCGCCGATGTTGTCGCCGAAGGTGTTGGCGCTGACGGCCTTGACGAAGTCGCTGAGCTTGCGCGGGTCCAGCAGCACCTGGCTGGACATGGTCTTGCGCAGCAGCGACGACAGGAACATCTGCTGGCGCTGCATCCGGCCGTAGTCGGAGGTCGGATCGCCCTTGACGTGCCGGGCGCGGACGTAGGTCAGGGCCTGGTCGCCGGTGAGGTTGTGCCGTCCGGCCTCGGGGATGACCGTGCCGAGCGTGGAGTCCACGACGGGCTTCTCGGTGCAGATCTCGACGCCGTGCACGGCGTCGACCATGGACTTGAAGCCGTTGAAGTCGATGCCGAGGAAGCTGTCCATCCGCAGGCCGGAGACCTGCTGGATGACCTTGGTGGTGCACAGCGGGCCGCCGACCGCGTACGCCTCGTTGAGGCGCGCGCCCTTCTTGCCCGGGACGATCTCGTCGCTGTACTTGCCGGTCTTGGGGTCCCAGCGCTGGCAGTCGGGCCGGTCCACCTGCAGGTCGCGCGGGAAGGACACCAGCTCCACCCGGCTCCGGTCGGCGGGGATGTGGGCGACCATCGTGGTGTCCGAGCGCGCGCCCGGCTCGTCGGTCTCGTCGCCGACGCCGTCGGACGCGCTGGCTCCGGCGCGGGTGTCGGAGCCGATCATGAGGAAGTTCTGGTCGCCCGCCTGCCCGGCGGCGTCCTTGATGTCGGAGGAGTTCGGGTCCAGCGCCAGCACGGCCGAGGGGCCGAACAGCGCGGTCGCGCCCCAGGCGAAGCCCAGCGACAGGAACACCGTCAGCGACGCGGCGACCGCCACGGCCATGACGATCAGGTGCGTGCGGCGTTTGCGCTGCTTCTTCTTCCACTCCATGCGCGACCCGCCACCGCGGTTGTCGCGGAAGTCGAAGGGCATGTCGCTGCCGAGCTCGGGCTCCTTCTTGTTGCCGGGGAGCCACGCGTAGCGCTTGCGGCGCTTGGCCTCCTCGGCGGCGATCTCGTCGTGCACCGCGGAGAAGCGGGCGAGCGTGAGGTCGATCTGCTCGATGTCGTTCTTGCGATCGTCGTCGTCGCCGAAGTCCTCGGCGATGCCGGCTTCGTCGTCGAACTCGTCGAGTTCGGAGTAGCCGTCGGCGGGCGCCACGATCGCGGTCTTCTCGGCCTGCTCGACCGGCGGCGGAGTGGGTTTGGCGGGCTGCGCGGGCCGCTCCTGCTGCGGGGCCGCCGGCACGCGCGGGTGCTGCGTGGTGGCGTCCATGTCGGCGGGCGGGCGCGCGGGGTTCGGGCGCGGGTTGCGGCCGGACGGGGGTGAGACGCGCTGCGGGGCGTCGGTGCTCAGCGCCTGGCTGATCCGGGTGGCCTCGTCAGCGGGCGGCTCGGGGCTGCGCCGGGCGGGACGTGCGGCGGCGCCACCGGCGAACGCGGCGGCGGCACCCGGAGCGGCGGGCGGTGGCGGGGTGGGTCGCTGGTTGCGACCGGAAGGCGGGGAGACCGGGCCTGCCGGCGGCTGCTGCACGGGCCGCGGGCCGGTGCTCGGCGGCGTCCAGCCGGCCGGGGGTGCCGGGTTGTTCGGCGGAGCGGGCGGCGTGGGCATCGGGCGGCTCGGCGGTGCCTGCCGGGGGCGCCGGCCGGTCGGCTCGGGCGAGGTCCACGCCTGCGGAGGTTCCGGCGGTGCCTGCGGAGCGGCCCGACGCGGGCCGGTCTGCGGAGGTTTCTGCTGCGGTTTCTGCTGAGGCTGAGGTGCCGACGGCGGCTGCGGTTCAGCGGCGCGGCGGTGGCCGGAGGTGCCCGGGCCCTTGCCGTGCTTGGACAGCAGGTCGATCACGCGGGTGCCACCCGTGCCGTCCTCGGACAACGCTCGTCGGCGACGTCCGGAACCACTTGCCGAACCGGTGGCATCGGCGTCCTCGTCGGGGCGGGTACGCCGGTGCCCGAAGTCGCCATGCCGGGGGTCTTGCGGCACGCGTGTTCCCTCCCAACCTGCCTCAGTCATCGTTCTGCGGATCTTGACGCGCTCGATACTCCCCGACATGTATCGCGTTGCGCCTCAAAGATAGTACGGCTGATCGCCCGAACTGACGATAGCGCCGACAGTTTCTTCACAATCAGTGCACGATCCTACTGGCTCACTGGTCTGTTACGACTAACCGTGCTAAGCCAGATGACCGGTATGCGCGAAAGCTGAAAGCACCCTGTGTCCTTGATTGATCGCCATCAGTAACCGGCGGCTCTCCTGCCCGCTTCGGTGACGCGCTCGGCAGCGGCCCCGGCCAACCGGACCTCCGCGCCCTTCCGGTACGCGACGGCGTTCCGGCCGGCCCGCTTCGCCGCGTACAGCAGCGCGTCGGCGGAGATGAGCTGCTGCTCGCCCGAGACGTGCCCGCCGGTTCCCTGCTCGTGCACGACTCCGATGCTGATGGTCACGCCGAGGCCGGGCGCCATGGTCTCCCACGGGAAGTGCTCCACCCGCTGCCGGGCCGCTTCGCAGACCTGCACCCCCGAGTTGGGCAGGATGTGCGGCAGCACCAGCACGAACTCCTCGCCGCCGTAGCGGGCGCAGAACGCGCCGTCCGGCAGCGCTTCCTGCAGCAGGTCCACGACGCGCTGCAGCACCCGGTCCCCGAACAGGTGTCCGTAGGTGTCGTTGACCAGCTTGAACCAGTCCAGGTCGATCAGCGCCACGGCCATGCCCTCGCCGGTCATCGAGTTCTCGGTGACCAGGTCCGCGAGTCGTTCGTCGAGATAGCGACGGTTGTAGCTGGCGGTGAGGCTGTCGCGCAGGCTCTCCTCGCGGGCCTTGGCGTGCTCCTTGCGCAGCAGTTCGACCTCGCTGCGCAGCTGTTCGGGCACCGCGGGCTTGTCCGAGGACATCATGTCCAGCGCGGACCGCAGGTGGTGGTACGCCTGCCGCCACTGGCCGCGGGAGGCCAGCAGGCGCGCTATGGACTCGTGCAGCTCCGCCATGCCCGTGCCGTTGGCGACTTCCTCACGGCTGCGAGGCGTGGGCGGTTGCGGCAGGTCACCGCCACCGGAGTGCGGGTCTTGCCCGGCGTACCTGTTGCGGATCACGTCGACCACCTCCCGTCCGCGCTGTCGTCATCTGACGGAACGATCATGCCGGTTGGACTCGCCCCGCGTCTCAATTCGCGCGATCGGGTGACAACGTCGGCGATCGGAGACCGACCCTTCGGCTCCTAGGTGTGTACCGGGCGGAGGGGCGGATGTGGAAGCGAATCGGTTCGGACCCACCCGCACGGACGAGCAAACCAGTGTCGGTTTCATATCACCGCTCTGCAACCGTATCGAGGTGATCTTGGCCGCATGTCTGGATTTTCGATTATTGGGGACAGGGTGCGAACCCGAAGGTCCGCCCGTCGAGGACTACGAGGTGTTGTGACCCGATCTGATGACCGGTGGCGCTGCCGTTCACGCGGGTGGTGACTTCGACGCCGATCGCCCAGATCTCGCCGCGCGGGACCACGCCGTCGGCGGTGAACCCGGGGTCCGGCCGCAGCGTGCTCCAGGCGGGGTCCAGCTGCACCGTGAGATCGCCGAGTTCGCACGTGCTGTCGGTGAAATCGGGGTGCTGCGAGCGGTGGAAGAACTCCTGCTGCGCCTGCGGGCCCGCGGTCGCGGCGGCGTTGTTGTCCGCGAAGTAACCGCGGAAGTCCGGCTGCTGCGGGGCCGTCGCACACCCGGTCGCGCACAGCGCGACCAGGAGCGGCCAGACCACTCGCACGGGTCAGCCGCCGCTGGAGTCGATCTCCGCGCCCGAGGGCACGGTGAGGTCGTCGGGATCGTCGAGCCAGCCCTCCGGCAGCACGACCTTGCCAGCCGATCCCTGACGTCCGCGCGGTCCTTCGGCGTCGACCGGGAACGGCACGTCCGGGTCGAGCTGGGCCAGCAGGTCGTCGAGCTGCGCGAGGCTGGAGACGAGCCCGAAACCGTGCCGCAGATCCGATCCCACGGGAAATCCCCGCAGGTACTGCGACATGTGCTTGCGCAGGTCCCGAAGCCCCTTCTCCTCGCCCATGTGGTCGGCGAGCAGCTCGGCGTGACGCCGCAGCACGCGCGAGACCTCGCCCAGGTTCGGGCCTTCCGGGACGGGCCGTCCGGTGAACGCGGCCTGCAGGTCGCGGAACAGCCACGGGCGCCCGAGGCAGCCGCGGCCGACGACCACGCCGTCGCAACCGGTTTCGGCCACCATCCGCAGCGCGTCGTCGGCGCTGAAGATGTCGCCGTTGCCCAGCACCGGGATGGAGGTGACGTGCTCCTTGAGGGTGCGGATCGCCGACCAGTCGGCGGTGCCGGAGTAGCGCTGCGAGGCGGTCCGGCCGTGCAGCGCGACGGCGGCGGCACCGTTGTCCTCGGCGAGGCGACCGGCGTCGAGGTAGGTGATGTGCTCGTCGTCGATGCCGATGCGGAACTTCACGGTGACCGGGATCCCGGCGGGCTCGGCGGCTTCGACCGCGGCGCGCACGATGTCGGCGAACAGCCGCCGCTTGTACGGCAGCGCCGATCCACCGCCCTTGCGGGTCACCTTCGGCACCGGGCAGCCGAAGTTCATGTCGACGTGATCGGCGAGGTCTTCCTCGACGATCATGCGCACGGCCTTGCCCATGGTCTCCGGGTCGACGCCGTAGAGCTGCATCGAGCGCGGGTGCTCGTCGGCGTCGAAGGTGATCATTTCCAGCGTCTTCGGGTGCCGCTCCACCAGCGCGCGGCTGGTGATCATCTCGCACACGTACAACCCGGCGCCGTACTCCCGGCACAGCCGCCGGAACGCGACGTTGGTGATCCCCGCCATGGGCGC
Source organism: Saccharopolyspora terrae (assembly GCF_004348435.1). Lineage (NCBI taxonomy): Bacteria > Bacillati > Actinomycetota > Actinomycetes > Pseudonocardiales > Pseudonocardiaceae > Saccharopolyspora > Saccharopolyspora terrae. Next base: position 182,974 of record NZ_SMKS01000001.1, on the reverse strand, counting down.
GAGCACCACCGGCGGATCGACCTCGTGGGGCCCGATCCGCAGCGTCTTGGCGCCCGTCGCGGCGGGCAGGTCCAGAGCGGTCATCGCACCCATTGTCCCTGACGCCGAACCTCGATCACCCGTGACCTGCGTCGCGGTCGTTCCCGCAGCCGGAAGAGCGGGAAGGGCACCCGCCTGCCGGCGAGTGCCCTTCCCGGTGCTTCAGGCGGCTCAGAAGTCCGCGGAGATGCAGGCCAGGCGCCCGCCCGCGGAGCCGGCCTTGCCGGGCTCGGAGTGGGTGTGGGTCTCGTGGATGACGACCGACTGGGCGTCATCGCGGGTGGCCAGCGCCCAGGTGCCCTCGGCGGTGGCGGTGCCGTTGCCCTGGGCGTCGGTGTGGAAGTCCAGCCAGACCTCGTTCTGCGGGTTGGCGAAGGCCGGGTCGACCGACGGCTTCACCGGGTCGGCCTTCTCCTGGTAGTGCGAGCCGGCGTCCTCGCCGGTCGGGCCGCACGCCTTGACGTGCACGTGAGCACCGTAGGCACGGTTCGGCTGCAGGCCCTTGACCTCGACGGTCACCTTGCTCTTGCCGTCGGCGTTGGAGGAGGACACGTTGATCTGCCCACCCACCGGCACCTGGTCCGGCTTGTAGGTGATGGCCTTGGCGGCCGGCGAGAAGTTCTCGAACGTCCCGGAGGTCTGCTTGCCCGCAGCGGACTGCCCCTGGGCGGGAGCCTGCGGCGCGGGCTGGTGCTGCGCGTGCTCGGCCGATTCGCCACCGCCGCAGCCGGCGAGCAGTGCGCCGGCGGTGCACAGGCCCGCGATGGAACCGAACAGTCGCGTCCGCTGCTGAAGCATAGGTATCTGTCCTTCGTGGTTGCCGACGTGTCGGCGCCGTTTCTGCCCACATCAACCGTTTTGGCATGTTCAGGTTCACGCCTGCTCAGCGGCCGTGCGGGCAATCCCTCTCCTGGGGCTTTGATCCTATGTGCCCGAGGTTGCGGTCGGGCATCGGCCGGGCCACGCGGAATCACAACTTCCGGTTACAGGAAGGAGTAGTCCCAGTTCGGCACGATCAAGTCGCCTCCGGAGCGACTCTCGTCACGCTCGGCGGCAGGTGATCCACAGTGGACTGGACCTGATGCACCAGCGGGCTCCGGCCAACGCCCGCTGCGCTGCTCCGCACGACTCGTCGATGCGGCGGGCGTTGCGGATGAGGTGTGATGTGCCTAATGTGTTACTCGAAGTAACAGGTTCCCTCGGCGTCTCCGGAGGAGGTTGCGGTGCCGGTTCCCGAAGCGTTCTCGAAGCTGGTCGACAGCACGGTCGCGCAGACCGCGAAGTTCTACGAGCAGGTTCGCGAGGACGCCGCCGAGCACGTCGCGCGGTTCTCCGGGCGCGCCGCCAGCTGGGCGGATCAGGCCGGTGCTGCGACGGCGGAGTTCACCGAGGACGCCGCGACCAAGGCCGCGGCGGTGAGCAGGACCGCGGCGGACCGGGTCGCCCACGCCACCAGCGATCTCGCCGACAACGTCGGCGAGCGCATCATCCGCGTCGGCGAGCGCCTCAGCCGCCGCGACTGATCCGCCGAAAACCCTTGGTGGTCAGGGGCTGTTCAAGCATGCGGCGGAGCCGCATCCTCTTCCCCCACCCAAGGCACCGGCACCGCCGCGGGTTCGCCAGCGCCTTCGTGGCGAGTACGCCGGGACGCCGCGTATTCACGTGCTCAAGGAGCGGCGCACGGAGACCACGAAGGCGGCCAGGTTCCGCTACCCGCACCGCCGCGCAAAGCAATTCCTCAACAGCTCTCAGGCGTTCTTCTCGGCGTCGAGGACGCGGCTCACCGATTCCGGGTCGCGGCCGACGACGGTGGTGCCCTCGGACGCGGTGATGATCGGCCGCTGGATCAGCTTCGGGTTCTCGCTCATCAACCGCAGCCAGTCGTCGCGGTGCTCGGCGTCCTTCGGCAGCTCGCGGAGCCCGAGCTCCTTCGCCACGGCCTCACCGGTCCGCGCGATGTCCCACGGTTCCAGGCCGAGCCGCCCCAGCACGGCTTCGAGCTCGGCGACGGACGGAGGATCTTCGAGGTACCGCCGCACGGTGTACCCGGCCCCGGCGGCGTCGAGCTCGCCAACAGCGGAACGGCACTTCGAGCACTGCGGGTTCACCCAGATCTCCATCACGGCCCCACAGTACCGACGCCACCCGCCCACATCGCCCGATGCCCTTTGTAGGCAGCAAGAACGTCCCGAACATCCCCGACCTCGCGGATCGTGCCCTCGTCCATCCAGATCGCCGTGGTGCACAGCTCCAGCAGGAGTTCGTCGGAGTGCGAGGCGAACACCAGCATTCCCGAGCGCTCGACCAGATCCACCATGCGCTGGCGGGCTTTCGCGATGAACGCCGCGTCGACCGCGCCCAATCCCTCGTCGAGGATGAGGATCTCCGGGTCGATCGTGGTGACCACACCGAGCGCGAGCCGCACCCGCATGCCGGCGGAGTAGGTGCGCAGCGGCATGTGCAGGTAGTCGCCGAGTTCGGTGAACTCCGCGATGTCGTCGGCGCGTTCCCGCATCTGCGCGCGGGTCATGCCGAGGAACAGGCCGCGGATGACGATGTTCTCGTAGCCCGAGACCTCCGGGTCCATTCCGACGCCGAGGTCGAAGACCGGGGCGACCTTGCCCCGGATGCGGGCGGTGCCGCGGGTGGGTTCGTAGATGCCCGACAGCAGCCGCAGCAGCGTCGACTTGCCCGCTCCGTTGTGCCCGACGAGCGCCACGCGGTCGCCGTCGCGCAGCGACAGCGTGATGTCGCGCAGCGCCTCGATGATCGGCACCTTCGCCCCGGTGCCGATCTTGCCTCCGACCTTGCCGAAGACCTTCTTCTTCAATGAGCGCGTTTTGGCGTCGAAGATCGGGAAGTCGACGTAGGCGTCGCGCACCTCGATGTTCACCACTGTCCGGCCTCGCTCTCGCCTATGCGAATAGAAATTATCATTCGCATATGGAGGGGTTCGGGGGCGGGCGGTAGCGTCGTGGAGATGACCGCCCCGCACTTCCGGCCGCCGCAGCAGGCCCGCAGCCGAGAGTCCCTGCAGAAGCTGCTGACCTCGGCCGAGCACGTCCTCAGCACCGGCGGCATCGACGACTTCACCGTCGCGGCGGTCGCCGAGCACGCGGGCGTGTCGGTGGGTGCGATCTACCGCCGATTCAGCGGCAAGGAACAGCTGCTCGAAGCTGTGAAGGACCAGCTCCTCGAACAGCTGGAATCCGCTGTGGCCGAGGCGCTCCGGTCAGCGAACCCTGGTCTGCGCGGCGTGGTCGAAGCCTTCACCGGCGCGATGGCGAGCGCCTTCTCGGGACACACCCGCGCCTTCCCCGAACTGCTCAGCGCGCAGTCGGCGGACGGCGCCGAGCGCGGCTTGCGGGCGCTCGACACGGTCCAACGCGCGCTCGTCGACGCCGTCGAGCCGCACCTGGACGACATCGCTCGGCCCGAACCTCGCGCAGCCGTGCGGTTCACCGCCCGCACCATCATCGGCGCCTGCGTTCACCGAGCCGCCAGCTGCCACGCTTGGCCGGACGACCTGACCTGGCCGACCTGGGCCGACCGGACCGTGGACATGGCGGTGGCCCACCTGACCTCGCGCGGTTGACGTCTCAGGTGCGGGACCAGAGGTTCTGGATTGCGGTGTTGACGTTTTCGGGTTCTTGGACGTGGGGGTAGAAGCCGGGAACCGTCAGGAGATCTGCGCCGATGCGGTCGGCGAGGACCTGGGCGGCGATGGTGAGCGGTTCGCCCGCGAGCCGGCGGTAGGCGTCCGGAGCGCCTGCCCAGTCGCCGACGATGACCAGCGACGGCCAGGGCGCGTCAGCGATCGGGCCGAGGTCGACCGCCGCGTCCCAGCAGGGCCTTTCGCCCATGCTGGTGCGGGCGGCGCGAAGACGTTCCGGTGTCGCGGGCGGGGTCGGCATGCCGACGCTCTCGGTGGCCAGCCGGAGGTACTGCTCGGCGGTCATGTCCGGCGGCAGCGAGCCGGTGGCCGCGCGGTTGCGGGCGAGGCAGTCCGCGATCACCGGGTGGTCCTCGGCGACGCGCAGCGATCCCGGCTGGATGAGGCACAGCGACCGGACGAGGTCGGGGCGCCGGGAAGCGGCCAGCAGCGCCGCCACGCCTCCGTAGGAGTGCCCCACCAGGTGCGCGCCGTCTCCGAGCGCGTCGACGACGTCGGCGGCATCGACCTCGTAGTCGGTCCGGTGCGGCCCCTCCAGATCCGGGCTGCCGCCGTGGCCGCGCCGATCGAGCAGCACGATCCGGCGATGCGCGGCGAGCGCCCGCTGATGCCCGAACCCGTACCGGTCGTCGTCGCCCCAGGCGAGCACCCCGTGGACGAACACCGCCGGCGGCTCCGCGGCCCCGGGCTCGGCCAGGACGGTCGCGCTCAGCTCCACCACGACGTCGATCGAAGCACGCCCGCGCTCGGCCGGGGGCGGTTGTGGCCCGAACCGTCCGGGCAGAACCGACATCGATCGACCAGAACCGCCCGATGCCAACGGCCGCGGAGGCGGTGGGTGAGCGGACCGCGGAACGGTCGCGGTTCGGTAGGCTCGGCGAGAAGCGGTACGCGCGAGTTTTCCCAGTTAGGGGGCTGGATGCCTGAGTTGGCCTTCCGAGGTCGAGCGGTGGTCAGCGATCGAGCTCTGATCATGGCGATCGTCAACCGCACGCCGGATTCGTTCTACGACCACGGCGCCACCTTCGAGGAAGGCCGGGCACGGGCAGCCATCGCAGACGCCGTCGCCGAAGGCGCCGACGTCCTGGACATCGGCGGCATCCCGGCGAGCCCCGGGCCGGAGGTGACGGTCGAGGAGGAGATCCGCCGCGTGCTCCCGACCCTGGAGTGGTCTCGCGCGGAGTTCCCCGACCTGATCATCAGCATCGACACCTACCGGCACGAGGTCGCCGACCGCGTGTGCCAGGCCGGTGCCGACCTGCTCAACGACACGTGGCAGGGCTACGACCCGCAGATGCTCGACGTGGCCGCCCAGTACGGCGCCGGATACGTCTGCTCCCACACCGGCGGACTCGAACCGCGCACCGATCCGTCGCGCCCGCACTACGACGACGTCGTCGCGGACGTCATCGACCAGACGACGAAGCTGGCGGAGAAGGCGGTTTCGCTCGGCGTTCCCCGCGAAGGCCTGCTGATCGACCCCGCGATCGACTTCGGCAAGAACACCTACCAGTCGCTGGAGATCCTCCGCCGGTTGCCGGAGCTGATCGACACGGGATGGCCGGTGCTGATGGCGATGAGCAACAAGAACGTCGTGGGCGAAACGCTCGACGTGGAGCTCGGCGACCGGGTGACCGGCACGCTCGCCGCGACCGCGCTCGCCGCGCAGGCCGGAGCGGTCATGTTCCGCGCGCACCAGGTTCGGCAGACCCGGCACACCCTGGAAATGGTCGCGAGCATCGCCGGTGGGCGCGAGCCCTCGAACGTCGTGAGGTATCTGGACTGATGTACCGGTTGTGGCCGCCGGACGAGGCGGGGAACGTCGATCGCGCGGAGCTCGAACGCCTCTACGGCTATCCCGAGGGCGAGTCCAAGTGGGTGGCGGTGAACTTCGTGTCGAGCGTGGACGGTGCCGTCGAGGTCGCCGGACGCTCCGGCGGGCTGACGAACGCGGCCGACCGCGAGGTGTACCCGCTGGGGAGCAAGTTGGCCGACGTCATCCTGGTCGGGTCGAACACCGCGGTCATCGAGGAGTTCCGCGGCATCGAACCCGACGAGGACCAGGCCGAGCTCCGCGAGCGCCACGGTCTGGCGCCGATCCCCCGCATCGCGGTCGTCACGTCCGGCCGAACCCTCCCGCCGGACGCGCCGGTGATCACCGACGTCCAGGTCCCGACGATCGTGATCACCAGCGGCTCAGCGCCTCGCGAGCTGCGGGAGCAGTGGGAAGCGGCCGGTGCGGAGGTCGTGCTGGCCGGTGAGACCGAGGTCGACTTCGCCGCGGCGACAGCGGCCCTGGAACAGCGGGGACTCCGGCGGATCCACTGCGACGGCGGGCCGCGGCTCTTCGGCTCGCTGCTCGAAGCGGGTGCCGTCGACGAGCTGCGCCTGACGATCTCGCCGCTGCTGGTGTCCGGGACGGCGGACCGGATCGCCAAGGGAGCCGGCATCGACCCCGCCCGGCTCAGCCTCGCCTCGGTGCTCGCGCAGGACGACACCTTGCTGGTCCGCTACCTGGTCTCGAACAGCTGAGCGCTCCTCGCGGCGCGGCCGTTCTGGCAAACTGCCGGTATCGGGCTCCCCCAGGCCCTCGCAGGAAGGAACGGGAATTGCGAGATCTTGGATCCAGTGCGGTCGACCTGGTGTTCCGCGGTCGCCGAGTCGTTCGGGACCGGGCGTTGGTGATGGCGATCGTCAACCGCACGCCGGATTCGTTCTACGACCGAGGCTCCACCTTCGAGGAGGACGCGGCCAAGGCCGCCGTCGAGCGCGCGGTCGCAGAGGGCGCCGACGTGATCGACATCGGTGGCGTGACCGCGAGCCCCGGCGACGAGGTCGACACCGAGGAGGAGATCCGGCGGGTGCTCCCGACGGTGGAATGGACCCACCAGAACCACCCGGACGTGCTGATCAGCGTCGACACCTGGCGGCACGAGGTGGCCGACGCGGTCTGCCGCGCGGGCGCGGACATCATCAACGACGCCTGGGGCGCAGCCGACCCGCAGATCCTCGACGTGGCGGCTGATCACGGCGCCGGGTACCTGTGCACCCACGCCAACCGCGACCCCCGCGCCGAGCCGGTCCGCTCGGACTACGACGACGTCGTCTCCACGGTCGTCGAGGAGACCACGCGCTTGGCCGCGCTCGCCGAGTCCAAGGGCGTGCCCCGCGAAGGCATCCTCATCGACGGCACCGGCTACGGGAAGAACACGGTGGACCACCTGGAATTGGTGGCGCGCGTCGAGGAGATCGTCGCCGCGGGGTGGCCGGTGCTGATGGCGCTGTCGAACAAGACCTTCGTCCGCGAAAGCCTCGACCTGGACGCCGCGGACAAGGACGAGCTCCTCACCGGAACCCTGGCGGCCACCGCGGTAGCCGCCCACGCCGGAGCCATCATGTTCCGCTCCCACCAGGTCCTCCCCACCCGGCGAACCCTGGAGATGGTGGCCTGCATCCGAGGCATGCGCCCCCCGATCAGAGAACAGCAGTGGATCTCCTGACCAGCCAGACCGCGGCCTGCGACCGGAGAAGTCGAAAATCGTTTGATCGGAGCAGGAGGCCTGCTTAGCGTGCGCGAGGTGGGAACGAAACCAGTCATCCGGCGCTACCAGGCCTCCGACGAAGACGTGGTGGTCGATCTGTGGTCGCGCGCCTCGAAGTCGGCACACCCGTTCATCGACGGCGAGGGCGAGGGGGAACGGGCGCGCAAGCTCCGGGAGATCTACCTCCGCGAGGCTGAGAACTGGGTCGCGGAGGACGGCGGAGGCGTCATCGCCCTGCTGGGCCTCCTCGGGAACGAGGTCGGCGGCTTGTTCGTCGACCCCCGGGTGCAGGGGCGAGGCGTGGGTCGAGCGCTGGTGGAGCACGCTGCGGCGCTGCGCGGCGAGCTGCGGCTCGAAGTGTTCGAAGCCAACACCAGCGCTCGGGGTTTCTACGAGCTCATGGGATTCGAAGAGCGGGGAAAGCGCCTGGACGAGGAGACCGGTCACCCGTTGATCGCCTTGGTCCGTCCGCAACGGTGACCGCAGCACCCGGTGCCGAACCGGTCAGGCGACCGCCAACGGGCGCCGTCCGCCTCCGGCGCGTCGTTCTCACCGGCGGAGCGGCTCAGCGGAACCATCGGGTCGTGGCAGCCGATCTCGCTTGAAGGCGATCGTGAAAGCAAAGAACCCCAGGCCGTGTGACCTGGGGTTTTGGTGGGCCGCCAGGGGATCGAACCCTGAACCCGCGGATTGTCGATCCATGGTGGACAGTGCTTGCCGTTGCCTGACAAGACCTTTGGTTAGCTGCATGGATGGGAATTCTGAAGTTCGCCTTGCCTATCGTCGTTTGCCGTCGTCTGCGGCTGATTCTTGGCAATTAACTGGCGACTTCTGCCGTCCTCTAGCGTGGTTTGACGGCGCTCGCAGGTACGAGCTGAGTCACGACTAACGCAGGCTTGCCGGATCGGTTGGTCAGCTCGAAGGTGGCGAGTGCCCACCAGTCGCCTACGCACGTCTGATGCCAAGCCAGCAGGACCCCAGGGGCGGTGGCGGATACGTCGATGCCGCCCGCTCGTACGCGGAGCTGGGTGTTGCAATAGCCGATGCCGCGTTGTGGCGGTAGGGCCTGCGTCAGGCGGACCCAGATGGGTTGCGGGGTGTCCGGCCGTCGCCGTGTGCCCTGCCAGCCATCGCCACCCTCGTTCGCCACCTGGTGTCCGCTCCGACGTGAAGTTTGGTCGGGTCGGTCAGAGAGGTGCAGCGACCGACCCGGTGCCGAGCCTTCTGGATCTTCCCCATCCTCCAGCCCGACAACTTAAGGATGGAACACACGTGCGAATGATCGCCAGTCTGACTCCGCCAGCCCGGTGCGAAGCCACCCGTTCGGGCGGCGGACAGAGGCAGCTGCGCTCCAGGGCGGGGCCGAGGCAATGGCGCATCACAGGCCCCCGAAAGCAACGAAGGCGGACCGGCGGTGCATTGACCACCAGTCCGCCCACGCGGAGAGCTCAGTTCCAGAATGATTCTGGCAAGCGGAAGCCGAGAAAAGTGGAAATCGTCCTGCCACTTTAGTCGTAGGTTTCCGGTCTGTCAGGCGTCAGCGGCGGAGGGCCTTGATAACGAGCTTGCCGCCGACGGCCCAGACGAGGGCGGCGAGGGCGTAGTTGAGGACAACGCCGAGGAGTTCGTCGTCGGGAGTGAAGACGTCGCCGAGGCCGAGTACGAAGACCTGCGCCATCGTGTAAATGAACGAGACGAATCCGTTTCCTTGATTGGCGTCGAAGACCACGAACAACACGTGCAGCGTGAAGATCGCGATGACCACGCCCACGACGACGCGGACGATGTGGGCGATGGTCTCGCTGCTGTCGTCTCGACGCCGACCGTGCGGCGGCTCGTCGTAGTATCCGCCCTGGTGAGGCGGCTGCTGTGGGTACGGGCCCGGCGGCTGCTGCTGATACGGGCCCGGCTGCTGCGGGTGCGGGTAGCCCTGCTGGGGCGGCGGACCGTAGCGCGGGTCGTAGTTCATGGTTGCGGATTGTGTCCGCCTTGACCCGGTTGAAACAACCCGGCCCTCATTCGGGTGACGCGAGAGAAGGTTCACCAGGTCTTGCAATTAACCTGAATCTGCGTCGCTTTGCCGCCGTACCCAGCTGAAATATCGAATTGTCTCATGCAACTAAATTGCCGCTTGCGCGGATGGTTATCGATGCGTGATGACTCTGTGTTCGGAACGTAGGTCACCCATGTGGGCTAGGCCCTACTTTCGTCGGTGTCGCTCTGCGATGCTTCGCGCCGTGCCGTCGGGGGGCGGGTACGTGTCCGGCGATTGTTTCGGAAGGCGATATGACCTACGCACAGCGACAGCGTCCCTACGGGCCGCCGCAGCACTACCGCCCGCGCCGTCGTCCGGGCCGCAGGATTCTGGCGGTCTTCTTGCTGGTCTTGGTGGGGTTCCTGGTCTACGTGGACTTCTCGCTCAAGCGCGAGGACGCCATCCCGACCGATGGTGAACGGCCGGCCGATGGGCCGGGGACGAACTGGCTGCTGGTGGGCTCGGACTCGCGCGAGGGCCTGGACCCCGAGCGGCAGGCCGAGCTCGGCACCGGCGACACCGCGGGTCGCCGCACCGACACGATGATGCTGGTGCACGTGCCGGCCGCCGGTGGCAAGCCGACGATGGTCAGCCTGCCGCGCGACTCCTACGTGTCGATCCCGGGGCAGGGCAAGGACAAGCTCAACTCCGCCTTCGCCTACGGCGGGTCGCAGTTGCTGGTCAAGACGATCGAGGCGAACACCGGGCTGCGCGTCGACCACTACGCCGAGGTCGGCCTCGGCGGGTTCGCGGACATGACCGACGCGGTCGGCGGCGTGGACCTGTGCGTGAAGGAGCCGATGCAGGACCCCAAGGCCAACCTGGACCTCCAGCCGGGCTGCCAGACGCTGACCGGTCCGCAGGCGCTGGGCTACGTGCGCACCCGCGCCACCGCTCGCGGCGATCTCGACCGCGTGGAGCGGCAGCGCGAGTTCCTCAGCGCGCTGTCGGAGAAGGCGTCCAGCCCGGAGGTGTTCCTCAACCCGCTGCGGCTGTTCCCGCTGATCCTCAACACCTCCAGCACGTTCCTGGTCAACCGCGACGACCACGTGTGGCACCTGGGCGGTCTGGCCTTCGCCATGAACGGCATCGCCTCCGGCGACGGCATCACCACGACCGTGCCCTTCGGCGGCTTCGGCGAGACCGACGGGGGTGGGTCGGTGGTCAAGTGGGACAAGCAGAAGTCCCAAACCCTCTTCGAGGCCCTGGCCTCTGACAGCCCGGTCCCGCCGGAGGTCATCACCACCGCCGAGTCCATGGGCGGCTGAGCGAAGGGGGCCGCGGTATGCGGGAAACGCGACTGGGCGGCATCGGCGACGACGTGGAGGAGGCGTTGCGCAGTTACGAGTCCGCGTTGCAAGCCGACTCTGCTGGACGCCATGCCCACCCGGATGAACGCCCCTCGCATCTGGAGGAGCTGCGGATACAGGTGATCGCCCGAGCTGAGGCGCTGCCAAGTATCTGCTGGCCCCGGCCCAGATGCGAGCACTGCCAGGGGCAGCGCGAGGTCTCCGCAGTGCAGGTGCTCACGGAAGCCGGGCAAGCGCCGGAGTTCGTCACCCGCAAGCGGCTCTGTCCGCAGTGCAGGGGCACGGGTCTGACCATCGCTCCTGGCCTCCAGCTCCCGTACGAACCACCTGAGAGCGCGAGTGAGGTCGGTCATTAGGGAGCATCTTCACTAATCCGACCGGGCTACGTAGGATCGGCCGGGCCGACGCCCGCTCGCGGATGGCGGTCACACCCATCTCAGCGCGGGCGTCGGCACCAGCCTTCATGCCCCCCGAAACCCGCTGCCACAGGCGCGGTTCGGGCACAGTCAAGCACGAAGGACAACGAGTGAGCGAGATCGGCACGCTGCTGGCCAGCCGGTACCGTCTGGAACGGCAGCTGGGCAGCGGCGGCATGGGCGTCGTGTGGCTGGCCACCGATGAACTGTTGCAGCGCCCCGTCGCCGTCAAGCAGCTCCACGCCACGCACGGCATGGAACCACGAGCTGCCGACGAGGCACGGCAACGCGCCATGCGCGAAGGACGGCTGGCCGCCCGCTTGCAGCACACCAACGCCATCGCCGTGCATGACGTCACCGAGCACGACGGACTTCCCGTGTTGGTCATGGAATACCTGCCTTCACGCAGCCTCGCCGATGTCCTGGCCGAACAGCACCGCATGGCCCCGGAAACCGTCGCGGTCATCGGCTCCCAAGCCGTCCAGGCCCTGGCCGCAGCCCACCAGGCCGGCATCGTGCACCGCGACATCAAGCCCGGCAACGTGCTGCTCGGCGACGATGGCACCGTCAAGATCGCCGACTTCGGGATTTCGCACGCCGCCGACGACATCGCAGTGACCAAAACCGGAATCCTCTCCGGCACCCCGGCCTACCTCGCACCCGAGATCGCTCGAGGCAAGGACCCCAGCCCGGCATCGGACATCTACGCGCTCGGGGCCACCCTCTACGCCGCCGTGGAAGGTCTCCCGCCTTCCGGCGAGGACACCGAGAACTCCCTGGTGCTGCTGCACCGCGTGGCCGCCGGTGCGATCCGACCGGCCGAAAACGCCGGAACATTGGGCCCCGTGCTCGACCGCATGCTCGACACCAACCCGAACCAACGCCCTACACCGGAGCAACTGCATGCAGCACTGCACGCCGTGGCCTCCGGCCACTCCCTGCCCGCCGAGCTCACTGCTCCCCTGGAAGACCGCACCCAGGTCATCAGCAGAATCTCCGAGCACACCACAGCCGTCGTGCCACCCACCGGCGGCCACCACGGCACACGCCTGGACAACACCCCGGTCGCCGAATGGAACCAGCACACCAGCCCGCAGTACAACACCCGCCCAAGCCGCCGTCCGCGGCTGATCGCCGGACTCGTAGCCGTCGCGATCCTGCTGGTCATCCTGGCGATGACACAGCTGCCCTCCGAGGCCCCGGAGCCTGCGGCCGGTACGAGCACGGCCTCACCCGCCGAACTCGAACGCGTCGTATCCGACTACTACGCCCTGCTGCCCCAGCACCCCGGCAACGCCTGGCCCCGCCTCGGTCCACAGCTGCAGGCGCAAGGGCAGCAGAACTACGACGCGGCATGGGCTCAGATCGCCGACGTCACCGTCTTCTCACCTCCGGCCACCACTGGCGACAACACCGTGCACGTCGGCATCGAGCTGACCAAACCCGACGGAACCCGCGTCAAGGAATTTCACCAACTCGGACTGCTGGTCGAAGACGGTGCACCTCTGATCAACACTGACACCGTCCTGCATGCCGAAACCATCACGCCGCCACCACCTCCACCCCCACCTGCGCCCACGAAAACCAAGGAACAGGAAGGCAAAGGCGAAGACGATAAGAAGGGCGAGGAAGACAAGAAGGGCGAAGACAGCTGACGAAGTGAACTGGTTTCACGGCACGTCGTCTGTGGCATCGGTCGCGCGTTCGTCTGCTCGCGAATGATGGCCAGTGAAGAGGCTTCGCCTTTGTCGGAAAGGTACGGTTCGAGGCACGCCAGCGGGGGTCGCTGAAGAAGTTCACCACGGGCAGCGAGGAGACCATGGCCGAAACCGAGAGCACGGGCCTGGAACAGGCGCTACTGGCTGTCGCGCGCCAGATGGAAGATCAAGGCTCTGCTGGCGCACCCCATTACTTGCGGCGGTGCGTGGCCAATCTCCGTGATGCCTGGTCAGGCGCTGAAGGGTACGAGGATCCCAATTTGGCGCTGGTCATCATCCGTGACTCGGCACAATCGTTGCTCGAAGCCATGCACCACCATGGTGCTCTTTAGGAAGATGACGGCTGAGTTGTTGGATGCATGTAGCGACCATAAGCCGGTGAGCACCTTCGCGGCCGGCACCTTGTGCGCTCGCTGGAGTGGGAAGGCGACCAGCTCCGCAGCGCGCCCAGCACTGTGCTCTGAGTGTGCCCAGGTGAGCGATGGATGTGGTGAGGGAAACCGCGGTTGACTTGGTCTGCGTCGGGCGTGCTCCTGCGGGGCCGCCTGCCACCGCTGGCGCCAGGGTGCAGCTGCCGACCTTTCCGCTTGCGCCCGGCCGCCTGCCGCCTGGCCGGGACCGGCGAAGCCGCACGCCCGGCCAGGCGGCAGGCCTGGCCGGGCTCGCATACAAGAAGGTCGGCAGCTCCACCCTGGCTCGCATACAGCGGCAGGCGGCCCCGCAGGGGCCGCCCTTGATGAAGTAGAGAAAGTCTAAACACGCGGACCGCTACTGCAGGTCAGTCGCTTTCCTTGCGGCGTTCCTCGGCGAGTTTGCGCATCTCGGCAACGACGTCGTCGTAGCGCCAGCGGTACTGGCCGCCAGGGGTGGTCAAGGCTGGTGTGATCCAACCCTTCTGGGCGTAGTTCGAGATCGTCCGCCTGGCAAGGCCAAGCCTCTTTGCAAGCTCGGAGCTGGAGATCAGCGGAGTCTCGTTGTCGGCCACCTGGTCATCGTGTGTGCCCCGATCGGTTCCCGCTGCCTTGCTTGCCTCGAACGACCTGCGATACCGTGAATGCCTACTTTGCCTTGTTGGGGGTGGCGATGGCTTCTGGTTCGCGTCTTGCAGTGCTCGCGCGTTCGGTCCAGTGGGAGCTGGATGAGGCGGCGTTCGAGCTAGGAGGTGGTCGGTACACGCCTGAGCAGCGTTGTCGTCTGGCTGCGCGGCTCAGGCTTCTGGCGGGTGAGCTCACTCCCGGCGATGAGCAGACCATGGTGATCGACTCGGGGGCGGGCTGAGGCCATGAATCGCGGAGCATGGACGTTCAGCGTCGGCGGGCACACCTACGTCTGGGCCCACGGTGAAGTGGTCCACGTTTTCAGCTCGGACGCGTACTTACGCCGACTGTCCGGAGAGGTTCGGGATGCAAGCCCGTTCAGCGTGAAGCCCGTGCCAGGCGGAGGCTTCAGCTCTGCGGACTTGTTCGAGGATTGGTGCCGTAGAGAGCGCAAGACCCGTTGATCTTGTGCGAAGCTCGCTAGCGGGTTCCGTTGAGGAGACCGTCGAGAGCTTCAGCGGAGACCACGCATCGGAAACCTGTGTCGTCGTCGCACATCGATTCGGCAGCGTCGTTGAATGACGATGGGGTGCACCGACTGAAGGGGCTCGTCCACGCACCGCCCTTGAGCTCATGGCGCCCCGGTCGGCTCTCCGTGGCGCACCATTCCCAGACGTTGCCGCACATGTCGAAGAGGCCGTATGGACTGACGCCGCTCTGGTAGCAGTTGCCCGGTGTGGTTGCCCCGACGCCATTCTCCCGGACATTGCACTTCGCCGGAGTCGGCTGATCGCCCCACGGGTAGGCGTTGCCGCGTGTACCGCGAGCTGCTTTCTCCCACTGCTGTGAAGTCGGCAGGGACTTCCCGGCCCATGCGGCGTACTGAGCCGCGTCCGACCACGTCACGAAGACCACCGGGTGATCGGCGAGCTCTTCTGGGAGCTTCCCGTCGTTCCAGTGCTCTGGCGCGGTGTGGCCGGTCGCTGCGAGGAAGAGCGCGTACTCGGCATTGGTCACTGGGTGAACGTCGATGTAGAAGTCGTCAAGCCAGACCGGCTCGTTGCTCGGGCCTGACAAGAAGACGCTGGCATCGACCTTCACCATCGGAGCGCCATCTGCGGGGTGCTTGATCTGGCTGCTCCCGATCGGTTCAACGCTGGCCTCGGCCTGGCCGTCGTCGGTCGTCAGGGCGTCGCCTGCTAGGTGGATGAAGCGGGCTTGAGTCTCCGGATCGCTGCGGGACAGGGACGTGTCGAGTGCGGCTTGGTTGACCGGCCGGGGCGTGATGTCGGGGCCCGCCTTCTCCCAGTTCGAGAGTTGCCGTTCGCTGATGCCGAGATGGGCAGCGAATTCGACCAAGCTCATCCGCTTTGCGGTGCGGAGAGCTTTAATTTCGATACCTGTCCACTTCTGAACCGTAGCCACCTAGTCCCCCTGAGCGATCTTCGACACGAGGGTAACTGGTGTGGCTGGCTCGTTACAGGAGTTCGGGAGGGATCTCGGCGTAGAGGTCACGCAACTTGCTGAGGAGCGGATGGTCGGCCGTCCACTGGGTGTTGTCCACGCCGACGACCGGCCTGACGCCTGTAGCTGCGTTGGTTGCGAACGCAGCGTCCATAGTCGGCAGGTCCGACAGGGTCAGCGGTTGCGTGTCAACGGTCTCGTCGAGAGCTTGGCGCAGGAGCGTCATGGTGGTTCCAACGAGGCACTCGGAACGTGGCCAGATGACTTGGTCGTCCCGGATGAACCCGATGTTCGAGGTTGCGATCTCGGAGATCGTGCCATCGGGGTTCAGAAAGAGAACGTCGTCGAACCCTTCGCGCTGTGCCGACCGTCGCTGCATCATGGCTCCGTACAGGCCGATGTGCTTGATCGCCGGGTCATCCCGTCGGTAGGAGACGGCTTGCAAGTGCCATGGGGCAGGCTGAGTTTTAGCCGCGGTTCGGGTGGTCACCAGGACGGCCGGATCGGCGTCGCTTCCCACGGTTCCGAGGTCGATCGCGGGGTCGTAGATCGTCACCCGCGCCACCGTCGTTTCGCTGCTGTCGCCCAGGGCCTTCCGGACGTACGTGCGGACGCGTTCGGTGTCGAGCTCGACGTTGAAGAGGTGCCGGCAGTCGCGGACCAGGCGTTCCATGTGCAGCGAGAGGCCACGGACCCCGCCACGCTCCACCAACATCGACGTGAAGTGGCCGTAGTTGGTCAGTGCCAGTGCCTTGATTTGGTCGATGTTGGCCGGAGCGCCGTTCAGCTGCATACCTCGCAGCGTGCCAGGTCCGAGGCCGACACTGAAGCGAGGCTGCACTGAAGTGCAGTGGAAATGCAGTGCCTTTGATGCAGCAAAAGTGCAGTGCGAGGTGCAGTTACTTCAGTGTTCTTCCGGCCGTACGTCCCGCAGTCTGGAGACATGACGGCAGGAAGCAACGGCGGCGCACTACGAACGTCGCTCAAGCTCTTCGACGCGCTGGGCGAGGCTGGCGACTTGCGACTTCAGGTCGGCAAGTTCGACGGAAACGTCAGCAGCTGCCTCGTCGGTCGGGACTTCGCTGCTGACGAAGACTCCAACGGACGGCGTCGCAGTCAGCCAGCCAGCGTCCTGAAGGGCACGAAGGGCTTTCTGGGCGGTCGCAAGCGCGACGTCGTACTTCTCTGCCAACGCCCGGTTTCCGGGCAGTCGCTCGCCGGACGCCAACTTGCCAGTGCGGATGTCGTGCTTGATCGCTTCAACGACACGCTGGTAGGCGGCCATCCCAGGGTTCGACTGCTCCATGCCGTGAGTCTATCCGTCTGACTCAATCTGACATAGATCGCCCGGCTGGAGTACTTGCGGACCGACCTAGCCTGACATATGCTGGTGTATGTCAGTCACCAAACATGGAGGTAGGACAGTGAAGAACATCCCGGTGAACCTGCAGGGACACAAGCTCATGGTGACCGAAGCTCCGACGCTGAAGATGTGGGAGAACGACAACGGCGTTCAGGAGGTCGTGACCGACCGGCAGGGCGTTCAGCAGTTCGTCGTCTCGCTGTTCGCGAAGCGCAGGGCCCAGCCCGGAGAGTTCGCGGGGAAGGGTGAGGAGATCAAGGTGACCCTGACCGCCGACCCCGGCGAGGGCTTCGAGGAGGGCGCCTACGTCCAGCTGGTCGACGCGACGGTCAGCTACTGGGAGCGCAACGGCCGGTCCGGCCTGTCCTTCCGGGCCCACGGCATGACCCCGGTCGGCGCGCAGGCTCCGGTCGCCGCCTGATCTTGCGCTTATTGCAGACGTTTCTTTCTAATTTTTCTTAAGCCGATTCCGGCTGTTGTTCTTTGAGAATTACATAGTGGGCCGAGCTATGCCCAAAATCGGTGGAAAATTCCACCGGGAGGGCCTTATTGACCCCCGGCCATCTGCGGACGTACCGGGGGTCTTCATGGCCTTCAGTTTCTCATGTAACGCGTAGGGGAGGTCCGGATTGAGGCTGAGCGAACGTGACGCTCAACCAGGGGAATTATGCTCCTGCGGACGAAAGGCCACGGTCGTGAGTTCTGTGGCCTATTTGCTCGGCAAGCGCTTCGACCTGGGGTGGTGCGGGCTTCCGTGCGATACGAACCCCATCGTCCCTTGCCTGTTCTGCGGGGAAGACGAAATCCATCGAAACGAAAACGGCGACCTTGTGGCATGTCCGCTCTACACGCTACGGCCGCCCGACGAAAGGAGCTTCTGACATGTCGCTGAAGTACTGCCCGGCGTGCCACTGCGACAAGTGGCGCTACCACCACACGCACGACCAGTACTGCATTGATCGATCCTGGGCGGTGTGGCTGTGAACAAGGTTCTGCGAGACGCGGCTTTGGAGGATTTGCGGCGGCTGTCCACCGAGCTCACGGAGGCGCTCGCGACAGCTGGTGATGTGGCGTATTCGGTCGATGTTCCTGGCGGACCGAGTTCAAGCGGTGCTGCGCTGCATGAGGTGGCAAAACAGCTGTACGAATCGCTGCACACCGTCACGAAGGTGATCCGCAGGGTTGAGGAACAGGAGGACGAGCCCGATGAGTGAGCTGTTCAGTTCGTCAATCGGTTTTCACGGTTCGGGCTGCGTCGGCGGCCGGTGACAAAGTTTCCCGGGATCGTCCCGGGTGAAAGGGAGAGGGTGATTGCTGGTGGAGATCTCGAAGCAGCTGTTCCGGCGCAATTCGCGCGGGGTCAAGCGGCTGTCGGCAATTGGTGGGCTGATGGATCAGCTGAACCAGGACGTGAACAAGGTCGAGTTCCTCGACGGCGAGTTCGTCGAGGATCGGCATTACGCGGAGGCCCAGGAGCTGGCCGCTGCGGTGGCGAAGGCGGCGGATGCGGTTCGGGAAGGCATCGCTGAACACGGTGGATCGAGTGTTGCGAAGGAGTACAAGTAATGGCCAATGCAGATGGTGTGACCGGCACGGTGCGCGAGATCGACGCGACGATGCTGGAGTTGACCAAGACTGTGGCGAACTTCGGTGTCCCGAAGGGCCTGGGTGGTCCGTTGAACGGGCTCAAGCGGGCGGTGGGCGATCTGGTGGCTCACCTAGAGATGTCGCAGCGCAGAAGCTGACTGAAGAACCCGAAGCACGGCAGGGCGTCGGATTCCCACAGCGGGAGTCCGGCGCCCTTTTTCATGGAAAGGGCAGGCAGTCATGCGAGACACGCGAGTGGGCACGGAACGGACTCCGGCACGGGTGGTCGGCGGCTGGATGCTGCGGCACCCCCGCACGATGGGCAGCACGACGGCGGTGAGCTCGGCGGGCGTGATGGTCGGCTATCAGACGGTGCTGTGGGCCGCAGGGATCGCGGTGTTGGCCGGTGCCTCGTGGAGGTTGCTGGACGCCCCGACCTTCGATCGCTTCGCCGGACGGCTCCTGCGGGCCTGGTGGAGACGGTGGGTCATCTACCAGCGCCAGTGGATGCGCGTGGTCGCCTCCTGCGGTCTGGTCACCTCCGACCACCGGGGTGATTCGCTGGTGCCGAAGCTGGTCGCGGTGCGCTCGAACTGGGTGTGGGACTCGCTGCACATCCGCATGGCCAAGGGCCAGGAGCCCGAGGACTACGGCCAGGCGCTCGATCGGCTGGCGAACTCGTTCAAGGCTCATGCGGCCTCGATGCGCATCCTCAAGCCCGGCAAGATCGCCCTGGACTTCCAGCGGCGCGAGCCCTTCAACGAGATGGTGATCCCGCTCCCGGCCATGCCGGAATCGGTGGACGCGGTGGATCTGCGCAAGCTGGAGATCGGCCGGACTGAATTCGGCCGGCCGTTCCAGCTCGACCTGGTCAAGCGGGACATCCACGTCTTGTTGGCTGGGGAGACCGGCGCGGGTAAGGGCTCGTGGCTGTGGGGCATCCAGCGGGCGCTGGCTCCGCTGATCCGGGCCGGTCACGTCCGGTTGTGGGTGATCGACCCCAAGGGCGGCATGGAACTTGGCGGCGGCCGGGAGATGTTCCACCGCTTCGCCGACTCCGACCGCGCTGGACTGGCGCTGATGCGGGAGTACGTCGAGACCCTGGACGAGCGCAAGTTCGAGCTCGGCCGTCAGGGCATCCGCAACGCGACTCCGTCCCGGGAAACCCCGCTGGACGTGTTGATCTGCGACGAGCTGGCCGCGATGACCGCCTACACCGACCGCGACATCCGGGCGGAGTTCCATCAGCTGCTGTCCAAGGGCCTCACGCAGTTCCGCGCGGTGGGTGGCCGGATCATCGCTGCGACGCAGGAACCCACCAAGGACGTCGTCCCGATGCGCGGGCTGTTCCCGACCAAGATCGCGCTTCGGGTCGATGCGGCCTCGTACGTGGACATGTGTCTTGGTGAAGGGATGCGGGACCTCGGCGCGTTCGCCGACAAGATTCCCGCCTACCTCGCCGGTGTCGCCTATGCCAAGAACGACGGCCGCAAGGAGCCCCAGCGTGTACGGGCGGCCTTCAGCACCGATGACGACATCGCCGAGCTGGTGGCCTTCTGCACCGAGCTCAACAACGTGACTCCGATCCGCAAGGAGATCGAGCTTCCGGACGGCACGGTCACCAACCCCTACGAAGTCGACTTCGAGGACTTCGAAGACGACGAGGTCGAAGAGATCGAGCAGTTCGAAGGCGATGACGAAGAAGACGAAGAAATCGCCTGAATTCCCGATTCCTCAATCACAGTAAGGAGATTCACCCATGCACATCGTGCACGTTGAACTGTCCGGCAAGGGTGTCCTGATGAGCCTCGGCGTCCTGGCGTTCGTGCTGGCCGTGCTGGCGCTGGTCTGGCTGGTGTTCAGTCCGGCGGTGGCGATCGGCATCGGCGTCGGCCTGGTGCTGCTCGTGCGGGGCCTGATCAAGCTGTTCAGCCCGGCCCAGTAGGGAGGCATAACCGATGGCGCAGCCAGAGCAGGACGACGCCGAAGAGGGCAAGACGCGGCGGGTCCGCAAACTCGGCGACCGGATCTCCGAGGCCCGGCACCTGCGGGGTTTGATCCGCGACCCTGACCTTCAGGCCGTGGAGATGGAGCGCAACGGGCGGCGGACCCTCGTCGGGCTGTGGTTCTTCCTGGCGTTGGGGCTGGTGTTCACCACCACGGGTGTGCAGCAGTTCCTCGCCGGGGATTCCACACGGGGTGACCCGCTGTGGTGGGCGGCCTGGACGGTTGAGCCGATGTTCGCGGGGTTGTTGATCGTGCTGCTGAACTTCGAGGCGGTGATCCTTGCCCACGGGGTTGCACCTGATCATCAGTGGTGGTCGCGGCTCAAGCGGGTCTTGCTGACCTCGACGCTGTTGATGAACGTCATCCCGCAACTGATCCCGCTGTTGGCAGGCCGGTGGGCGGAGTTCAACGCCGGTTCGGCGGTCGTGCACGGCATCATCCCGGTGATCGTCTACGGCATCGCCGAAGTCATCCCGGTCATTCAGGCCCGGCAACGGCAGGTCATCTTGGCCGCTTACGCCGCCGCAGACCCACCACCTCCGCCGGAACATCCGGAGGTGCCGGAAAGGGCGGCCACCGAGTCCATCGAACGTCCGCGACAGGCGGAACGACCGGACACCACCTCGGTCATCGGGAAATCCATGAACCTTCCGGCGGGCGTCCTCAAGGGGATTTCCGACGCCTGGGAGCGCGCGAAGACCGAGGGCCGGGAGTTCACTCCGGCTGATGTCCGTCAGGTTGTCCGGCTGCCGGAACCGATGGCCGCGCAGATCGTCGCCGATCTCAACGCCACCGAAAAGCCGGTTACCAACGGCCACGCCGTGGCCTGATGCGACGGCATCGCACAAGTGAATATCGCGAGTTCAACCCCTGCTCGGCGGGCATCCACCGGGCACGGGAACGACCTCCGTGGGTGCTCCGCCGAGCTCTCTTCTGGGAGGTCACATGGCATTGCCCGAACTACCGGCTGTGGACCGCCTCGCCCGGCGGCTCCAATCGCCGGACTACCAGCAGTGGCGCTCGATGGTGGAAGCTACCGGCGGATGCGCTCACCCGGTCCGGCTGTCCGGACACTGGATGCTCACAGACAAGACCACCGGCACGGTGCTGTCCAAGCCCGACGGCACCCCGGCGATGAAATCCGGGCACCTGTTCGCCCCCTGCGGCAACCGACGCGAGTCCGTCTGCCCCGCATGCTCGGACCGCTACGCCGCTGACGCCTTCCACCTCGTACGTGCCGGGATGTCCGGCGGCTCCAAGGGCGTGCCGGTCACCGTGGCCGACAAACCGCGGTTGTTCGTCACCCTGACCGCCCCGAGCTTCGGGCCGGTCCACAACCGCCGGACCTCGGCCAACGGCAAGCACGTTCCGTGCCGCTGCGGGCGTTACCACCACGAACACGACCCGGCGATCGGCCAGCCCGTCGACCCGAGCGGCTATGACTACACCGGCCACGTCCTGTGGCAGGCCCATGCCGGGAAGCTGTGGAACCGCTTCACGATCTACCTCCGGCGGCACATCGCCCGCGCGGCCGGCATCACCGAGAAGCAGCTCAAGGACCACGCCCGGCTGTCCTACGCCAAGGTCGCCGAGTTTCAGAAGCGCGGCATCATCCACTTCCACGCGATGATCCGCATCGACGGCCCCGAAGGAGCCGCTGACGCCGCCCCGCCGTGGGCCACGGCTGATCTGCTCACCGACGCCGTCCATGCCGCACACGCCGCGACCGGCGTCGAAGCTCCCGAGATCGACCACAACACAAGGTGGCTGAGCTGGGGCGATCAGATCGACGTCCGGCCGATCCGCGCAGTGGATGCCCACCAGGTCGAAGACGACCAGGGCACGATCACCGATGACAGGCTGGCCTCCTACGTCGCCAAGTACGCCACCAAGGGCACCGGCAAGTCCGAGGCCGCCGACCGCCCGATCCGCTCCCGCGAGCACATCGACCTCCTGGACGCCAGCGAACACCACCGGCAGATCATGCGCACCGCGTGGGATCTCGGCGACCTGGACGACCTTGACGATCTCAACCTGCGTCGCTGGTGCCACATGCTCGCCTTCCGAGGGCACTTCCTGTCCAAGTCCCAGCGCTACTCCACGACGTTCAAGCAGATCCGGGGCGACCGCCAGACATGGCGGCTGGAACAGAACCTCGACGAGATCGGCGTGACCGCCGACTCCGTGGCCGTGATCAACCACTGGCAAATGACCAGCATCGGCCACCGCGACCCCGAGGAACAAGAACTCGCCCTCGCCATCGCCGACCGCCAACGCGAAGCCCGAAAACACCGCTACGCCAACGAAAGGAAGGACTGACCATGCGCAACCTGTGGGGAATCGACGACGTTGCCAGCTACCTCGGTGTGCCGGTCGGCACCCTCTACCAGTGGCGCAGCCGTGGATATGGCCCGACCGGACGCAAGATCGGAAAGTATGTCCGGTTCAAGCCCGAGGATGTCGAGGACTGGTTCGAGTCCCAGGCTGCGGGGGTGATCTGACATGGCGGGTCGTCTGCCGCTTCCGCTGGGCACGATGGGCGAGATTTCGGTCAAGCAGGTCGGGAAGTCCTGGTCGGCAAGAGCCTGGTACCGGCGTGAAGACGGAACCTATGCCGACGTGCGTCGTCGCGGCCGGACCAAGGAGCTGGCTCGGCAGGCAGTCCGGGATGCGGTCAAGGACTTGGTCCCGGTGTCCGACGGCACCGACCTCACTGCCACATCGCCGTTCGCCGATGCTGCCCAAGCGTGGCTCGACCAGTTCAGGAAGGACGCCGAGAACGGTACATACTCCCTGACCTCACTGGACACCTACGAGAACGTGTACGAGAACCACGTCAAGCCAGCTCTCGGTGAGCTGCGCCTGTACGAGGTGAAGACGCCGGTGGTCAACAAGCTCTGCCAGGCCAAGCTCAAGGACAACAGCTTGACCCTGGCCAAGCTCGTCAAGGCCGTGATCAGCAACGTCATAATCTTTGCGATTCAAGCAGGGGCAGTCGAAACCAACCCAACGAAGGGCATCGCCGCCCTGTCCGAGCGGAGAGCCAAGATCAAGCGGAAGAGGCCGCGGGCCTTGACCAAGGACGAACTGAGCGAGCTGCTCAAGATCCTTGACCAAGATGAAGAGGCGAAGAAGCGGGACCTGCCTGACCTCGTACGATTCTTCATCGCGACAGGCGAACGAGCCGGTGAGGCTCTGGGTGCTCACTGGGAGGACTTCGATCCGGAGTCCAAGAAGCTGCGGATGAGTGGCAACCTGATCCGTGCACGCGGCAAGGGTGCGTTGCGCAACGATGGGAAGACGGACGGATCGGCGCGAGACATCGCGCTCCCTGATTGGGCGGTGAACATGCTCCGGGAACGTGCCGATCAACTGGGTGAGGTTGATCCTGGTAAGCCGATCTTCGTCAACACGAAGGGTGGGTACCTCAACGCGTCGAACGTCTACAACAGGACGTGGGCGCCGTTCCGGGCCCGCGCTGGCTACGAGTGGGTGACCTTCCACACGCTGCGCAAGACGGTCGCGACGCTGCTGGACGAAGCAGGCCTGACCGCTCGCCAGGTGGCCGACCTGCTGGGCCACTCGCGGGTGTCGATGACCCAAGACGTGTACTTCGGTCGGGGCCAGCAGTCCCGCGCCAGCGCCGAAGCCCTGGCCTTCGTGGTGCCCATCGAGGGTCCGGGGAAAGTTGGCAATTAATTGGCAACCGGGCCTCGGCAACAAAGAACCCCAGGCCTGTGACCTGGGGTTTTTGGTGGGCCGCCAGGGGATCGAACCCTGAACCCGCGGAATCTAAGGCGAAGTAGCCGGTTGCTTCCGGACGCCCCTTAAGACTTCTTATACCCAGGCGGTTTCGCTTAAGCAAATGCCCCATGAGGACTGTCGCTGTCGAACACTTCTGGTTGTTTCGGAAGGGAAAAGCATGGGGGCAGGGCTCAACGTGGGGCTGACATCGTTAGATGGAGCGAGCTGGGTCAGGGCCAGCCAACCCGGGTAGCGGACTTGCTGGCGGCGTACCCGTAGAAGACCTAGAGCAATAGACCATCATAAAGTGCCAGGTCAGAGGGCTAGGCAAGGGTTAGTCACAATGCGGTGAAGGGCGGACTGTACACCTTAAGTTCCCGCGCGATAATATCTAGATCATGATTAAGGTTGCAGTGGAGCGGGTGCGCTCGGCGATGCTCGACCTGTGCGAGCCGTTGCACGAGGTTTTCGAACAGGCGGAGGGACTGAGCCGTGAGAGGCTCCCGGAGCTCGCGGGCAAGATCGACTACCGGTGGCTGACCACGCACACCACGCGGGGCTTCGCGCACTACCTGCTCAGCGAGAAGCCGCACGGAGCGCTTGGCGATTGGTCGCTCTCGGGCAACCACTCCCAGAATGGGTCGCTCTGGGTCCACAACGGCACACACGCCGTTCGGCTTCTCCACACCCGTGACGAATCGCATGTCCCTCCTCCCGGGCTCAACCGGGCACGTCGCGCTTTCTATCGGAATCCCCCGCTGGGTAAGGTGGTGACTCTGGACGGCGAGGACGCCAACCACCAGTTGTTGATGTTGTGGAGGATCGACAGCGACGGACTGCCAATCTTTCGGGTCGTTCGAACTAACGGGGAATGGAAGTGGGGTCAAGTCGAGAAAGTTGACATTGATTTCATTCTCCCGGAAACAGCCGAGGACCTGGAGGATCTTGAGTTTATGCCAGCCGAGGAAGAGCTGGAGCTCGAGTTCCCCGCAGAAGAAGACGATGCAAACTGAGCGTAGCGAGAGAAGGACGAGATGCTAGCGGTATCCCCAGGGGAGCGGCTAAGGACCCTAAGGCACCTACTAGGGTTCACTCAGGCTGAGCTTGCCAAAGTAACTGGGGTGCAGCAGTCTTGGATTTCCGAAGTGGAGGGGCTTTCAAGGGAACCAGCTATAGAAAGACTGGAACTCATTGCAGAGGTCACAGCTACGCCAATTGAGTTTTTCTATATTCAGCCAAAAGATGTGCCGCTAGATTCACTACGTTTTCGCAAGAAAGCTTCAGCTAGCAAGGTAGTAACGCAGCGCGTGCATGCCTTGTACGGCGAAAGCTATCGAGTCAGTGACACGCTCATATCAGAAGAAGGATATCCAACCCCTCCTCTTCCGTTCGCCACGGAAGAGGAGGTTACTCAGGATCGAATTCAGGAGCTCGCCTCCCAGGCCCGAGAGGCCCTCCGACTAGCACCTGACAAGCCAATTCCTAACTTGACCCGAGCCATGGAGCGGGCAGGAATTGCGGTCGCTCCTTTTGTCCTTCCTAATGATACAAACGGCTCGTCTTCTACGTGCGGCCATGACGGGTTGTCGTATTGGGGGGGCGTCGGGGAAACGGCACTAGTAGGCTACTTTCCCGGACAACCAGGAGACAGGGAGAGGTTTACCCTAGCCCACGAGCTCGGACATTTGGTGCTGCACACGTTCCGCCCATTTGCGATGGAAGCAGAAATGGAAGCGCACAATTTTGCGAGCGCGCTACTTGTGCCACAAAAGCGTGCCTTGCGGGATATCAATGAAAGGAAAACCCTCACTGACTATGCCCGGATGAAGGCCACGTGGGGCGTTTCAATCCAATCGCTAATCAAACTTGGCCACACGCTGGATTTGGTTAGCGAAAAGCGCTATCGATCCCTTTATGTGCAGCTATCAGCCAAAGGGTGGAGAAAGGAAGAGCCGGTAGCAGTCGGAAATGAGTCTCCAGTACTCCTGCAGAAACTTCTCTATCGCCGCTTCGGCGATCGCCCATACGCACCCGGATCGCATCATCTTGCGTTTCCAGTATCTCTCTTGCGCTCGATCATTCCACCACCAAAGAAGCAGCGTCCGAAATCAGCTGGACCGAAGAATCGATCACTGGCAGTAGTGAAAGATATATCAGCCCGATAGAGATTGCTGTGGTGTAAGGGATGCGGCGGCCGCATTGCTTACTTTGCTGCCTATTGGTCAGCCTTCGTCAGAAGTGGCGATGGCGCTCTGGTCACGCTGAGTTGGCAGACGAGCTGGTTGTGGGCCAGTCCGGCGGGGGGAAGATCCTATCGATCACCACGAGCTGAAATACAATATCGAGCGCAGCTGAGAACGCGATATTGTGGGCGCGTTCCGGGGTGGAAAAGTCCTGGTCATGCGCATAGGCATAGTTGTCCTCCTCGATCTGCACGAGGCTGACGAGCGCCGCGTCTGGGTCCCCGTGGATCAAGCTGTTAGCTCTTGAGACCTCGCGCATGAAACCGTGGAGCAATGAATCCGGAGCGCCGGGAAGCAAGCAATTAAGGCGTGTCCGCAGACTGGGGCGTTGGTGGTGCAGCCAGCCAGCTTCCCAAAGCGCGACAGACTGAGGGTTCTGTTCGAGGTAAGCCAACGTTGCGACTCGCTCCAGCAACGGCCGCAGCAGGACGGCGGACGATAGTAGGTAGCCACCTTTGATCAAGTGTCGAATGCTGCGAGCGATGCTGGCTGAGCCCGGTACTAGCTGGAACGAAGCCACTTGCACACGGTTCAGGTTCGCCTTGTCCGCGCTTAGGACGCCTACGTACTTCAGTCGCCGGTCGAGTTGACGGAGCTTCTCATCGAGGAACTCGACTCCAGATAGCACTGAGTACGGATCGTCTGCGGGGGTGGCGTCCATGACTTGTTAGGTATACCCCCTTGGCTCCCTGCACAAAGGGAGGGCCTCTGTCCTCACCCCGTCGACCTGGCGTAGCCCTCATCAGGCCGTGTCAAGGGGGCAACCGGCGGTGTCAGCGGGAGAGGCCGGCACTCAAGCTTGCCCCCTTGACACGGGCTGATAGCCCTTGTGGAGGTCGATGGGGTGAGGACAGAGCAGCCACGACCGAACCGCAGCCGATGTGCCTGTCCCCCTCACCCTGTTGGCCTGCCCGTCCGGCGAGGACATCTTTTTGTGCCTGAGCGTGGGCCCGTTCTGGCGGTGCGGGGCCGCCTGCCTTCCCGTTTGGCCGGGGCGCGGGCGCCGGGACCGGCCGCCAGGCCGCATGCCCGGGGTCCCGCTGCCCCGGCCAGGGAAACAGCAGGCAGGCGGCCCCGCAGGGGCCGCCCTTGATGAAGAAAAGAAACTCTGAACACACGCGCAGTGCATCAAGATCAAGATCTGGGGTCGGGTCCTCGATCCGGTCGACGACTGCGTCGGGGTTCAGTGCCAGCATGCGGTCGTGGGGCGTCCTGGCCGGGGGCTTACCTGAAGCGGACAGCAGCGATGGCCTTGTCGTCATGCCGCTTAGAGCGTGGAAAGAGCTTCCCGTCCGGATCATCGGTCTCTTCCCATTCGTGCAGGCGATCAAGCAACGCCAGCAGCGCGGACTGACCGGCTGCCGCTAGGTCCGACCAATTGTCGAGGCCAGTATGACGCGCCGTGTTTAGAGCACCGTCGGTCACGAGAATCGCCCAGGGCGTCGACTGGACCGGGTGAGTCGCAGTGAGAGCGTGCGCTGCTGCGGCGGGGTCGGCTTCGGCGATCCAGTATCCCCCGGACTGGTTTCGATGCTTCGCCTGTTGATTCTGGAGTTCACGCAACAACTGCGTGTGATCTTCGTCGTAGCCAGCCCCTTGGGCCAATCGCTCTTGGTACCGGCTCCGCTCCCCCAGGTTCAGGGCGTCGATCCGCCCATCGGTGACAATTCCGCTCGGAAGCACGATCGCGCTGTCACCGAGCACGAGCGTGTCGACCAGATCACCGCGCTGACGAACGATGGCCACCGTGCTTGATGGAGATTCCCCAGCACTCAGGTTCAGTTCCGCTGCCGCCTCTTCGATCGCGACCGCCAGAAGATTGGAGAGGTCTGCCTCGGGGGCTTCCTCCAGGGAACGGCTGAGGCGGCTGCCCAGGGCCGCCGCATACCTGCTCGCCGAGACCGGAACCGGTATGAACGCAGATGCTCCGTCTAGGACGAGGACGGCATTCCTGGTCACGAAGATCTTGTCGTCGCTGTTCTCGGAACCAGGAAGTTGGGCGGTCGCTACAGATGCGACCTCACCAGGCATAAGGGCCTCCTACGAGTTCGCTCTTGGTGATGGTGAGGCCGTCGTAGGTCGCGCGCACAGCTCCGCTGAAGGACACGTCGCCGACCCGGCGGTAGAGGTCGGCGAGGTTGCCCGTGAGGTAGTGAGCGACTCCAAGCGACCCGATAGCGTGGATGCCGGCGATGTGCACGACGACCCGACCGTCATAACGATGACGCGCGAAGTACCCGAGGTCTGCGTGCTGCGGCGTCTCGTCATCTGCAGGCGAGCCGAACCGCTCCCCTGAATCGCGGTGTTCGAACCACCACCGACCGCCGTCCTTGATAAGCGTCGCGACGGGGTCTTCATCAAGCAGTTCGGCACCGATTGGGGCGGACTTCGGGCCGCAGACCACGACACCGTCGCCTTCCGGCGCGGCTTCGGTTTCCGGACCGATCTGGTATCGATCGACCGTGAATGACAGTGCGGCCAGCAGCGATTCCAGCTGCTCCCCCGTCTCCGCGTCCTCGGCGGCAATGAGCGGGCGTTCGCGGTCGGTGACCTGGTACCGGTACGGAATACCGATGCTCACTGGCCCCACGCCGAAGAAGGCGCGCTGAGCAGCCGCAGCCGACTGCTTGATCTGTGTGACACGGCCCTTGGTGATGCCGAGACCCGCTGCAATCTCCGTGTAGCTCATCCCCAGCTCACGGTGGGCCTCTTCGATCGCTGCCTTGCGCAGCCGGGCGAGCTCCGTAGCACGCTGCTGATAGATCGTGATGAGATCTGTGGCGCGCTGACCTCGGCGGATGGGGTCAGTCTCCCTCCGCACGGCTTCGAACTCGTCCTTGGTGGTCACACCCGGAGTTTAGACCCCTTGACAGCCGAGGGCCAACGCCCTACCTTGGTGTTTAGACCCCCTCAACAACAGATTGCGCCGCAGGTGTTTAGGGGGGTAAACACAGCCGAGAAGATCTAGCTGGAGGCAGAGATGCTGAGGAACATCCCGGTCAACATGCAGGGCTACAAGCTGATGATCACCGAGGCTCCGCAGGAGAAGACCCGCGAGAAGGACGGCGTGCAGGAGTTCGTGAAGGACCGCGAGGGCGTGCAGCAGTTCGTGGTGTCGCTGTTCGCGAAGCGCCGGGTGCAGCCGGGCGAGTTTGCGGGCAAGGGTGAGGAGATCAAGGTGACGCTGACCGCCGACCCCGGTGAGGGCTTCGAGGAGGGCGTCTACGTCCAGCTGATCGACGCGACGGTCAGTCACTGGGAGAACGACAACGGCTCGGGCCTGGCGTTCAAGGCCAACGGCCTGACCCCGGCGAACGCGCACATCCCGGCCGCCGCCTGACCAGCCCCGCATTCTGACCATTCCCATCTGCATTTTTCTAAGCCTTATTCAGGCTACTTGTTGTTTGAGATTTCCATAGTGGGCCGAGCTATGCCTTTTTCGGCGCGAAATTGTGCGCCGGAGAGGCCTTATTGGCCCCGGGGGTAGCAGTTTCCCGGGGTCTTTATGGGCTCTCGCAAGGGATAGCGAGAAAGGGGGTGACTTCGATGCCGCCTTACCAGGAGAGCAGCACCGCGTCGTGCGCGAATGGCTGCGGAATGCCCGTGTGGGGCTCGCAAGTGATGTGCACGTCGTGTGCCACGAAGTGATCAATCAACAGAGAAGGAAGTGGTTTCAAGTGTCTTTGTGCTACTGCCCGGCGTGCCACATCGACCCGATGCGGTACCGGCACTCCGACGACCAGTTCTGCCACAACAAGGCGAACGGAGGTGAGCGTCATGGGTGGGTGTGATTTCCACGGCTCCGGCTGCCTGGGCTCCGAGAAGGGGTGAGCGGGCATGGGCGGTGAAACGGATCTGTTCGGCAACCCGGTGGCCCCGCTGCCCAAGCGGGAGGAGTCCCGGCCACTGATCAACGACATGGACCTGATCGAGAAGGTGCTCCGGTCGGCCTCGCGTATCGGGTTCGTGCTGGTCGGCATCCGCGAGGACGTCTACAAGCGCCTTAGCAACGACGAGGTCGAGAAGGTCCCGGACCACATCGATACGGCCGTGCACCAGCTGATCGAGACTCGCTGGTTAGAGATCGGCGGCACCCACCACGTGCGCTACGGCCGCTACCAGGGCTCCGCGCGATCGGTTCTCGTGCCGCGCAGATCGAAGCAGGCCGCCTACCGATGGGAGGCACTGGCCAATCCCTGGAACAAGAACGAAGTCGAAGAAAGGGGGCGGGTGGCGTGAGTTCCTGTCAGCACTGGTTCTACTTCGTCAGCCCGGACGGCACCGCGCAGTGCCAGGACTGCCCGCATTCGTGGAAGGTCAATTGATTTCCGAACGAGCACCACCATTCAACCCCGCAATCAGGGCCGGGTCGAATGCAGTTTCCAACCGACAAAAGGGAGTGTGAGAGATCGTGCAGGTTCAGGCTGCGAATCGTCACGCCATGAACAAGTACCGCGACCTGGCCGCTGTTGCTTTGGTTCGCACGGCGCTGGATGAGGCTAAAAAGCTCCACAAGAAGATCCAAGAGCCCGGCGAGACCGACTGGCGGGTTCCCGGGCGCGATGAGGTCGACGGCGCCCACGCGAAGGCGGCTGTGCAGTTGACGTCGTTTCACGCGGCGACGGTGAAGTGGGAAAAGGAACTCGTCTCGAAGGGATGGAGGGTCTGAGCATGAGCCAGTACCAGGTGACGGCTGTGATCGAGGACATCGACAAGGCCATGAGCAAGCTCCGGGAAGCGATGAAGGGCTTGCAGGTGCGCACGGCGGGGTTCAAGAAGGACCACGACGAGCTGGCGCGGACGGTCGCGAACTACAAGGTCGACCTCGAAGACGCCCAGATCAACAACTCGAAATAACCCGAACACGCAAGTCCCCGAAGGGGCTCGGCTACCGGCTTCGCGCTGGCAGCCGAGCCCCTTTTTCTGAATGGAGTTGATCCGCAATGGCTTTGGTGAACCGACGCAAGGGCATGGAATGGCGCGCAGCCTCGTGGATGGCACGCCACCCCGGCATGACCGGCACACCTGCGGCGCTGGCCGCGAGCGTGGTCGAGCTCGGACCGGTCACCACCGGGACCGTAATGGCCGGACTGGGTGCGGCCGGGGTGTCCTGGTATCGCGGACATCCCGAGACCTTCGACCGCTTCGGCGCCCCCGTGCTGCGCTCGTTTCGCCGCAGATGGCTGCGCTACGTCGGCCGTCGCTGGCGAGGGCTGATGATCGATTGCGAGTTCGGCCGCGAGAACCGCCGCACCGGCCACATCGAAGTCCCCCGCCTGGTCCGCGTCCGCTCCGCCTCGCCCTCGATCGACACCCTCTACGTGAAGGTGCTGCGGGGCCAGTCGCTGAAGAAGTTCCAGGACGCCGCCGACGAGCTCTCCATGGCGCTCCGGGCCGACGCGCTGGGGATCGTGAAGGTCAAGCCCGGCGTGATCGCGCTGACCGTCGTGCGGGGCAACCCGTTCGAGCAGATCATCGACCCCGCTGAGATCCCCGCGGATTCCTCGGACGTGGACCTCTCGGCGCTGTACTTCGGCGAGGACGAGTACGGCAACGACTGGACCGAACCGATCCTCGGCAACCACCTCCTCGGGGTCGGCGCTGCCGGTTCCGGCAAGAGCTCGCTGATGTGGAACCCACTTCGGGCGATGGGATTGGCGATCCGCGACGGCCTGGTGCGGGTCGACATGTGCGACCTCAAGGGCGGCATGGAAGCGGGCAACGCCCGCCCGCTGTTCAACAAGTACGCCGACGACCCGGACAAGGCCTTGCAGGTCATCGAGGCCTTCCGCAACGACATGAAGACCACGCAGCGCCACCTTAAAGACGAGGGGCTCCGCAAGGTCCGCGTCAGTACCGAGACGCCGCTTCGGGTGCTGATGATCGACGAGCTGGCCATGATGACCGCCCTCGGCAGTTCCAGCGTCACTCGCGCCGCTGTGAAGCTGCTGGCCGAGATCATGACCCAAGGACGCGCCTCCGGCTTCGCGGTCTGCGCCTACCTGCAGGAACCGACCAAGGACATCCTGCCGGTGCGCGACCTGTTCACCCGCCGGATCTGCCTGCGCACCACCGCCGAGAACCACGCCGACATGACCCTCGGCGACGGCATGCGCGTCAAGGGCGCTCTCGCGGACGAGATCCCCGCTGATGAAGAGCACGCCGGGATCGGCTTCCGCGTCGACCAGTACACCCGCAAGCCGATCCGGGTGCGGGCCGGGAATGTCGCCGACGAGGACATCGAGGAGCTCGTCCGGACCTGCCCGGCGCCGACTGAGGACACCTCGAACGTGGTCGAGTTTCGCCGCGACGAAGACGAAGACGCGGCCTGATCCAAGGAAGGAAATCGTGGACCGCACACAGCTTTTCGACTCCGAGCCGGGTGATTGCCGCCCGATCGTCATCGCCCGCCCGCATGCGGAGGGCTTCGAGGTGGCGATCACCTGGCCCGGCGGCGCCGCGAGACCCGAGCCGCTTCGCGTGGTCAGTCTCGCCGCGTTCTGGGAGGTCCTCAACGACCTCACCTCACTGCACACCGAAACCCGAACCGACCCGAACCAGTACGCACTGTTCACCGATGAGGAAGGAACGAAGTCATGAAGCCTGTTGTCCACGTGGAACTGACCGGCAAGGCCATCAAGACCGTCCTGGTTTTACTGACCTTCACCTCGGCGATCCTGGCTCTGGTGTGGCTGTTGGTCAGCCCTGCCTATGCGATCGCCGGAGGCATCGGCGTGATCCTGGTCGTGCGGGGCCTGTACGCCCTATTCACCCCCAGCACCGAGTAAGGGGGTAGACGCGATGGACCAGGACACGCCCCAGAGCAAGGCGCACCTGTGGCTCTCGCCGGTCGCGCTGGGGATCGTGGCGCTGGCTGCGGTGATGGGCTGGGCCGCGAGCTTCGTCGGGCTGCACGAATACGGCATGACCTCCATGACCGGGTTCGGCTACTGGACCGCGTGGCTCGTGCCGGCCACCTTCGACGGGGCGGCGTTCGCCTGCACTCTGATGACCTACCGGGCCTCCATCCACGGCCGCTCCGCCCTCCGCGCCCGGCTGCTGATGTGGGGATTTACGGCGGTGAGTTCGTGGATCAACTGGATTCACCAGCCCAGCCTGGAAACCCGGCTGGTCGCTGCTGGGTTGCCGGTTGCGGCGGTCGCGGTCTTCGACATCGTGCTGTTGGAGATGCGGGCGGACTACGAAGCCCGTAGTGGCCGCACCAAGTTCCGGCTCCGGCCGGGCCTGCTGGTCCTGCGCTGGCTGGTCGACCGCACCGGCACCACCACGGCGTTCCGCGCCCAGATCACCGCCATTCCTGTCCACCAGCTCATCGGACAGGCCGCCCCGGCGGAGATCCCCGCACCGGAACCGACCCCGACACCGGCTCCAGCTCCCGACCCGCGTTCGGCCACTCCGGCCGCATCACCGGCACCACCAACGCCGGTGGCCACGCCAATCACTGAGATCACGAAGGCGGTCAGCAAGGGGCCCAAGCTCCCGCCCCCGATGGTCAAGGCCGTGCAGGCGGCCTACACCCGCGCCCGCGACGAGGGCCGGGAGTTCACCGCTGATGACGTTCACGCCGTGATCAAGGTCCCAGCCGACAAGGCGGAACAGATCGCGGCCAGCTACAGCACCACCAACGGACACGCCCTCGCGTAAGCCGTGGTTCCACAACTGAAAAGCACCGATCGCTCGGCGGGACATCACCGGGCAGATCGGTCAGGTGGTGTCCCGCCTCTGACCTTCGTCAGGAGGTGGAGATGTCACCGACTACGTTCATGACCGCCGACGATTACCGTGCGCTGGTCGCTGACGGCTTCCAACGCCGCGCCCGCGCCGCAGGTTTTCAGCAGTGGCGCACCGAGGCCGCTATGACCGGCGGCTGCACTCACCCGATCCGCCTGTCCGGACAGTGGGCCATTCAGGACACCGCCACCGGCACGGCCTTGGCCTCCCGGTCCGGATACGTGACCGTTCCGTGCGGCAACCGCCGCGAATCGGTGTGCGTGGCCTGCTCCGACCGCTACGCCGCCGACGCTTTCCACCTCCTCAAAGCCGGACTCACCGGCGACACCAAGGGCATTCCGGCCTCAATCGCGGACAAGCCCCGCCTGTTTCTGACCTTGACCGCTCCGAGCTTCGGGCCGGTCCACAACCGCCGGGCACCGCACGGCAAGGCCATCCCGTGCCGCTGCGGCGAGTACCACCACCCCGACGACCCCCGCATCGGACAACCGCTCGACCCGGCCAGCTACGACTACACCGGCCACGTCCTGTGGCAGGCCCACGCCGGGACCTGTGGCACCGCTTCGCCACCTACCTCAAGCGCTACCTCGCCCACGCCGCCGGGCTCCCGCAGCGCCTGTTCGCCGAGCACGCGCGGCTGTCGTTCGCCAAGGTCGCCGAGTTCCAGCGACGCGGCGTGATCCACTTCCACGCCGTCATCCGCCTCGACGGGCCGGAGGGTGCGGGCGATGCGACCCCGGGGTGGGCCACCTCCGATGTGCTCACCGACGCCATCCGCCTCGCCCACGCCAACACCGCCATCACCTCCCCCGAGGTTGACGGCCGCACCTGGGAGTTGGCGTTCGGGGAGCAGATCGACATCCGCCCCATCCGGCCTGCTGATGCTGGGCAGGTCGAGGACGACCGGGGCGTGATCACCGATGACCGACTGGCGTCCTATGTGGCCAAGTACGCCACCAAGGGCACCGGCAAGAGCGAAGCCGTCGACCGGCGCATCCGCACCCAAGCCGACATCGACCGTCTCAAGGTCACCGAGCATCACCGGCGGATCATCCAGACCGCCTGGGACCTCGCCGCTCCGGTTCCGTGCCCGGACTGCCACCCCGAGGGCTTCCACACCGCCGAAGGATGCGGCTGCGAGCAGGCCCAGTACTGCGCGACCTGCAACAACGGCGGCGAAGTCACCCGCACCGTCCTGTGGCACCGGCTCCACCCGGAGCAGGTCGACAAGCCCGACCCGCTGGACGCGCTCAAGCTCCGCCACTGGGCTCACATGCTCGCCTTCCGAGGCCACTTCCTCAGCAAATCCCGCTACTACTCGGTGCCGTTCCGGCAGATCCGCGACGACCGCCGCCAGTACCGGCACGAGGAAGTGCTCACCGAGCTCGGGGTCACCGACGACTCGATCACTGTCATCAACGACTGGTCCCTGGTCAGCGTCGGCCACCGCACCCCCGAAGAACGCGAACTCGCCGCAGCCATCGCTGAACGCCAACGCGAGGCACGCAAACACCGCCACAGCATCGAGAGGAAGGACTGACCATGCGCAACCTGTGGGGAACGAAGGACGTGGCTGACTACCTTGGTGTGCCACAGCGAACGCTCTACGAATGGCGACTCAAGGGATACGGGCCCACCGGACGGAGAGTTGGCAAGTACATCCGGTACAAGCCCGACGACGTTGAGTCCTGGTTCGAGTCGCAGAGCGAGGTGTTGATCTGATGCCTCGCAAGCCGTTGCCGATTGGAACCTATGGCGAGATTCGCACACACCAAGACAAGCGCGGGTGGCGGGCGATCGCGAACTTCCGGGACATGGATGGTGTCACGCGCCCGGTTGAACGGCGGGGGCGCTCGAAGTCGGCCGCGATCCGGAACCTCAAGATCGCGTTGATCGAGCGAGGCAAGCGGCGCGTCGGGACGGAGATCAACGCGGATAGCAAGTTCGAGGATGTGGCTCGGAAGTGGCTGGCGATGGTTGAGCGGCTGGTTGATGTCGGGGACCGGTCGCCGACGACGCTTGACCAGTACCGAAGCGTCCTGAACAAGCACGTGATCCCGGCGTTCGCTGAACTGCGGATCGGTCACGAGGTGACGGTGCCGGTGCTGGAGGCATTCCTCCAGGCCACGCGCACAAACAAGGGCGTCGGGGTCGCGAAGACCGCGAGATCCGTACTGTCCGGGGTGATGGGGCATGCTGTTCGGAACCAGGCGCTTGATCAGAACCCGGTCCGGGAAACGTCGCGGCTGGAAGGACGCCGCAAGCGCGGGAAGTCTGGTCGGCGTGCCCTGACTCGCGAGGAACGGGTTCAGTGGCTCGCCCAGCTGGAGGCTGACGAGAAGGCCACCAGGTGGGACCTGCCGGACCTCTCTCGTTTCATGCTCGCGACCGGGGTCCGGATCGGCGAGGCGCAGGCGGTGTACTGGGCCGACGTTGATCTGGATGAGGCCCTGGTCGATGTCGATTTCAACGTGGTCAGGGTGAAGGGCAAGGGCCTGATCAGGAAGTCGACGAAGACCGAGTATGGAGAGCGGACTCTGCCGCTGCCGTCGTGGGCGGTCGAGATGCTGCGGCACCGCTTCACCGAGGCGGGCGAACCGTCCGATGGGCCGGTGTTTCCGGACAGCCTCGGCAGGTTGCGGGACCCGTCCAATACGCGCCGCGTGCTACGGGAGACACGCGGCAGTGAGGGGTTCGCCTGGGTCACGTCGCACGTGTTCCGGAAGACCGCCGCAACGATCCTGGATGAGGCGGGGCTCACTCCGCGGTTGATTGCTGATCAGCTCGGCCACTCGCGCCCGTCGATGACGCAGGATGTGTACATGGGCCGCAAGGCGGTCAGTCGGGAGACTGCCGATGCCATGGAGGGCGTCATCTAGCGCGCGGTATGCCAGCGGCTGGCCTCCTCAGATAATGAGGGGGCCAGCTGTCGTGGTATCGGGGTGCTGCCCCTCCGGCTGGCTTGGCCTGTGCGGCCTGGCTGAGCCGTTTTGCGTGGTAAAAGCATGGCGGCGATCTTGAAAAGAAGAACCCCAGGCCGTGTGACCTGGGGTTTTGGTGGGCCGCCAGGGGATCGAACCCTGAACCCGCGGATTAAAAGTCCGCTGCTCTGCCAGTTGAGCTAACGGCCCGCGTGCCCAAGGTTACAAGGTCCGGATGATCTTCGCGGCTCGTGGTAGCGGCAATTCGGACCGAAGTCACACCAGGGCATCCCAGGGCCGCGCAGCCGGGCGCTCCGGGTGCGTGCGCGTCCGCCGAACTCGAAGGGTGAGCGACGTCTTGACCTACCAGCACCGACTCGCCACGCGCGAGGACCTGCCCGCGATCGTGGACATCTACAACTCGGTGATCCCGGAGCGCTCGGCCACCTGCGATCTGGAGCCGATCACGGTCGCCTCCCGGGAGGCGTGGTTCGCGGAGTCCGATCCGCAGCGCCACCCGATCTGGGTCGGCCACGAGCCCGGGAAGCCTGAGGTCGTAACCGGTTACGTGTCGTTGGAGCCGTTCCTCAACGGGCGCCGGGGGTACGACGTCACCGCCGATCTGGCGCTGTACCTGCATCCCGACCATCGGGGCAGCGGCCAGGGCGCGCAGCTGCTGAGCCACGCCATCGCGCGGGCGGCCGAACTGGGCTTCCGAACCATCGCGACCACGATCTTCGCCTCCAACGAGCGGAGCCTCCGACTCTTCCGGGCCCACGGCTTCCAGGAGTGGGGACGTCTACCGGCCGTGGCCGACCTCGACGGCCGTCCCGAGGACGTCGTCTTCGTGGGACTTCCCCTCGGGACCAGGACGGCTCTGGTCTGAGCTGGCCGCGCAGAACGGAACGTGCCCAACCTGCCCTCGAACGCCAGGGTTTCCGGGGTGTTGACCGGGGGCTGGGGGTGGAGAAGGGTTCGGAGTGCGGTCTTGGGGGCCGTGTTCGTCAGGGTTGTTGGCAGAAGGAGAGCCGTGAGCAGGATCCTCGCGACGCACACCGGAAGTCTGATCCGTCCGACCGAACTCCTGTCGTTCCTGTCCGCGAAGGCCCGAGGTGCGGCCGTGGACGAGGACGCCTACCAGCTCCGCCTGTCGGAGTCCGTCGACGACGTCGTCCGCAAGCAGGTGGAGGCGGGCGTCGACGTCGTCGACGACGGCGAGATGGGCAAGGCCAGCTGGATCACCTACCTCTACGAACGGGTCAGCGGCCTGGAGTCGCGACCGATCGAGCTCGAAGGCCCGAGCATGCTCCCGCCGAGCCGCGACCGGCAGGCGTTCCCGGGCGCTTACGCCGAGCTCGACGCGCTCGACGAGGCGGCCGTCCGCAAGAGCAGCGCGCAGGAGCAGGCGCCGTCGGCCTGGTACTGCACCGGCCCGCTGCGCTACGACCGGACCGCGATCGACCGCGACATCGCGAACGTGAAAGCCGCTGTGGCGCAGCACGAAGGGGTCGAGGCGTTCCTGCCGGTGGTCGCGCCGGCGAGCGCCTACTGGCTGACCAACGAGCACTACGACTCCGAGGAGGAGTTCGTCTTCGCGCTCGCCGACGTGCTCAAGCAGGAGTACCGGGCGATCGTCGACAGCGGCCTGCTGCTGCAGGTCGACGACGCGGTGCTGATGCACGAGTGCGACACGATCCTGGCCGGGGGAGGCTCCTACGACGACTACCGGCGCTGGGCGGAGCTGCGCGTGCGGGCCCTCAACCACGCGCTGGAGGGATTGCCGGAGGAGCGCGTCCGCTACCACGTGTGCTTCGGCAGCTGGCACGGTCCGCACGCGTTCGACCCACCGCTGCGCGACGTCATCGACCTGATCCTCCAGGTCAACGCGGGTGCTTACGCGATGGAGCAGGCAAACCCGCGGCACGAGCACGAGTGGCGGGTGTGGGAGGACGTGAAGCTGCCGGACGGCAAGAAGCTCATCCCGGGCGTGGTCACGCACCACACCAACGTCGTCGAGCACCCGGAGCTGGTGGCGCAGCGGCTGGTTCGTCTCGCGGGTGTCGTCGGGCGGGACAGCGTTCTCGCCGGAACGGACTGCGGTTTCGCGCAGGGCGCCTTCGTGAAGCGGGTCCACGAGGAGATCCAGTGGGCGAAGCTCTCGGCACTGGCGGAGGGCGCGCGACTGGCGTCGCAGCACCTCTGGAGTCGATAGATTACCCTGCACCGCTTGGTTTTTCGGTAGAATGGCCGGATGGGAGACGCTGCTCGTCCGGTGCGCGACGTTGACGGTCTGCTGCGGATGCTCGACGAGATCTTCCCGGCGCCGGAACCGTTCTGGGACCGCTTCTACGAGGACCGCGACCGAGATGTCCCGTTCTTCGCCGCCAAACCGGATGAAAGCCTCGTGTCCTACTTGGACGGAGGTGCGCTGAACCCGGGCCGCGCGTTGGACTTGGGGTGCGGCCCCGGCCGCAACGCCGCGCACCTGGCCGCCTCCGGGTTCGACGTCGACGCGGTGGACCTGTCCGCCACCGCGATCGCGTGGGCCCGGGAGCGGGCCCCGGAGGTCCGCTTCCACCAGGGCGACGCCTTCACCGCGGACCTCACGGGCCCCTACGACCTCATCTACGACTCGGGCTGCTTCCACCACCTGCCGCCGCACCGGCGGATCAGCTACCTCGACCTGCTCGACCGGCTCCTCGCCCCCGGCGGGCACCTGGCGATCAGCTGCTTCGTCGCTGGAGCCGACAACTCCGGGACCGAACTGCCCGACCTGGAGCTCTACCGCCAGGGCGTCCTGGCAGGTGGACTCGCCTACACCCCCGACGAGCTGCGGGACGTCTTCGCCGATCTGACCCCCGTGGAGGTCCGGCCGATGCGCGCCCAGCCGCCGGAGTCGCCGGTCTTCGGCGCGGACTTCCTCCAGGTCGGGCTCTTCCGGCGCCGATGAGTTCTGGGGTGCCGTCGAGTCGACACTCGAAGGATCCGAAGGAGGACGACGGTGGGATTCGATCAGGCCAGGCTGGCGCGGATGCGCGAGGTCATGGACGGCTACGTCGCCGGCGGCACGCTCCCCGGTGCGGTGACCGCGGTCAGCCGCGGCGGGGAAACGCACATCGCGTCGTACGGGAACCTGTCGATCGGCGGTGAGCCCGTGCGGCGCGACACGATCTTCCGCATCGCCTCGATGACCAAGCCCATCACCGCCGCGGCCGTGATGAGCCTGGTGGAGGAGTGCGTGCTGCGGCTCGACGACCCGGTCGACGAACTGCTGCCCGAACTCGCCGACCGGCGCGTGCTGACCAGCCCGGACGCCCCGCTGGCGGACACCGTCCCCGCAGCCCGGTCGATCAGCGCGCGAGACCTGCTGACCTTCACCTTCGGGCTCGGCGCCGTGCCCGGTGACGTGCCGATCGCGAAGGCGATGCACGAAGCGGGCCTGTCACCGTCCCCGGTAGACCCGGGCGTGGCCCCCGACGAGTGGATGCGGCGGCTCGGCGAACTCCCGCTGGCGCACCAGCCCGGTGACCAGTGGCTCTACCACACCGGATCGGACGTGCTCGGCGTGCTGATCGCCCGCGCGACCGGCCGGAAGCTCGCGGACCTGCTGCGCGAGCGGATCTTCGAACCGCTCGGGATGCGCGACACCGGCTTCCACACCTCGGCCGAGTCCCGCGTCCCCACCGTCTACATGCCCGACGACGGCGTGCTCGTCCCGTTCCCCGCACCCGCTTCCGAGGAGCCCGCTTTCGGCTCGGGAGCGGGAGGGCTGCTGTCCACGGCGGACGATTTCCTCGCGTTCTACCGGATGCTGCTCAACGGCGGGAAGCACGGAGGAATCCGCGTGCTGTCCCGCGCGTCGGTCGAGCTGCTCACCACGGACCGGCTCGTCGCGTCGCAGAAACCCGACCCCGCAGCCACTTTGCCCGGCAACGTCGGCTGGGCGTTCGGGCAGAGCGTGGTGACCCGGCGGGTCGGTCTGGCGGGGGTCGGCCAGTTCGGCTGGAGCGGCGGCTTCGGCACCACCGCTTTCGCCGAACCGGCCGAGGACCTGATCGGAATCCTGCTCACGCAGCGCGCGCTGACCGGCGGCGCCCCGCACTTCCAGGACTTCGAGACCACCACCTACCAGGCCCTCGCCTGAGCGGAGGTCAGGAGCAGATCGAGGGGATCGCCCGGCCCAGCCCCGCCTGGTGCAGGACGGTGAGGTCGTGCGCGGTGTGGACGTAGGCGCTGAGCAGCCGGCCGTCGCAGGACGGGCCGTCGCGCAGCTCGTCGGTGTCGCGGAGCTGCAGCAGGATCGCCTCTCCCAGGCGGTCCAGCTCGGGGCGGATCTCGCCGAGATCGGGCCGCTCGGTGGGCTGCTCGTCGGGGTTGGCTCTCCAGTACGCGTGCAGCCCCCGCTGCACGAGCTTGCTGGCCTCGATCTGATCGCGGAACACCCGCTTGGCCTCCTCGGGGTCGAGCCCCAGCTCGGCCGCCCGCACGGCGACACCGTCGAGCACCTGCTGCTCGCGCTCGGGGTCCTCGATCGGCGAATCCGTTCCCCACTTGGCCGCCGCGACCTGGTCGGACAGCGC
Source organism: Saccharopolyspora terrae (assembly GCF_004348435.1). Classification (NCBI taxonomy): domain Bacteria; kingdom Bacillati; phylum Actinomycetota; class Actinomycetes; order Pseudonocardiales; family Pseudonocardiaceae; genus Saccharopolyspora; species Saccharopolyspora terrae. Next base: position 141,543 of record NZ_SMKS01000001.1, on the reverse strand, counting down.
CACGCGCTCAGCGGCCGAACCCACCAGCGGCTCCAGCGCCCCTTCCGCGCTCGCCGGAGCCCCCAGCCCCAGAACAGCGATGGCAACAGCACTTCCGACGATCAACGAACGCATCGCAGAACCCTCCCCAGAAGATCGGTTTCCCTCCACTCATACACCCGGCTCCCGGTGCGGGGTAACGGATTTCCGCTGAATTCGTGATCAGACCGCCGTGGAAAACTTTCGGGAATTCGCCGCCGCACCGGTGTGCCGGGCGCGGAGCGGGAATCCGGTTAGGGTGGGTGTGGTGGATTTCAGCTCCGAGTTGTTCCGTGTCATCGCGGGGTGGGGTGTGGCTTCTCCGGCCTGGGTGCAGGCCGTCGCGGTGGTGCTGACCGATGCCCTGCTGCTCGCGTTCATCCCCCTCGCCGCGTTCGTGTGGTGGAGAGTCGACCGGCGGGTTCGAGCCATGCTGGCGATCTTGCTCTCCGGCGGGTCCGCGTGGGTGCTCAACGGCCTGGTCAAGGAGATCATCGAGCAGCCGAGGCCGTGCTTCACGATGCCCATCCCCACGGTCGAGCACTGCAGCGAGGTCGGGGTCTTCTCACTGCCCAGCGGGCACTCGGCCACGGCGGCGGCGTTCGCGGTGACCACGGCCGCGCTGTGGCGGCGCGCCGCAGCGGTGGTCGCGGTCGCGGCGCTGCTGGAGGCGTTCCTGCGGGTCTACATCGGTGTGCACTACCCGCACGACGTGGTCCTCGGCCTGCTGTTCGGAACGCTCCTCGGCACGATCGCCGCGGTGGCGGGCAAGCCCGGCGACAGGCGGCCTCCCGCAGCGCCCGCCGACACCGCCGCGGCCACCACGTCGGCGGCGTCCTGATCTACATCTCGGCATGGACGAGCGGGCCCTCGGCGGCCTGGGCGGCTCCACCGGTGCTCTCGGCCAGCCACGCGTGGAACCCGTCGACGTCCTCCACGGGCACGTGGACGTGGAAGCGGACCGCGGTGTCGTAGGAGGTGTCGGCGACCTCGTAGCCGGCCGATCGCAGATCGTTGTCGAGCCTGCCCGCCAGCACGTAGTCGGCCTCCACCAGCAGCACCCGCACCGGTCGCCGCTGGAGGGTTCCGACGTGCTCCAGGGCCGCCGACACCGCGCCCCCGTAGGCGCGGACCAGGCCGCCCGCGCCCAGCAGCACCCCGCCGAAGTAGCGGGTCACCACGGCCACGGCGTTGGTGATCTCGTTGCGGCGCAGCACTTCCAGCATCGGCACCCCGGCCGTGCCCGCGGGTTCGCCGTCATCGCTGGACTTCTGGATCTCGCCGGAGTCGCCGAGCACGAACGCCGAGCAGTGGTGGCGGGCGTCGTGGTGCGTCTTGCGCTGGAGCCCGATGAACTCCCGCGCCTCGGACTCCTCGGTCACCCGCGCCAGCGAGCAGATGAACCGGGACCTGCGCACCTCGATCTCGTGCTCGCCCGACCGCTTGATCGTCCGCATCAACCCTCCCCGGGCCATCCTCCCACCTGGGGGTTCAACGATCGGCGTGTGGGGATTTTCATGGAAGGGACGGGCGATTTCCGCCTTGTCGGTGCCGCCCCGTACCGTCCACCCTCATGGAGCAATCATCGAGCCCGTTTGAACCAGGCGTGCGGGTGCGTGCCACGTTCGGCCGGTTCCGTGATCAGGAGGGCACGGTGGTGGAGACCGCCACGGGTCTCCCGCAGGTTTTCGAAGGTCCGGTCCTCTGGGTCAGATTCGACGGCGCCGAAGAACCGGGCCTCGTGGCAGGCCGCTTCCTCGAAGAAGCGGCCTGAGCCGCGGGCGGCTGCACCGGCAACCGCCCGCGAACGATCAGCCCCAGACCTCCTGGGCCGTTTCCACGACCAGGCGGAGCTTGGCGACCTCTTCCTCGTAGGTCAGGGCGTTGCCGTCCTTGGTCGAGGCGAACCCGCACTGCGGTGACAGGCACAGCTGGTCGAGGTCGACGTACTTGGCGGCCTCGTCGATGCGGCGCTTGAGGTCGTCCTTGGACTCCAGCTCACCGCGCTTGGTCGTCACCAGGCCCAGCACCACGTGCTTGCCCTTGGGGACGTACCGCAGCGGGGCGAAGGTGCCCGAGCGCTCGTCGTCGAACTCCATGAAGAAGCCGTCGACCTCCAGCCGGCCGAACAGCGCCTCGGCGACGAAGTCGTAGCCGCCCTCGGCGACCCACGACGACCGGAAGTTGCCCCGGCACATGTGGGTGGTCACCGTCAGCGTGTCCGGGCGGCCGCGCAGCGACTCGTTGATCAGCTCGATGTCCTTGACGTGCGCGTTCTCGCCGTCCTCGCCCCGGGCGTTGAGCATCTCGCGCTGCTTCGGGTCGTTGAGGTAGGCCAGGCTGGTGTCGTCGAGCTGCAGGTAGTGGCAGCCCAGGTCGGCCAGCGCGCGCACCTCCGCCCGGTAGGCGGCGGCCAGGTCGGCGCGGAACTCGGCCATGTCCGGGTAGACGCTGGAGTCGACGGCCGCGGGGCCGCCCCGGTAGGTGAGCATGCCCGGCGACGGGATGGTCAGCTTCGGCGTGTTCCTGGTGGTCTTCGACGCGAGGAACGTGAAGGCGTCGGCGAAGATCGTGCCCGAGAGCGTGATCTTGTCGGTGACCTTCAGGTCGGGGGTGATGAACTCGATGTCACCCTGGGAGTTGTGGAACTGGACCTTGAGGCTGTTGTCGTCGACGCGCTCGACGCCGTCCAGCTGGTACAGGAAGTCCATGTGCCATGAGCTGCGGCGGAACTCGCCGTCGGTGGCGCTCTGCAGGCCGATGTCCTCCTGCATCTTGACGACCTGGGTGATCGCCTCGTCCTCGATCCCGCGCAGCTCGGCGTCGTCGATTCGGCCGGCCGCGTGCGAGTCTCGGGCTTCCAACAGGCGCTCGGGGCGGAGCAGGCTGCCGACGTGGTCGGCCCGGAACGGTGGTGCAACACGTGGGCTCATGGCAGGCAACATAGTTCTCGGGTACCCCGGTGCCTAGGCGCGTTTTCATTTTCCGAAAATCTGTCCCGATCGGGTGCGGCGCGGTCGTTCACGGCGTGTGACCAAGGACAATTCGGTACATACGGTCGAGTGGATAAAATTGTCGGGGCAGCTACGTCGGGGATGACGGATGGAGACGATGCGAGTTCTCGTGATCGGAGCCGGAGTCGGGGGACTCGCAATCGCCAACGGATTGCTCGGCAAAGGCCATGACGTGCAAGTTTACGAGCACCACGACGCCTTGAGGACGTCCGGCGCGGGCATCACGGTGTGGAGCAACGGCACCGCGGCGCTGCGCGAGCTGGGGGTGGACATCACCGACCGCGGGCATCAGCTCGACAGCCTCCGGTCACTCACCGAATCCGGCCGGTTGCTCTGGGAAGCCGACCTGGACGAGGTCACCGAGCGGCTCGGGTCGCCGACCGTGCAGATCCCGCGCCGCGAGCTGATCGCGGAGATGGCCGCCGCGCTGCCCCCGGGCGCGCTGCAGTTCGGCCGGCGCTGCGTCTCGGTCAGCGAGCACCCCGATCACGTGCGGGTCGAGTTCGCCGACGGCTCCAGCGCGGTCGGCGACGTGCTCATCGGCGCCGACGGGCAGCGCTCGGTGGTGCGCCAGCAGGTCCTCGGCGGTGATCCCGCCAAGCCCACCGGCTGGGCCAGCTGGCAGGGGCTGACCCGCAGCGACCTGCCGGTCGCCACGGGCAGGCAGACGCTCAACATCGCCGGGCGCAACGCGCACTGCGGGCTCATCCCCACCGGCGACGGGCTGTTGCACTGGTGGTTCGACATGCCGTGGAAGGAAGGCGACCGGGTCCACACGGTCGCCGAGCTGCGCGAGATGTTCCGCGGCTGGCCGGGGCCGGTCGTAGCGCTGCTGGCCTCCGTCACCGACGACGACCTGGGCTTCTTCCCGCACATCCGGCACAAGGTCCCGCACATCTGGGGCGGTCCGCGCAGCACCCTGCTCGGCGACGCCGTGCACGCGATGCCGCCCGCGGTCGCCCAGGCGGCCAACCAGACGCTCGAAGACGCCTGGCTGCTCACCCAGTACATGGCCGACGCCGACGGCTCCCCGGCCGAGCGGCTGCGCGCCTACGAGTTCGAACGCCGTCCGCGGGTCCTCAAGGTCTCCCGCACGGCGGCGCTGACCTCGGCGCAGCGGCGGACCCCGATCCAGCGCATCGCCCGCTTCCCGGGCTGGCTGGCCACCCACAGCCAGGTAGTCTCGCTGCGCTCCGGCAGCAACGTCCTGCGCTCCCTGTCCCCGAAGCCCCGCCTCCGCGTCGCCTGACCGCGAAGACGAAAGACCCCCGGCCACCAGTGGCGGTCGGGGGTCTTCTCAGCGAGGGCGAAGGCTCACATCTCGTCCGGGTTCGGGCCGACGCGGACGCCGGTCTCCAGGGCGGTGATGGCCTTGACGTCGTCCTGGGCGAGCTCGAAGTCGAAGACCTCGATGTTCTCCTTGATGCGCGACGGCGTGACCGACTTCGGGATGGTCACGTTGCCCAGCTCGATGTGCCAGCGCAGCACGATCTGAGCCGGGGTCTTGCCGTACTTCTCCGCCAGGTTGGCGACCGTGGCGCTGTCCAGCAGACCGTTGTTGCGGCCCAGCGGGCTCCACGCCTCGGTGGCGATGCCGTGCTCGGCGTGGAAGGCGCGCAGCTCGGCCTGCGGCAGGTTCGGGTGCAGCTCGATCTGGTTGAGCGCGGGCACGATGCTGGTCTCGTCGAAGAGGCGCTGCAGGTGCGGGATCTGGAAGTTCGACACGCCGATGGCCTTGGCGCGGCCGCTGTTGTAGATCTTCTCGAACGCCTTCCAGGTGTCGACGTAGGCGTCCTGGCTCGGAACCGGCCAGTGGATCAGGTAGAGGTCCACGTAGTCGAGGCCCAAGCGGGACAGGCTGTCGTCGAACGCCTTGAGCGTGCTGTCGTAGCCCTGGTCGTCGTTCCACAGCTTGGTCGTGACGAACAGGTCCTCGCGCTTGACGCCCGAGTCGGCGATGGCCTTGCCCACGCCTTCCTCGTTGCCGTACACCTTCGCGGTGTCGATGCTGCGGTACCCGGCGTCGATCGCTGCGCGGACCGGGGCGATGACCTCGTCGGCCGGAACCAGGAAGACGCCGTAACCCAGCTGAGGCATGGAAGCACCGGTGTTCAGCGTGACGTTCGGAACCTGAGTCATGTGCGTGTTTCCTCCACCGAATTCGGGATTGGTCTGGCCAAGGGGCCCCGCTCGTCTGGAACCGATTCAGGGCCCCTTGCATTCCAGAGCACTCTTCTGAGCTGAGCAACCGCAGATCAGGCGGTGAGCTCGGATTCGGTCGCGGGCGATGCCTGGTGCGAGGCCACGACGCCGCCCCGCTTCGGGCGGCTGTCCAGCCGGCCGGACAGGACCGCGAAGCCCAGTCCGACCAGCGCCAGCAGCGCGCCGATCCAGCTCGGCGAGACCAGCCCGAACCCGGCGGCGATCACCACGCCGCCCAGGTAGGCGCCCAGCGAGTTGGCGATGTTGAAGGTGGACTGGATGCTCGCCGAACCCAGCGCCGGGGCTTCCTTGGCCTCGTCGAGGATGCGGGCCTGGATGCTCGGGATCGCGGTGAACCCGGTCGCGCCGATCAGGAAGACCATGATCGGAGCCATGATCGGGTTCTGCGCGGTCAGCGCGAACACCACCAGCGACACCGCCAGCGCCGAGATGCCCGCGCACAGCGTCTTCAGCGGCGAGCGGTCGGCGAGCCGTCCGCCGACCGCGGTGCCGACGGTCATGCCGACGCCGAACACGGCCAGCAGCGGGGTGACGGCGGTGGCGCTGAAGCCGCTGACGTCGGTGAGCACCGGCTTGATGTAGCTGTAGAAGGAGAAGATCGCGGCGAAGCCGAACACGACGACGGCGAAGGCGAGCCACACCTGCGGGCGGCGGAAGGCCCGCAGCTCACCGCGCAGGCTGACCTCGGTGGGCTTGGGCTGCTTGGGCACCAGCACCGCCACGGCTGCCAGCGCGATCACGCCGATCACGGCGACCAGGCCGAACGCCCAGCGCCACCCGAGGGCGTGCCCGAGCAGGGTGCCGATCGGCACGCCGACGATGTTGGCGACGGTGAGACCGATGAACATCATCGAGATCGCCTGCCCGCGCCGGTCGGCGGCGACCAGACCGGCGGCCACGACCGCGCCGACCCCGAAGAACGCGCCGTGCGGCAGGCCGGAGATGAACCGGGCGACCAGCAGCGTCTCGTGGTTCATCGCGAACGCGGAGAACAGGTTTCCGGCCGTGAACAGCACCAGCATGTTCAGCAGCATCGTCTTGCGGCGGGAGCGCAGGCCGATCATGGTGAGCGCGGGCGCGCCGATGACGACGCCGAGTGCGTACAGCGAGATGTAACCGCCGGCGTCGGGGATCGACACCTGCAGGTCGGTGGCCACTTCAGGCAGCAGCCCCATCATCACGAACTCGGTCGTTCCGATCCCGAATGCGGCGATGGCCAGGGCCAACAGGGCAATGGGCAAGGAAGTCCCCCGTGTGGTGAAGAAGGTGGTGGTCTGTTCCGCGCGCGCTGCACTGCACGGCGTTGTCAGGCGGTCATCGCCTTGGTGCGTGCGCGTCGACGGAAACGATTCAGTCCTGCGCCGACGATGGCGTTCCGCACACGTTCAACAGTACGCAGGCCCGCGCTCTTCCTCGTCCGACTATGAACCGCGCCACGGAGGTCATCGCCCGTTCGGGCCAGGATCGCGGCGCAGGGACACGTGCGCCTCGGCCGCCAGGCGATCGGCCATGTGCGGGTAGTGCAGCTCGAAGGCCGGGCGGATCGACCGGATGCGCGGCAGCGCGGTGAAGTTGTGCCGGGGCGGCGGGCACGACGTCGCCCACTCCAGGGAGTTGCCGTGGCCCCACGGGTCGTCCACGTCGACCGGCGTGCCGAAGCGGTAGCTGGTGAGGACGTTGTAGAGGAACGGCAGCATCGAGGCGCCGAGCACGAACGCGCCGATGGTCGAGACGGTGTTCAGAGCCGTGAAGCCGTCGGTGACCAGGTAGTCGGCGTAGCGGCGCGGCATGCCCTCGTCGCCGAGCCAGTGCTGCACCAGGAACGTCAGGTGGAACCCCACGAACGTCAGCCAGAAGTGCAGCTTGCCCAGCCGATCGTCGAGCATCCGGCCGGTCATCTTCGGGAACCAGAAGTAGACCCCGGCGAACACCGCGAACACGATCGTGCCGAACAGCACGTAGTGGAAGTGCGCCACGACGAAGTAGGTGTCGGTGATGTGGAAGTCCAGCGGCGGTGAGGCCAGCAGGACCCCGGTCAGGCCGCCGAGCAGGAACGTCACCAGGAACCCGACCGAGAACAGCATCGGGGACTCGAACGTCACCTGCCCGTGCCACATCGTCCCGATCCAGTTGAAGAACTTGATGCCCGTCGGCACCGCGATCAGGAACGTCGCGAACGAGAAGAACGGCAGCAGCACGGCCCCGGTGGCGAACATGTGGTGCGCCCACACGATCGCGGACAGCCCCATGATCACCATGGTGGCCAGCACCAGCCCGGTGTAGCCGAACAGCGGTTTCCGGCTGAACACCGGCAGGATCTCGGTGACGATCCCGAAGAACGGCAGCGCCACGATGTAGACCTCGGGATGCCCGAAGAACCAGAAGAGGTGCTGGTAGAGGATCGCTCCGCCGTGGGCGGGGTCGAAGACGTGCCCGCCGAGGTGGCGGTCCACCAGCAGCCCGAACAGCGCGGCCGTCAGGATCGGGAACGCCATGAGCACCAGGATGCTGGTGGCCAGGATGTTCCAGGTGAAGATCGGCATCCGCCACATCGTCATCCCCGGGCAGCGCAGGCACACCACGGTCGTGATCATGTTGACCGCGCCCAGGATCGTGCCCAGACCGCTGACGATCAGCCCGGCCGCCCACAGGTCACCGCCGGGGCCGACGGTGAACTCGCTGCGCGACAGCGGCGCGTAGGCGGTCCAGCCGAAGTCGGCCGCACCGCCGGGCATCAGCAGGCCGCTGATCACGATCAGCCCGCCGAACAGGAACAGCCAGTAGGAGAAGGCGTTCAGCCGCGGGAACGCCACGTCCGGCGCGCCGATCTGCAGCGGGAGGATCACGTTGGCGAAGCCGAACACGATCGGTGTGGCGAACAGCAGCAGCATGATCGTGCCGTGCATGGTGAACAGCTGGTTGTACTGCTCCTGGGACAGGAACTGCAGGCCGGGCGCGGCCAGTTCGCCACGGATCAGCAGCGCCATCGCGCCGCCGGTGATGAAGAAGGCGAACGAGGTGATCAGGTACAGGATCCCGATGTCCTTGGGATCGGTGGTCCGCAGCCAGGGCACCAACCGCGCGCCCTTGCGCGGGCGCCTGCCGGCTGCGGTCCGGGTGGGCACCGCCGTCGGTTGGATCTGGGTGGTGGCCATGCCAGCCTCCGGCCTTCGGGGGAGCGACCTCTCACGACTGATGCTCCGCCCTTACCCGCGAATCCGCTCTCGCAACCTTCCTCCCGCGCACGGCACCCGGCGTTGATCTCGGGCCGGTGGAACCGCGGCTCCACGATCCGGAGCTCGCCGGTGGGTCAGATCGCTGCGATGGCCCCGTGCGCCATGTGGCGGAGGAGCCGCGCCATCGCCGAGGTGTCCAGGTGCGCGCTGAACGGAGTCGAGTTGATCAGGCCGAACACCGCGTGCGCCGCCGCGCGGGCGCGGGGCCGGTCCAGCTCCGGACGGGCGTCGCGCAGCACCGAGACCCACACTTCGACGTAGAGCCGCTGGGATTCCCGGACCCGGCGGTGGTCGCGGTCGGAGAGGGAGTCCAGGTCGCGCATGTGCACCGTGATCAGCGCCGGGTTGTGCAGCGCGAACTCCACGTGCCAGCGCACCAGGCGGTCCAGGGCGTCCTGCGAGCCGGAGGCGGCGTCGACCCGTTGCTTGCCGCCGAGCAGCAGCCGGTCGCTGATGCCGGTCAGCAGCTCCGCCAGCATCGCGTCCTTGCTGCGGAAGTGCCGGTACAGCGCGGGTCCGGAGATGCCCACGGCGGCTCCGATGTCGTCGATGCCGACGCCGTGGAAGCCGGCGCGCGCGAACTTCTCCGCCGCCGCGGTCAGGATCTGCTCGCGCCTGGTCGGCTTCGCCGCATCGGTCGACATGCTGCTCAATACTAGACGACTCGGTTAGTCGTCGTTAACATGGAACCGAAGTTAACGATGACTAACCGAGCCAAGCGGAAGGTGTGCCCCATGGATGCGCCCGCTCTGCGCACGTCGGTGGACCCGGACTCGCCGGAGTTCGCGCGCAACGCCGAGCAGCACGCCAAGCTCGTCGACGACCTCAACGCGCAGCTGGACAGAGCCCGTCTGGGTGGGCCGGAGAAGGCGCGCATCAGGCACGTCGAGCGCGGCAAGCTGCTGCCCCGGGACCGGGTGGACGCGCTGCTCGACCGCGGTTCGCCGTTCCTGGAGCTCTCGCCGATGGCCGCCCACGGCCTCTACGAGGACGAGGCTCCGTCGGCGGGGATCATCACCGGGGTCGGCCGGGTGTCCGGTCGCGAGTGCGTGGTGGTGGCCAACGACGCGACGGTCAAGGGCGGCACCTACTACCCGGTGACGGTCAAGAAGCACCTGCGCGCGCAGGAAGTCGCGCTGCACAACAACCTGCCCTGCCTGTACCTGGTCGACTCGGGCGGCGCGTTCCTGCCCAGGCAGGACGACGTGTTCCCCGACCGCGAGCACTTCGGCCGGATCTTCTACAACCAGGCCACGATGTCCGCGCGCGGCATCCCGCAGATCGCCGCCGTCCTCGGCTCCTGCACGGCGGGCGGCGCCTACGTGCCCGCGATGAGCGACGAGGCCGTGATCGTCCGCGAGCAGGGCACGATCTTCCTCGGCGGTCCGCCGCTGGTGAAGGCCGCGACCGGGGCCGAGGTGACCGCGGAGGAGCTGGGCGGCGGGGAGCTGCACTCGCGCACCTCGGGCGTCACCGACCACCTCGCCGCGGACGACGCCGACGCGCTGCGCATCGTCCGCAACATCGTGAGCACGCTCGGTCCGCGCGAACCGCGCCCGTGGGAGGTCGCGCCGAGCGAGGAACCCGCGGTCGATCCCGACGAGCTCTACGGCGCGGTGCCCACCGATTCCCGCACCCCCTACGACGTGCGCGAAGTGATCGCGCGGATCGTCGACGGCAGCCGCTTCGCCGAGTTCAAGCACGACTACGGCCAGACCCTGGTGACCGGGTTCGCCCGCATCCACGGTCAGCCGGTCGGCATCGTCGCCAACAACGGGATCCTGTTCAGCGAGTCCGCCCAGAAGGGCGCGCACTTCATCGAGCTGTGCGACAAGCGCTCGATCCCGCTGGTGTTCCTGCAGAACATCTCCGGGTTCATGGTCGGCAAGGAGTACGAGGCCGGGGGCATCGCCAAGCACGGCGCGAAGATGGTCACCGCCGTCGCCTGCGCGCGGGTCCCGAAGTTCACCGTGGTCATCGGCGGCTCGTTCGGCGCGGGCAACTACTCGATGTGCGGCCGGGCGTACTCGCCGCGCTTCATGTGGATGTGGCCCAACGCCCGGATCTCGGTGATGGGCGGTGAGCAGGCCGCCTCGGTGCTGGCCACCGTCCGGCGCGATCAGCTCGACGCGCGCGGCGAGCAGTGGCCCGCCGAGGACGAGGAAGCGTTCAAGCAGCCGATCCGCGACCAGTACGAGCACCAGGGCCACCCCTACTACGCGACGGCCCGGCTCTGGGACGACGGCGTGATCGACCCGAAGCAGACCCGGGACGTGCTGGGTCTGGCCATCTCCGCGGCGGGCAACGCGCCGTTGGAGCCGATCTCCTACGGCGTTTTCCGGATGTGAGGGATGAGCATGTTCGACACCGTGCTGGTCGCCAACCGCGGGGAGATCGCGGTTCGGGTCGTCCGCACCCTGCGTGAACTGGGCATCCGCTCGGTCGCGGTGTTCAGCGACGCCGACCGCGATGCCCGCCACGTGGCCGAAGCCGACACGTCGGTCCACATCGGACCCGCTCTGGCGACCGAGAGCTACCTCAACGGCAAGCGGATCCTCGACGCGGCGCGGGAAACCGGCGCGCAGGCGATCCACCCCGGCTACGGGTTCCTGGCCGAGAACGCCGACTTCGCGCGCGCCTGCGAGCAGGCGGGCGTGGTGTTCATCGGCCCGCCCGCGAGCGCGATCGAGTCGATGGGCGACAAGATCCGCGCCAAGCAGACCGTCTCGGCAGCGGGTGTTCCGGTGGTGCCGGGTCGCAGCGACGCCGGCATGACCGACGCCGACCTGCACCGGGCCGCGCTGGACGTCGGGTTCCCGGTGCTGCTCAAGCCCTCGGCGGGCGGCGGCGGCAAGGGGATGCGGCTGGTGCACGCCGAAGCCGAGCTGGACGACCAGATCGCCTCCGCGCGCCGCGAGGCGGGTTCGTCCTTCGGCGACGACACCCTGTTCGTCGAGCGGTTCGTCTCGCGACCCCGGCACATCGAGGTCCAGGTCCTCGCCGACTCGCACGGCAACGTCGTGCACCTCGGCGAACGGGAGTGCAGCCTGCAGCGGCGGCACCAGAAGATCATCGAAGAGGCGCCGTCGCCGCTGCTCGACGCCCAGACGCGCGCCCGGATCGGGGCCTCGGCCGCCGACGCCGCGCGCGCGGTCGGCTACACCGGTGCCGGCACGGTGGAGTTCATCGTCTCCGCCGACCGGCCGGACGAGTTCTTCTTCATGGAGATGAACACCCGCCTGCAGGTCGAGCACCCGGTGACCGAGCTGGTCACGGCGGTGCGCGGCGAGCGCGGCGTGGACCTCGTCGAGCAGCAGGTCCGGGTCGCCTCGGGCCAGCCGCTGACCTGGGATCAGCAGGACCTGACGCTCGACGGTCACGCCGTCGAGGCCCGCGTCTATGCCGAGGACCCGGCCCGCGGTTTCCTGCCCACCGGCGGTGAGCTCCTCGCCGTCCACGAACCCACCGGTCCGGGAGTCCGCGTCGACTCCGGCATCCGCCCCGGCGGCAGCGTCGGTTCCGACTACGACCCGATGCTGGCCAAGGTCATCGCCTGGGCACCTGACCGGGCCGACGCCCTGCGCCGGCTGGACAAGGCCCTCGGCGACACCACGATCCTCGGCCTGAACAGCAACATCGCCTTCCTGCGCGCCTTGCTGCAGCACGCCGACGTCCTCGCGGGGAACCTCGACACGGGCCTGGTCGAACGCGACCTGGATTCGTTGACCGAGAGCGAGGTGCCCGAGCACGCCTACGTCGCCGCAGCGCTGGAACGCCTCATCGCCGCCCAACCGAGCCGCGGATCCGACCCCTGGGACGCACCCAACGGTTGGCGCCTCGGCCGCCCGGCGTGGAGCACCTGGCGCTTCACCGGTGACCTCAAGGTCCACCTCCGCGGCGCCCCGGAGCGCGCGGAGGTCGCGGTCGAGAGCGGGGACACGACGGCGTCGACGGAAGCCTCCGGGCACCTCCGGGGCGACATCCTCACCGTCACCTACCAGGGGCGGACCCGCCGGTACCGGTGCGCGCACGTCGACGGGACCACCTGGCTGGCCGCGGACGGCCACACCTGGGCGCTCACCGAGCACCGGCTGCTGGCCGAACGCGGCGACGCCGCCGGCCGTTCCGACGGGGTCGTGACCGCCCCGATGCCGGGAACGGTGCTGGTCACCGACGTCACCCAGGGCCAGCAGGTGCGCAGCGGACAACGGCTGTTCGTCGTCGAGGCGATGAAGATGGAGCACACCGTCATCGCCCCGATCGACGGAACGGTCACCGAAGTTCACGCGAGGAAGGGGCAGTCGGTGGGGCTCGATCAGCCGCTGGCCGTTCTCACCGCCGAAGGGGAGGGAAGACGCGATGGTTGACCACCGGCTCAGCGAGGAGCACGAAGCGCTGCGCGAGAGCGTGCAGGAGTTCTCGCGCAAGGAAGTAGCCCCGGTCATCGCCGACTACTACGAGCGGGAGGAGTTCGCCTACCCGCTGGTGCGCAAGATGGGCGAGATGGGCCTGTTCGGCCTGCCGGTCCCGGAGGAGCACGGCGGCATGGGCGGCGACTACTTCGCGCTCTGCCTGGCGCTGGAGGAGCTCGGGCGCATCGACCAGTCGGTGGCCATCACCCTCGAAGCCGGGGTGTCGCTGGGCATCATGCCGCTCCTGCGCTTCGGCACCGACGAGCAGAAGCGCACCTGGCTGCCCAAGCTGGCCCGGGGTGAGGTGCTGGGGGCGTTCGGCCTCACCGAGCCCGACGGCGGCTCCGACGCGGGCGCAACCCGCACGACCGCGGTGCTCGACGGCGACGAGTGGGTGATCAACGGTTCGAAGGCGTTCATCACCAACTCCGGCACCGACATGACCGGGTTCGTCACGGTCACCGCGGTCACCGGCGAGCGCCCGGACGGCCGCAAGGAGATCTCGGCGATCCTGGTGCCCTCCGGCACGCCGGGTTTCACGGTCGCCAAGAAGTACTCGAAGGTCGGCTGGAACGCCTCCGACACCCACGCCCTCTCCTTCGACGACTGCAGGGTCCCGGCGGCCAACCTCGTCGGCGAGCGCGGCCGGGGCTACGCCCAGTTCCTGGCCACGCTCACCGAGGGCCGGGTGGCGATCGCCGCGCTCGGCGTCGGCACGGCCCAGGGCTGCGTCGACGAGTGCCTGCGCTACCTGGGAGAACGCGAAGCGTTCGGGCACAAGATCGGCGAGTACCAGGCGATGCAGTTCAAGGTCGCCCAGATGGAGCTGCGGGCCCACACGGCCCGGCTGGCCTACTACGACGCGGCCTCGCGGATGCTGCGCGGCGAGCCGTACAAGAAGGAGGCCGCGATCGCCAAGCTGGCCTCGTCGAACGCGGCGATGGACAACGCCCGCGACGCCACGCAGATCTTCGGCGGCTACGGCTTCATGAACGAGACACCAGTGGGTCGCTTCTACCGCGACTCCAAGATCCTGGAGATCGGTGAGGGCACCAGCGAGGTGCAGCTCATGCTCATCGCCAGGGAGCTCGGCCTACCGGCCTGAGCGAAAACGAGAGGTCGTGGTCGCGAGCGGGGGGCTTCGCGGCCACGACCTCTTCTTCGTCCGTCTCACATGGGTCGATAGCGGTCGACCGGGACGGTCATCTCCTCGGTCTGCTCGACGTCGGGGATTCCGCCGGCGAGTCGTGCTTGCATCGGGTCGGGGGTGTTGTCGGGGTGGGGGCCGTCCTGACCGGGCCACGCGGGTGCCTGAGCCGTCGGCTGCTGCTGCGCCTGGGGCTGGGCCGCGTGCTCCGCTTCGGCGATCTCGAGGTGCTGCATCACCCAGTCCCGCGCGAGCGAGGCCGGGGATGTTCCCTGCTTGAAGGCGAGCTCGCGGAGACGCTCGTTGGCCAGCAGCGGCAGCCGCAGCTGGTACACCTGAGCGGCACCGAAGCGACGCCCTGATCCGGTGGTTTCGGGGCTTTCCTCCGGGTCAAGCGCAGCCAGGTACGACTCGAATTCGGGGTCCGGTTCGGCTTCTTCGGCGGGCTTGCGCTGCCGATTCGCCTTCGTTCGTCCTAGAGCCACGCGGACACGATAACGGTTGTATTGCGGCCTGCCTATCGTGGCGACCTTGGAGTTCGGCTCGCGGTCCTGGGCGCGGGGTCGCCACCAGCGAGTGTTCCGATGGGGTGAGATCTGGCGAAAACCCGCTCTGACGTGGAAGGCCCCCGCGCCAGGGGGAGGAGCACGGGGGCCGGAGGGGATCTCCACAGATGCTGACCGGGGGTGTGTCAGCGCCGCCGATTGTGGCACGCGCCTCCCCCTTGCGGGGAGCGTTGCGGCCACGATTCGTGCATCCGGCACCGTCCGCCTGCCCCGGTCGGCGGTCTCGCTCGCCCGCTGCGGACCGTGAGATCGCGATGATCCGGAATGCGAGCGCCGTCCGGTTCGTTGTCCGGGGTGGACGCACGGTGTGACGCAGGCAATATCCGAAGTGGATCGACCCACGCACGCGATTACTCTCAGTTGAGGGCGAATCACTCTCTGGGGGGCTGCGGCTGTTGACAACCTGTGGATAACCTGCGGCCGGAACCCGAGGGCCTGGGAGGCGTCATGTACGGGTCGCTGGACGTACGAAAGTTCTTGTGGCAGCAGGAAGACGGGCAGTCGCGACAGCAGTCCGCGGTGCCCGGGCAGCGCGTCGGCGAGCCCTCGCGCATCTCGGAGGAGCAAGTGCACCGAGCCAGAATCGCGGTCGCTCGCGGCGCCGAGAGCGCGGAGGACTGCCGCCTGCTGCTGGACATGCTGGGCCTCGTCCCGGACGAGGACGGGCAGCCACCCGTGGCGCGCTGACCTGGAGCGCGTCGTGGGCTGGACCGCGTGCCGGTCTGCGCTGAGGCGCGTTGAGCTCGCTGCCGAACTCACCGTCGGCAGGCGTTCTACGAACGTGTGACAACCAGGTGTTCCGCTGGGCGAAAGGTGCGCATCCGGGGTAACTTCCGGTGGCATATTTGATCAACCGTTCGGGCGTGGAGTCGCCCGCATGGGCGGTCAGGCATGGCCACCGGGGGTCGGAGTCGATCAATGGCACAGCAGCACCGGGCGCAGCTCACTCGTCACTCGATCATGGTCGCCACGGCGGAGGAGATCGACGAGGTCGGCTACGAGGCCGCCAAGCTCAGCGCGATCCTGCGCCGCTGCGGCACCACCAAGGGTGCGTTCTACTTCCACTTCAGCGGCAAGCAGGAGGTAGCTCACGCGCTCGTCGAGCGCTACCGCGAGCAGCTCGCCGAGCTGAGCAGCCGCTGGTACGAGCGCGGGCAGGACCCGCTGGCGACGATGGTCGGCCTCACCTGCGACACGGCTCGCCGCCTGGAGGAGGACGTGCTGCTGCGCGCGGGCCTGTCCCTGGCCTGCGGCCACGTCGGCACCGACACGGACGGCTGGGAGTTCCTGTTCGACGACCTGATCCGCCGCGCCGCCGACCTCGGATTGCTGCGCCCGGGCGTGGACCCGGCCGCGACGGCCCGACTCTGCTACGCGGTGGTCGTCGGCACGAACCTGCTCGTGGCGGGCGACCCGAGGCGCCTCGCGGCCCGCTTGGAGGAGTCGTGGCGCGTCCTGCTCCCGGGTCTGGCGGTCGACGGCTCCCGGGTGGCCTCCGCAGTCGGATGATCATGAGTCGTGGATCACAAAACTCCACCACGGCCCGTTTTGACCGTTTCCGGGCCTGGCGAAGCCCCTCGGCCGCCTCAGGGCGACCCGCAGGGGGCTGCTGCCGGTGGTGGCGATTCGGCAGGTCAGGGGGCTAGTATCGGCCTCGGGCGCGGAGCGCTGGGGCGGTCCGCGACGGTGCCGCGCGGCTAAAGGGACCCCCGGTTTGGGTGGCCGGAAGCGTGTGTCGTAAGCTTTCATCACTGCCAACGGGGCGCCCCGAAAGGGAAAGCCGGTTGGAGGCGAAGGCCGGACCGGTTTCGGATCGGTCAAGCCCCCATCGTCTAGCGGCCTAGGACGCCGCCCTTTCAAGGCGGTAGCGCGGGTTCGAATCCCGTTGGGGGTACGAACAACTGAAGATTGAAGCATGGCCCAGTGGCGCAGTTGGTTAGCGCGCCGCCCTGTCACGGCGGAGGTCGCGGGTTCGAGTCCCGTCTGGGTCGCCAAGGCGAACGGCAGCACGCCGGACGCTATCGGCCAGGTAGCTCAGTTGGTACGAGCGTCCGCCTGAAAAGCGGAAGGTCGGCGGTTCGACCCCGCCCCTGGCCACCGCTCATAGCTGCGAGAACAGCCCCCGTCGATCTCGACGGGGGCTTCTTCGTCTCATTTCTCGTCTCAGTTCCTGCCCCAGGGCGTGGGGACTTCAGTTTCGCGAAGTCCCCACCCGGGCAAGGCTCACTTGCTGTCAGTGCGGGTACGTATGAGGTCCACGTGCCTGAGGTCTGTGCCAGCAAGCTTCGCGGCCCTCAAATCGGCGCCGGTGAGGTTGGCACCACTGAGGAATGCGCCGGAGAGGTTCATGCCGGTGAAGCTGATATTGGATAGGTTCGCTGCTTCGAGCACGGCGCCGCCGAGCTTGGCGCTGCCGAAGTTGGCGCTGGCAAGGTCTATACCGACAGCGCTGACTCCAGTGAGGCTGGTCGCGTCGATCTCGGTACGGGTTACTGTCGCCCCCGTCAGACGTGCGGACTGGAGGTCGGCGTTAATCAGGGAAGCGTCCGCCAGGTTCGAGTTGGTCAAGTCTGCTCCAAGGAGCGTAGCTCCGAGCAGGTTCGCGTGACTCAGATTGGCGCCCGTGAGATCCGCGCCGGTGAGGTCAATGCCGCTCAAGTCCGCACCAGCAAGATTGACGCCAGCGAAATCCATCTTCGCCAGCCGCGCACTGGAAAGATTGATGGGCTTGGCGTCGGGGCTGTGGCTCTGGCTTCTGATGATGTCTGCTGCGGTGTAGAGGTCGGCGGCCGCAGTGACGTCCACTGGTGGCCACATCAGCAGGGCGTCCGTTGGCGGAGCAGGCGGATGTGTACGTACGAACGTGGCCAGGACGTCCATCGCAGCCGAGTGGTCCCTCGGCGAGTCCGACGCGATCCTGTTCAGCGCGTAGGCGCCGCCGATACGGACTTCGGGCTTTTCGGCGCCGAGTTGCTCGACGGCTTTAGTGAAACGGTCGGTGATTTGTCCTTGCTCGGCTGTATTCGCCTGATCGCGTGCGATCACGACGTTTACCCGCCGTGAAGATCAAGGCCGCCGCCGTTGCAACGCCGGTTATCAAATCCAGTAGACCTGCGGAGTTTGTGTACCGGGCGGGCGCCGCAATGCAGCTGACGCCCGCCAGGCATCTGACTACATTCCCCGGAAATACGTGTTGAGGTGGTTCGCGACGTCCCGTCTGAGTGCGTCGGTGACGTGCATGTAGCGCTGCTTCATGGAGATCGTCGACCAGCCCATGAGGTCCATGACGGTTCGGTCAGGAACCCCGAGGATGAGGAGCACTGTTGCTGCGGTGTGGCGGGCGTCGTGCAGCCGGGCCTCACGGACGTTGGCCTCAGCAAGCAGTGATTTCCACTCGTCGAGGTCCCGGCGGGGTCCAGCGGCCGGCCGTTCGGTTGAATTTTCGCTGGGGGCACCAGCGGGCGTGATCGGTGCAATCCGCGGAACAGGGTGGTGGGCACGCGCGAGTGTGGCGCTTGCACGTGGGCGGGCACGGCTTCGTCTTGTGGTACTTCTGCCCGCACTGGTGCGGGTCGTCGCACCCGTGCTGCCATGTCTGCCGTTGGAGAGCCCTCTTGATCCGCAGGGTTTTCCGCCGCTCGTCGAGGCAGTCCCACTTCAGAGCAAGTGACTCGCCTTGCCGAGTGCCGAGGGCCAACGCGATGACGAAGCGGACGCCGTGCACCTGGTGCGCCGTCCCAGGCTTCAACCCGGACTCCATCATCTTCAGGTACAGCTTCTCGAACAGCTCCGGGTGGTGCTGGATGCGCCCCCGCCGCGTGAAGACGGCAGCGAAACGAAAGAGGTCCGTTGGGTCGCCCCAACGGACCTCGACCGCCTGAACATTCCCACCTCGATGCGCTTGCGCATCGATCACGCGCTGGATGAGACCCCGCATGCAGCCCTACCTGGGCTGATGGGCCAAGCGCGGTTGGTGCGCTGGACGGCTTCAGCCAGCACCATCGAGGCCCGCTGATTACGGAGCGCTGTGCCGGGCTCTCGTGGATCTTTCGGGGAGGCGCGGCCTTTGTCCTTGCCTCGCCTGGTCAGTGGTGGTGTCGGCGATTTCATGGCGCGCTGAGAACGCCATATGCGGCTTGTTCGGGCACGTCCGGAGGGATGGGAGGGGTGTGGAACGCCGAGGGGCGCGGAGTTCGGGGCCATCCGCGCCCCTCGGCTGCTAGGGGATCTCGGAGGTAAGACGTTGGGTGATGCAGTCGCGGCAGGCACGAGCGGAGATCGGGCGGTTGTTCTCGCCGGCGTTGAGGCCGCAGAGGCTCCGTCCGTTGTCGTCCTGGCGGCGTTCGTGCACGACACCGAGGTGATCGGTCCACACCAGGGCGTAGCCCTGTTCGGACTTCGTCGGGGCGCTCACGACTCACCCCGCTTGCGGTAGACGAGGTTGCAGGCATGGACGCGCGCGTACTCGCGCAGGCTCACCGCGACGCAGTCCTCGCAGGCGTGGGTGGGGTGGGTGCCGTAGTTGCCGACGGGTTGGCCGCAGAAGGTGTTTCCGGTGCCGGCGTTGCGGATGTGGACGCAGCCGTCAGGGCTGGTCCACAGGCCCGCGTCGAGCGGTGGCGTTGGTCGTGCCGCATCCATGCACCCAACGCTGCCGAAACACCACGGCCCGTGATCGGAAATGCGGGGTTATGCGCATCGGCTGAGGGCCGATGCGCATAACCATGTGTGGTTAGCGGCTGATCATGGTCCGGTAGGAGTCCTGGAGCTCGCCTGCGGTTGGGAGCTTTCCTGTGGTGACGTGGTTGACGACTTCGCGGACGCGCCACCAGCTGGACGGGGCGACTTGCCCGGAAGCGATCGCGGTCTGGGCGGCGTCGGCGGCTTCGTCGAGCCGGCCGTTGCGGGCGGTGCACAGGGCCAGGTCGACGTGGGCGGTGGCGTAGCGGCGGGGCCAGGGCTGGAAGTCGTTGGTGGGCCGGAAGCGATCGATGACCGCGCGGGCGTGCTGCTCGCCCTCGGGATCACCGAGCCAGGCCAGCGTGGTCGCGGTGTAGGCCGCCGCTTTACCGGGGTCGTAGCGGTAGTGGTGCTCGGCTGGCACCGGCTTCGGCAGATGCGCCGACAGCGAGTGGACGCGTTCGACCGTGCGGTAGGTGGCGTTGCCTTCACCGAGCCGCGCCCACGCCCGGCCCTCCTGCGCGGTCGCCTGGATCTCCGCAGAGCTCCCGGACGGGGCGATCGACTGGGCGTGTTGGGAGAGCTCGGCGGCGCGTCGGTAGTCGCCGCCGGTGAGGGTGCGCCAGGCTTCGGTTTCGTAGCACCAGGCGCGGATCTCGTCCTGCTCGGCGTGGGTGGCCAGTCCTGCGGCGGTGCGCAGCCGGGCGGTGGCCGGCGCGTGCTGGTTCAAGTCGATGTGCACCGTTGCGGCCAGCAGGGAGAACCAGCCGCCGAGCACCAGCAGGTGGCGGTGGGCGGCGAGGGTCTTGCGGGGTGCGTCGATGAGCTGGGAGATGTAGCCCAGGTGCTCCCGCAGCCGGGGCAGGAGGTTGTGCGGGCTGCTGGCGGGGTAGGCGGTGGCCAGGTCATCGAAGGTCATCTCCAGCTGAGCCAGTGTCTCGGAGCTGATGTCGGAGGCAGCGACCCTGCGGGCCAGCTCCATCGCATCGGTCTCATCGCACGGCTGCACCGCGCCGGCGGTCGGGATGCCCCTGGTCGCGGGCTGCGGGGTGGCGGCGTTGGCCAGGGCGCGGAGCTCCCCGCCGGCGCACAGGAGAGCGTCTAAGGCGTCCACGGTCGCCGGTTCGGGGCGTTGCCGGTCGTTCTCGTACCGGGAGAGATTGCCCTGGTCGAGGTGCAGTTCCTGGGCAAGTTGGGCTTGAGACAGGCCGGCCGCACGACGATGCCGCCGCAAAGCCTGCCCGAAAGACTCCTCGGACATGATGTCCACCTTCCCGCCGGAACCCCCACCGGCGCCCCCAGAGCGTCCCCTGGGGGCTAACACCTCCGGCGGGAGGCAAGATCCAGCATGCCAGCACCAACACGCCCCGATCGAGCACAACCGGGTCAAGAGTGCCCGCTCGGCCGCATCGCAGCGACCTCCCTCGACATGCCCACCTCAGCGAGCCTCGCGCGACAGCGCACACCTAGAGTCGCGCACCTGGACAGGCGCGAGGTCCGAGGTTTGTCCGACTGACGAGTTCGAGACCTCGGAAGCGTCAGTGCAGTTATTGCGATGCCTGCCGTGCTGACAACCACGAATCTTGATCCTCCGGGAACCCGACCTGTATCGCGGGGTTCGGCTCCCGCACAGTTCGTCGGGACGCGCTGCCCGATCTCTCCGCCGGGTAGGCCCAATCAAGTTGCGTCGCCGACGACGGGAGCGTCAGCGCCCATAGGCCGAGGCGCTGACGCCACTTGGCGTGGAGCCTCACGTTTCGTGAAGCGTCCGCACCTGTTCTTTGGCCCCGACACAACAGGTGCGGACGCTCCGCGGCCACCGCGCATCTACTGCTTGCGGTGAAGGTATCGCGCGCCGCCCGGCGGGGGAGTTCAGGGGCGCTGCGACCCGGACCCTGGTGAGCGTCGGCGGGGGAAACCAGCGGTCACCAGTCGCGGGAAGACTAACTTCGCGCGGCCGGGACTCGTTAAAGCCGAGTTCATTCGTTTCTCAACGTATGCGTTATTGAAACATGAACTAACGCGAAAATTGTTCGGGTGCTCCGGGCGAAACCGATTACTTGCGTAAGAGCCGGGTTTATCACCCGTATGGTCTAAGGAACTGTACAGACTGTAGTGAGATAGCGTTGCGCGCGTTCGCAAAGGACGCTCCCGCCCGCATTGGCCGTCGGTGTGCTCGCGCGACATCTCTGCGTCACCACTGGCGCAAACTCAGAGGTCGCGCAATGAGTAACCCGGCACGAAAACTGCTTGTGCAACGCTTCGGCAACGGTTGATCGACATCTGAACCCCTTGTCCTTAAAGTTGTGGCTCTTCCCTTTCCTGGAGGAAGACGAATGTTTGCTAAATCGATGCGTCGCGCTTTGATTGTTGGCGCTGCGCTGATCGGTACGATGCTGGCGCCTGCCGCGGTCGCCGCGGAGACGTCGGCTGCACCGAAAAACAATGTCGCGAGTGCGGTTAAACTCTCTGTTTCCAGCGACGGCTCGGACGTGAACCGCATTGTCGTGTTGCGCTGCCACCCGACGGGCGGCAACCACAAGCACACGGTGAAAGCCTGTGCTCAGCTCGACCAAGTCGGTGGATCTTTCACAGCGTTGCAGGCAGAAGAGCCCCGTGCGTGCACGCTGGAGTACGCCCCCGTCATGGTCAGCGCTACAGGCACCTGGCGAGGATCCGAAGTCCGGTTCGAAGAAACGTATTCCAACATGTGTGCCATGCGCGTGGAAACAGGTGTGGTGTTCGACTTCTGACCGAACTCCACCTGAATTCTGCTGGAACTCTCGCTGACCTTGGGGCCAGGCCCATTCACCACCGCTCTGGCCCCCAAGGCCCAATTCAATTCGACTGTGGAGAAAGCCTGAGATGAGCTACTACGAAATGACGCGCCTTGTTACGCCCTTGGGTCAGATCGTGACGGCGGTCTCTGCCATACCTCAGTGGCCTACCGAGGATCCCGACGCCCCCGCCCGTCGCTTCGCGGATCCAGACACAATCAGGCTGCGCATCCCTCGCCAGCACGTTACGCGATCGCTCCGATTTCAAGGTGCCCTGCCTGCCGCAAAACCCGCCAAGGCACAACGTGGTGAAGAAACCAGGCACCTCCCGCAAGCCGTGGCACGGACCCGCGTTCTGCCTCTCCGAAGAACGTGATTACAGCGCGAAAAGCATCGCTCAAGGAAGGTTGAGGCCGTGATAGCTAACGAGGCTGCTTGCCTGTTTGAGCTGCGCGCTCTTCTGAAGCTCGCCGGACACGAGGACAGCGCCGCGCTCTCCGCATTCCATGCACTTGTGGACAAACGCGGCTGCACCGCTGTCCGCAGGGCGCTCACAAAGCTCGAAAGAGAGCATGCAACGCCAAGTTCCTACGAAGCCTCACGCTCGTAGTCAAAATCGTTAAGGAGCCACGAGAGGGCACCCTGTCAAGGCGACCGCCCTGCTGCGGAGGGTCGACGCGGACGTCCTCGACGCCTTTCGCACGGATCGACCTTCGGCTGTGCTCAACGGGGTCTCGTCGAGAGTCACTCGTGAGGACCGGCGCCGGCTGGGCGAACTCATCCCACAGCGCTTGTGATCTCCAGCGCGCTTGCCCGCCAGCCTCAATGCAGCGCCCGTTTCGGCGGCCTTCTCGATGTCGTGGCCGATGACCTGCACCGCAGGGTGTTCCCCAGGAGGTGTGAGGGGGCCATTTCGCCCTGGGCCGGAGCGCCGTCGATCCGGAGAAGGTCAGCGTGCGTGCAGGGGGCCTCGAGCCGGGGACAGGCCGCTTGCCCTTGAGAAGATCACGTCTTTCCAATGATCCGCCGAGGGCCATCCGGCTAGATGAGTAAACGCTGCGAGGAGGTCTCCCAAGGCGGCTCGGCCTTCCGGTTCGGCAAACCGAGCAGAATTCCGCCATCAACGGCGAAGTAACCGCCCCGTCTCCGATCGGCGAACCGATCGGAGGGGGGCGGTATCTTGGGCTGCGTGAAATGGTTGACGACTGCGGCAGCGGCGGACACTTAACCGCAAATCCTAAGCAGTCATCCAATTATCTTCCAGCACTTGCGCAATTGCAGCTACCCGCCGAATTGCGCGCACTTCCTAGGCTAAGAAGAAATCAGCCTCTGTCGCGGCGCTGCTTTCTGCTGCCGCCTCACCGCTGCCTGCGAACATGGCGTCACCGAACCCGCCATCGAGAGAGCTGGTGTAATCCACGCTGGATGCGGCACTGGTGGCGACATCGCCCTCAACGCTGTCGCCCCAGTACGTGTCGACCATGTCGAAATCCGCGCTACCGTAGCTAGCAGCGGTGGCGTCGAACTCAGCGTCCGCGCCGCCCTCAGCCTCGAAAGTGCTCGCGGCTGCGCCGATCAGCTGAGCCTGCGAGCTCTGGTCAGCTTCGACCTCGGCCGTGGTGTAGGAACGAGCCATGGCTTCGGCATGAAAGTCAGCGTCCCCGCTGAATGCGGCCTGAGCGCTGGCATCGGAATCGAAGCTTAAGGTGTGCATTGTTGAGGTTCTCCCACATGAGAAAACTAGTAGCCATCGGCGTTACCGCCGCTGGATCTCGAATCAGAATGATCGTGACGAAACGGAATCGTACAAGATTCTCAATCCCGGCGAACGTGTTCCTGGTCACTGTAACGCCTGGCTTCTAGTTGCGATGTATATTTTCATGACCTTGGCGAAGTTGGTGCAAGCGAAGCCAAGTCAAACGCCTGGTCGTGGGTGCGCGCAGGCTCACTTCAGAAGTGGAGTGCAGCTCTTCAGTTCACCGCAGTAGCCGGTCAAGAGTTTTACTGAGCAACAAAATTGACGTGTAAAGGTGACTAAGACGCTTCTACGTTGGAATATTGTGTGCGCCTAGCGCGAATCTGTTTCCTGATCCGCACCGGTGCCATTGGCCATGAGCGCCGGGCTGGTTAGATACGCGAGGCTTGCGGATCTGGTGGACTGCCGGGGTGATGGTCTCAGTTTGGGTCTCATTCGTTGTCGTTCAAGGGCGGTCAGCCCTGTTCGCTCTAGCCTCCTGACCAGGCCATACAGCTCACGTGAACGGTGTCGAACAAGCAATCGTCGAACTGAAAAGCGGAAGGTCGGCGGTTCGACCCCGCCCCTGGCCACCGCTCATAGCTGCGAGAAGGCCCCTGCCGACTCGGTGGGGGCTTCTTGGTTCTTGCGTGTGCTCCAGGGGTGCTTGCTTGTCCTTCCGGACGCAGATCGACCCGAGAAGCGTTTTGCGATCTAGCGATCGC
Organism: Saccharopolyspora terrae; assembly: GCF_004348435.1. NCBI lineage: Bacteria > Bacillati > Actinomycetota > Actinomycetes > Pseudonocardiales > Pseudonocardiaceae > Saccharopolyspora > Saccharopolyspora terrae. The sequence continues at coordinate 117,010 of NZ_SMKS01000001.1, read as the reverse complement.
GAGGTCTAGGGCGGTCCTTAGTCGTCCAGGCCACTAGGTCGGGCGGCCTTGGTCGTCCAGGCCACTGCGCTCCTCGGGTCGATCCCCGGGCATTACCCCGGCATCCCCCATGATGCCAAAGTGTGGCTTGCACCACAACGGTGGAGTGCGCGGATGTGGGCTGACGGCGGGTGCGTTCCGCCGGCTGGTCATCGGCGTTCTGCGGCGGCGCGGATCCAAGCCAGGTGTTGGTCGAAGGTCTTCCGGCCTCGGGTGTGGTTGCTTCCGGGGAGGAGGCTGCCGCCTGCGAGTTGTTGGCCGACTCGGCCGGGGATGGACAGGGGTAGCACCGGGCGGTGTTGGCCGCGGGCGTTCAGGAGGCGTCGGGCCATGTCGGTCATCTGGAGTTGTTCAGGTTCGGCCAGGTCTGGGGCGCGGCCGGCCGGGGCCTGCGTCGCGTAGCGGGTCAGCGCTTCGGCGACCTCGTCGGCTGCGACGGGTTGCGACAGCATGCGGGGGATCACCGCGATCGGCGACTTCGCCGCCAGCAGGGGTTCCGGGAACTCAAAGAACTGCGTGGCGCGCAGGATCGTCCACGGCACATCCCCCGCCTCGACGAGACGCGCTTGCCGAAGTAGTAGCCGAGGTCGACCGCGTCGCAGCCGACGATCGACAACGTGACCAGGTGATCGACGTCGGCTTGCCGCGCGGCCCGCAGCAGGGTCGCCGTGGCGCGGGAGAAGAACTCGATCGAAACCTTCTTCCTGGTGGTGACCACGTTGCTGACGTCGATCATCGCGCGGCAGTCGCGCAGTGCTTCGAGCAGGCCCTCCCCGGTGATCAGGTTCGTCCCGTGCGAACGCGCGATGACGACAGGCTCGTGCCCGGCGGCGCGCACCTTCGCCACGACCTTGCTCCCCACCAGTCCGGTGCCCCCGGCGATCGCGATCTTCACAGCAGCTCCGCTCGTCCTGGCCGGTCTTCCCCGGCGTCGCGGTGAAGACGAGACAGCCCGTGGGTGGTGTGACGCGAAGTGACTCGCGTCGCGTCGGCGGCGCGCCTTGTCACGGATGCCGGCTCGGTCTCGTCGTCACCGCGACGAGCATTTCGTCCGGCGCCTCGCGACTCGAGGTGGAGGGCGAGAGCTCGAGGACAGGAGGAGCTCGTGATCAGCTCAAGCGAAGCGCGGCAGAGGAGATCTCCGAAGGTCGTGATCGATCGTGCGTGCCTTGGGGTTCTGACCTTCGCATCCGTGCTCCCCGGCGCCTGGGCGTACTTCGCGCCGAGGTTCTTCTACGACGCGTTCCCCGGACTCGGCCTGAGCTGGCTGCCGCAGTTGGGGCCGTACAACGAGCACTTCGTCAAGGACGGCGGAGCGATGTTCCTGGCGTTGGCGGTGCTCAGCGCGGTCGCACTCCGGCGCGCCGATGACGGGCGGTCGTCGCGGATGACCGGTGCGGTGTGGCTCGTGTTCAACGTTCTGCACTTCGGCTACCACGTGACGATGCTGCACATGTACGAACCGCTGGACCAGGTCCTCAACGTGATCGTGCTCGGAGCCCTGATCGTCGTCTCGGTCCCCCTCGTGGTGCAACCGCGGCGCGGCGGCCCGGGAAGCTGACCGAGCCGCCTGCGAGGATACACAGTGGACTTGAGTCGGGGTGGGGCGAGATCCTCTGGCCCGCACCGGTTCTCAGGTCACGCGACGAAGGTGCGGACATCCTGCGAAACGCCGTCGTCGGTGAGGAACCCGAGGTGCGTGATGCACCCGGTCTGGGTGTTGCGCGCACCCGAGACGACCGTGCTGTCATCGGGGTCGATGGTCTCGTCGCAGGTCGACCACCACGTGCCGTAGTTGACCGCGCCCGGTGATTCGTCCCCGTCGTTGAGGGTGGCCAGGAATTCCGACCCGGGCCGCATTTCCACGCAGGACGCGTCGAAGCAGGAGTTCGCCGACGTGGTGCCGTGATTCGGGCCGGCCAGAGAGACCCAGTCGTCGACCTCGTCGGCTCCGCCGACGAACTTGAGGTACCAGCGGCTGTTGAGCCCGCCCATCGAGTGCGTGACGATGTCGGCCTCGGTCGCGCCGGTCCGGGCGAGCACGTCGTCGACGACGGCGGAGAGCTGGTCGGCGGTGGTCTTGTTGGACTGCGAGGTGTTGTAGTTCCAGGCGGTGAGCTCGCCATCGGTGTAGCCGTCGGCCTTGAAGTCGGCCACCAGCTCGTTCCAGTTGGAGGCGCTGCCGTTCCAACCGTGCACGAAGATCACCGGGTTGCGTTCGACTGCTGTTGCGGGGCCTGCGGTGAGGGGCAGAGAGGTTGCTGCCGCTAAGGCGGCGGTCACGAACAGACGGGTTCCACGCATGGGTTCCCTTTCGCTTGGAGGCAACATCGCCGGGCGGATGTACCAACGGGTTGGCCTTCGCAGAGGTGCGCCTGCCCCGTTCTCATCACCCCGATGGCCGCTAACCGCGTTATGGGGCGTTCTCGGAGGTGTGCGCGAAGAGCCTGGTCGCGGATGGTGGGCACCCGAATCGGTGGACATCACTCCGGAAAAGGGACGGGGCGCGCCGCTGCTGCCCCGCGGTGCCCCCGGCCGAGCAAGAGGAATCCCCTCCCGATTTCGGGAAGGGATTCCTCGAAGCCCGCTACTTCAGCGCGCCCTTCTTGCAGCCGGTCTTGGCGTGGGTGTACTTCACGTCGAGGCTCTCGAGTCGCGACAGGCATATCGAGAGGGCGTTCGAGCTGCCGGATTCCGCGATGGTGCAGGCATCCGCGGCCTCGCCGCCGACGGGCACGTTGTAGCCCTTGCCGCGCAGGTACTCCTGGCAGTCCCACGACCACGCCTGGGCCGGCGCCGCCGTGAGCACCGGCACGGCAACGGCCGCGCACAGCGTCGTGAGCACCGCAGCCGACATCCGTTTGATCGACATGCCCGTTCCTCCTGCTGGTTGCGAACAGTTCTCGAACCAGGAGGACGTCTCGAGCTCCGCTCCGGTTGCTTCGCGGAGCAGGACCACCCGATCGCGAACAGGACTCGGCTCCGGACGCGTGGTTCTTCTTGGGACGAAGGATGTTTCGTCCGGACTCAGGCTCGAACGTAGTCGGCGAGGTGTTGAGCGGTCAGGGTCTTGCCGGAAGCGACCAGGTCGGCCGGGGTGCCTTCGAAGATGACCTTCCCGCCGTCGTGACCGGCACCCGGTCCGAGATCGATGATCCAGTCCGCGTGGGCCATGACCGCCTGGTGGTGCTCGATGACGATCACCGACTTGCCGGAGTCCACGAGCCGGTCGAGCAGGCCGAGGAGCTGTTCCACGTCCGCCAGGTGGAGACCGGTGGTGGGCTCGTCGAGGACGTAGACGCCGCCCTTGTCGCCCATGTGCGTGGCCAGCTTGAGGCGTTGCCGCTCGCCGCCGGAGAGCGTGGTCAGCGGCTGGCCGAGGCGCAGGTAGCCCAGGCCCACCTGGTCCATGCGCTCCAGGATCTTGTGCGCGGCGGGCGTGCGGGCGTCCCCTCCGCCGAAGAACTCCTCGGCCTGGGCGACGGACATGTCGAGCACCTCGCTGATGTCGCGCCCGCCGAAGCGGTACTCCAGAACCGAGGCGTTGAACCGCTTGCCCTCGCACTCCTCGCACGTCGTGGCAACGGTTTCCATGATCCCGAGGTCGGTGTAGACGACCCCGGCACCGTTGCAGGTGGGGCACGCGCCTTCGGAATTCGCGCTGAACAGAGCGGGTTTCACGCCGTTGGCCTTGGCGAACGCCTTGCGGATCGGGTCGAGCAGTCCGGTGTAGGTCGCCGGATTGCTGCGCCGCGACCCTCGGATGCCGCTCTGGTCGATCGACACCACGCCTGCCCCTGCCGGGATCGAGCCGTGGATCAGCGAGCTCTTGCCGGAACCCGCGACGCCCGTGACCGCGCACAGCACGCCCAGCGGCACGTCGACGTCCACCTCGCGCAGGTTGTTCGCCGTCGCGCCGCGGATCTCCAGCGCACCGGTGGCCTGGCGGAACTCCGACTTGAGCGAGGCGCGGTCGTCGAAGTGCTTGCCGGTCACGGTGTCGCTGGTGCGCAGACCGGTCACGTCGCCCTCGAAGCAGACCGTGCCGCCGTCGGTTCCGGCGCCCGGACCCAGGTCGACGACGTGATCGGCGATGGCGATCGTCTCCGGCTTGTGCTCGACGACCAGGACCGTGTTGCCCTTGTCGCGCAACCGCAGCAGCAGGTCGTTCATCCGCTGGATGTCGTGCGGGTGCAGCCCGATCGTCGGCTCGTCGAACACGTAGGTCACGTCGGTCAGCGACGATCCGAGGTGCCGGATCATCTTGGTGCGCTGGGCTTCACCGCCCGACAGGGTGCCAGCGGGCCGGTCCAGCGAGAGGTAGCCGAGGCCGATCTCGACGAACGAGTCCAGGGTGTGCCGGAGCTTGCCGAGCAGCGGTTTCACCGACGGTTCGTCGAGCCCGCTGACCCATTCGGCCAGGTCGCTGATCTGTATCCGGCAGGCGTCGGCGATGGTGATGCCCGCGATCTTCGACGACCGGGCTCCTTCGCTGAGCCGCGTGCCGTCGCACTCCGGGCAGGTCGCGAAGGTGATCGCGCGGTCCACGAAAGCGCGGATGTGCGGCTGCATCCCCTCGCGGTCCTTGGACAGCATCGACTTCTGGATCCGCGGGATCAGGCCCTCGTAGGTGACGTTGACGCCCTCGACCTTGATCCGGGTCGCCTCCTTGTGGAGGAGGGCGTGCAGCTCCTTCTTCGTGTAGGAGCGGATCGGCTTGTCCGGGTCGAGGAACCCCGAACCCATGTAGATCCGCCCGTACCAGCCGTCCATGGTGTAGCCGGGGATGGTCAGCGCGCCCTCGCGGAGCGACTTCGAGTCGTCGTAGAGCTGGGTGAGGTCGAAGTCGGAGATGCTGCCGCGTCCCTCGCACCTCGGGCACATGCCGCCGGTGATGCTGAACTCGCGGCGCTCCTTCACCTTCGTCCCGCCGCGTTCCATCGTGACCGCGCCCGCCCCGCTGATCGAGGCGACGTTGAACGAGAACGCCTGCGGTGAGCCGATGTGCGGTTGTCCGAGCTTGCTGAACAGGATCCGCAGCATCGCGTTCGCGTCGGTGGCGGTGCCGACCGTGGAGCGCGGGTCCGCGCCCATCCGCTCCTGGTCGACGATGATCGCCGTGGTCAGCCCGTCGAGCACGTCGACGTCGGGTCGCGCCAGCGTCGGCATGAAGCCCTGCAGGAACGCGCTGTAGGTCTCGTTGATCATCCGCTGCGACTCGGAGGCGATGGTGCCGAAGACCAGCGAGCTCTTGCCCGATCCCGACACGCCGGTGAACACGGTCAACCGGCGCTTGGGGATCTCGACGCTCACGTCCTGCAGGTTGTTCACCCGCGCCCCGTGAACCCGGATCAGGTCGTGGCTGTCGGCGATGTGCATCGCGGCTCCGTTCACTGCGCTTCCTGGATTCGGATCATGTTCCCGGCGGGGTCCCGGACGGCGCAGTCGCGCACGCCGTAGGGCTGGTCGGTGGGTTCCTGGACGATCTCGGCGTCGCCGGCCTGCAGCGCGTCGAACGTGGCGGTGAGATCGGGTGTGGCCAGCAGGATTCCGGCGTAGGTCCCCTTGGCCATCATCTCGCTGATCAGCTGCCGCTCGTCGTCGGTGATGCCCGGGTCGACGCCCGGCGGGTGCAGCACGATCGAGGTGCTGGGCTGCCCGGGCGGGCCGACGGTCAGCCATCGCATCCCGGCGTAGCCGACGTCCTTGCGGACCTCGAAGCCGAGCAGATCGCGGTAGAAGGCCAGGGCCGCCTCCGGGTCGTCCTGCGGGAGGAAGCTGGCGTTGATGCTGATGTCCATGGCAATCACGCTATGAGCTGCTCTGCGACGGCGCTTCTCGATTCCTGACCGGTCTGGTGACCTGCTTGGCCAGGCACGGCACGATCGCCGCCGTCCCGGCCGCCTCGCGCCGGTACGTGCTGGGCGGGACGCCGACGAGCTCGGTGAACCGGGTGCTGAAGGTGCCCAGCGACGAGCAGCCGACCTCGAAGCACACCTCGGTGACGCTCAGGTCGCCTCGCCTCAGCAGCGCCATCGCCCGCTCGATCCGCCTGGTCATCAGGTAGGCGTAGACGGATTCGCCGTAGGCGGCCCGGAACCGCCTGCTGAGGTGCCCGGCGGACATGTTCACCCCGCGCGCCAGCGCCTCGACGTCCAGCGGTTGCGCGTACTCGCGATCGATCCGATCCCGGACCCGTCTCAGCAGCGCGAGGTCCCGCAACCGCGCCGATCTGCCCGAATACCCACCCACCTGCGAAATCCTGCCACGCCGGTCCGACAACCGCGCCCGTTTCATCCCGAAACGGATCGGGGCTCGCGGCCGGTGAAGGCCAGCAGCTCCTCGAACGGGCTCGCGTCCCCGGGCGCTGACGTGGCCGGGGCGAACATCCCTTCGGCGCGCAGCTCGTCCTCGTTGCTCTGGGACTGGAACCGCATGACGGCGTCGACGGCGGCGTCGTCCGGTGAGTACGGCAGCCCGGCCGCGCGGGCCAGGTCCCAGCCGTGGATCACGGTCTCCGACAGGCTGATGTTGGCGACGATCCAGCCCGGCGTCGGGCCGAACGCGAACTCGAGCTGCTGATCGAGAACGCCCGGCTTGCTGAAGGCGTCCACGTTGAGCCGCGCCGCTTCGCCGAACGCCGCCGCGACCTCGTCGGCGGAGAGCTGCGGGTCTTCGGCGGGCAGCTCGGAAGCCTGCCCGGCCGCGACCTGCCCGAAGTACCTCGCACCACCGACGAGATGGTTGCCGACCTGGCCGGCGGTCCACCCCTCGCAGGGGCTCGGATCCCCGAAACGCTGCGGCGGCACCGCCCGCAGCATCGCCGAGGTGGCCTCGAAGCCGCGCTCCAACAACTCGATCAGCTCAGGGCCCGTCACCGGTTCTCGCTTCTGCATGCCCGCTCCTGTTCTCCGGCTGTCGCGGAGGTAGACCGGCGCTCCGGTGGAAAGTCATCGCCGATCTTCCGGATTTGTCGGTGGCCGCCGGTAGCGTCCGGATCACCGAGGGCGGGGAGGGATCGTGATGCCGGCACTGCCGTCCGATGTGTTCGAGTTGCTGTCCACCTTGGCCGTCCTGCGGCAGGGGCGGAACGCGATGCTGCGTGCGCTGAACAGGGAGGCACGCGCGGTCAACGCGATCTAGGAGTAGCGACGCCCCCGCGCTCAACCGGCCTGGGGGTTACCGGGAGTGCGGGGGCGTCAAGGTCCACCCCTGGGGGTCAGGTGGACGGCGTCAATGCTACTGCGTGGTATCCGAGATGTCTCTAGGGGCAGAGATCTTTTTTCACTCTCACGGCGGTGAACCGCAGGCAGGTTTGTGTGAGTGGACCGATCGCCACCGCGTAGAGGACAGTCCCGAGCCCCGCGGTGCCGCCGAGCAGCCAACCCGCTGCGATGACGCAGACCTCGATGGACGTCCGCACCAGACGCACCGACCAGCCCGTTCGCGCGTGCAGCCCGGTCATCAGGCCGTCCCGAGGGCCCGGTCCGAGGCGGGCGCCGACGTAGGTCGCGGTCGCCAGCGCGTTGAGCGAGACCCCGGCGACCAGCAGCGGAACCCGGATCCCCAGAGCCTCCACCGGGGGGAGCAGGCCGAGGGTGGCGTCCACCGCGACCGCGATCACCAGCACGTTGGCGACCGTGCCCACGCCCGGCCGCTGCCGCAGCGGTAGCCAGCAGAGCAGGACCGCGACGCCCACCACCGCGCTCGCCATCCCCATGCTCACGCCCAGCCGCGCCGAGATCCCCTGGTCGAGCACGCTCCACGGCGACAGGCCGAGGTCGCCGCGCACCATCAGCGCCAGGCTCGCCCCGTAGAGCAGGAGGCCGCCGATGAGCTGCGGGAACCGGGCGTGCGGGCGGAAGCGCATCGACAGCGGCGAGAGGTCCACTGGAACGGGGATCGAAGCCATACTCCCTTCCTAATGGTCAATTGGACTTTATATCGATAGCCAATCGAGCTATATTGGACCCATGTTGCCGACACCGGGCGCCCACATCTACGGCCAGAAGCTCGTCGACCTCCTCGGGGCCTGGCACGGCGCGTCACGGCCCTCCTCGCAGCTGCTCGCCGAGGGCGTTCGCCAGCTGGTGCTCGACGGACGGCTCCCGCCGGGAACCCGGCTGCCCGCCGAGCGGGAGCTCGCTGCCGCCCTCGACGTGAGCCGGACCCTGGTCGCCAGGGCTCTCGAGCGGTTGCGCGAGGACGACTTCGTGGCGAGTCGCCGAGGTGCCGGCTCGTGGGTGAAGCTGCCGGATTCGCGGCGGGGCAACGAGATGCACGGCGGCTGGTTCCCGTCCAACGACCCGGGCATGATCAACCTGGCCCAGGCGACCCCGGGAGCCCCGCCCGAGATGCGCGGAGCCGTGGAGCGCGCGCAGGTCCGCCTCGCCGAGCAGCTCGGCGACCACGGCTACCAGCCGCACGGGCTCCCCGCGCTGCGCACCCGCATCGCCGAGCGCTACACCGCGCGCGGTCTGCCGACCAACCCCGAGCAGATCCTGGTCACCAACGGCGCTCAGCACGCGTTCGCGCTGGTCCTGCGCGCAGTGGTCGCCCCGGGCGAGCGGGTCCTCGTCGAGCACCCCACCTACCCCAACGCCGTCGAGGCCCTGCGCGGCCACGGGGTGACCCCGGTGGCCGTGCCGATGACCGACGACGGCTGGGACCTGGAGCTGCTCAACGCCACGCTCCGCCAGACCGCGCCTCGGCTCGCCTACCTGATCCCCGACTTCCACAACCCCACCGGCGTGCGGCTGGACGCCGAAGGCCGGTCGCGGCTGGCGACGACCCTGGCGAGGACCTGCACGAACGCGGTCATCGACGAGACGCTGATCGACATCGATCTCACCGGGGAGGAACCCCCGCCGCCGATGGCGAGCTTCACCGAGCGCGCCATCACCATCGGCTCGGCGGGCAAGTCGTTCTGGGGCGGGCTGAGGCTCGGCTGGATCCGGGCGAGCGAGGAGTTCGTGCAGCGGCTGGTGCTCGGGCGCGCGGCCGTCGATCTGGGCACGCCGGTGCTGGAGCAGCTGGTGCTCGCGGAACTGCTCGACGACGCCGAACCGGTTCTGGCCCGGCGGCGGGAGGAAACCCGGCAGCGGCTCGACGTGTTGGTCGCCGCGCTTCGGGAACACCTGCCGGAGTGGCGTTTTCGCCTGCCCGACGGCGGGCTGTCGCTCTGGTGCGACGTCGGCGAACCCATCTCCAGCAGGCTGGCGGTCGCGGCCGAGGCGCACGCGGTGCGATTGGCGCCGGGCGCTCGCTTCTCGGTCAACGGATCGCTGGAGCGCTGGATCCGCGTGCCCTACACGTTGCCGGGTGAACGGCTGGTCGAAGCCATCCAGCGGCTCGCTGCGGCAGCGGGTTCGGTGCGGCCAGGACCAGCACCGAACCCGCTCACCGTTCCGATCGCCTGAAGCTGACACCCCTCGTGGAAAGCTTCAGGCCCGCGCCGGGTGGAATCCGTGCGAAATCCCGTGCGGATCCCGCACGGATCCCACCCAGGAGTAGTAGTCGGCCGCCCGTCGGCACGGCCCCTCGACGTGCCGACGGGCGGTTCGACCAGAGGGCGCCGCCCCGGCGCCGCAGGGGCAATCGCGGCACCGGGGCCAGGGCCCAGTCCTGTGCTTTCAGCAGGTCAGAGACGCTTAATCAGCGATGTTCTTGATCGACGCTGCCGGACAGGCTGGTGGCGCCCCGGTCCGATCCGGTCGGGCGCAGGCGTCCGGATCGGAGTTCATCGGGTGGTGTTGACACCAGAGTCACCGCAGAAGCGGTGATGCGCAGGCCGGAACGGCCGCGATCAGTCAGGCGACGCCGTGGTTTCGGCCGATCGGGTGCTGACGTTCGGTCCGATGTCGCGCTGAGCCACCAGGATGGCAGCGGTGCCCGAGAGATCGGGTGCGGTGGGCAGGATGGCGTGCGCTTGGCGCAGGCCACCGACACCACCGGCGCTCGCCGCGGTCAGCGAGCTCGCGGGAGGCGAGCAGGGAGAGGGCACGGCAGGGCTCGGACCGCCCGACGGGTCGCCGTCCGGCGCTTCGTCCGCATCAGGTGCCCGGGGCCGTGCGTCATCGCGAGCGGAGCCGGTTCCCGACGCCTCCACCGATTTGCGGACCGTCGGCCCCGTGAAAACGGCGCTGGACGGTGCGTTCGACTGCTCGTCGGCGACGGCGTGGGTGTTCTTGTGACGTGCGCTGTTGCCCTTGCCCAGCGAGTCGTGCTCGTCCGGGGAGGCGGAGTTCGCGTGGGAAGAGGAGGTCGCGTGGGCCGAGCTCCCGTTGGACGAGGAGCTGGCGTTCGCTGAGGCGTTGCCGTTCGACGTCGCGTTCGTGTCGGCGTTCGCCGAGGCGTTGCCGGTGTCGGGGGCCGCTGGAGCGGTGACTGCTGGAGCGGTGACTGCCGGTTCGGCGGGCGCGGCCTTATCCGGTTTCGCCGGTTCGACCTTCTCGGGCCTTTCCGCCTGAACCTTTTTCGGCGGGTCGGGCTTCTCGGTCTCGACCGCCTTCTGAGGCTGGGTGCTCTTCTGCTGGGAGGCCTTCTCGGCGGGCTTCGACGATTTTCCGGAGCCCGAGCCCTTGGCCTTTGATCCGGAAGGGTGATCACCGGAGTCGGGCTTGCTCGATGCCGATGCCGAAGCGGACTGCGATACGCCCGGTTTGTCGGCGTGCGCATTCTCGCCGGCCGAAGCCGCGGTCGCACCGCCGACCATCACTCCCAGGCACAAACCGCTGAAGAGCGAGGCCTTGACCAGGAACGCAGCGGTGCGCGAACGGGGACCGCGCACTGCGCGAATTCCCTTCACGGTCACCACCGCCAATTCCGGTCGAGTCGCGCCGCGTGGCGCGGTGGAGCAACGGTTGCGCCATGATCGGCGCCTCCGGATGACATTCAACCACCCCAGGGGGCGATTTCGGACCACCTTGAGCGACGATCACGACAGTTGGGCCAGCATTCTCCATGCATTTGGAGGACTCCGGAAGGGGCCAAATGTTGTCGGAAGGGGTGATCCCCTTTCCCCGAAGGGGTCTCGTCCGCTGTGGACCTAGCCCGAAAGCGGCACAGTGTCCGCTGTGGATCAGGATCAGAATCAGGAACGGCTGGGTCTAGCCGAACTCCATCGCATCTGGACGTCCTACGGGCACGAGATGCTGCTGCACGATCCCGGCGGCGATGGCGAATGCCTGGTCAGGCGCGGTGAATTGCTGGCCCCGGCGGACTCGCTGGACCCGGTGCTCGACCGGTACCGCAGGTGGATCGATCGGGTGCACCACGACGAAGACCTGCTGCTCGCCCGAATTCGGCTCCGCGATGCCGAACGCGACCACTGCGTCGACCTGGCCGGAGAGTGCGCGGGCGCCTCGGTGAACAACGTCCACGTCGGCAGTCCGGTCATGTTCGGAACGCCGGTGATGTTCGGAACCGGGCAGAAACCGGAGTTCACCCATCCGGTCGCAGAGCCACCTTCGGCCGAATGGGAACCACCGGTGTTCGTCGGCGTGCTCGACACCGGTTGCGACCCGCACCCCTGGTTCAGCGGCCGCCCCGGGTTCGAAGCGGCCCCGGAGGAATTGGACGCCGATGATGATTCCGGTCAGGACCGGCAAGCCGGGCACGGCACGTTCGTCAGCGGAGTCGTCCTGCAGCACGCCCCGGGCGCGGTCATCCGGCCCAAGCGCGTGCTGTCCTCGCTGGGATTCACCGACGACTGCACCGTCGCCTCCGGCCTGCGCGCCCTGCGGCGTTCGGCCCAGCGCCGGGGCGAGCCCGTCGACGTGGTCGTGCTGACCTCCGGCTGCCACACCGCCGACGACCGCTGCCCGGAGGTCCTGGCCTCAGCGCTGCGCGCGATGGACCCGGCCGTCGTGGTGGCCGCGGCCGGCAACCACGGCCGGACCCGGCCCTTCTGGCCCGCCGCGATGCCCGAGGTGCTGGCGGTCGCCGCGACCGGGGCCGACGGCAAGATCGCCTCGTTCTCCAACACCGGCGACTGGGTCGACGCCGCGGCACCGGGCGTGGACGTGCGCAGCTGCTTCGTCCGGATGGCGCCGGGCGGCGCCCGCGACTTCGGCTACGCGCGCTGGAGCGGGACGTCCTTCGCCGCTCCCAGGGTCGCCGCCGTGATCGCCACCGCCCTGCAGGGGGATCGGGACCCCGCGCGGGCCCGCGAACTCGTCGAGCACTGCTACCCGTACGCCACCGCACTGCCCGAGCCCGTCGCGGCCGAGTGATCCGGTACCGCATTTCTTGACCCGATCGTGGGGTATCCAGCGCCAACTGAATCTTTGAGCACCCCTTCGTCCTCTTACTCGGTGGGAAGGAAGAGAGATCACCGAGCTCCGGAGGTGCTGGTCGTGTACGAGGTCGGGGAAGCCGGTCCGGCTGCGGTGCTGCTGAATCGGGTGGCGTCCGGGGACGAACAGGCGTGGCGGGAACTGGTGGACCTGTACACGCCGGTGATCTGGGGTGTCTCGCGGGCGTACGCCGGCAACACCGCGGACGCCGAGGACGTCTGCCAGGCGACCTGGTTGTCGTTGGCGGAGAACCTCGAACGGCTCCGCGAGCCCGACGCCCTGCCCGGCTGGCTGGTCACCACCGCCAGACGGGAGGCCATCCGGTTGCGCCGCGCGCGGTCGCGGGAAGCGCCCGTCGGCCTGGACACCGATCACCTGGGTGCGACCGAGCACTCCGAGGCCGCCGAGAAGCTGGCGCTGCGCGTGGTCTCCGGTACCCGGTTGGCGCAGGCGTTCGGCGCGTTGCCGCAGCGCTGCCAGCAGCTGCTGCGGGTCCTGGCCGTCGCGCCGGAGACGACCTACGCGCAGGTCAGCGAGGCGTTGGGGATACCGAGAGGAACGATCGGACCGAAGAAGAGCCGGTGCCTGGCCGAGCTGCGCAGGCGGCTGGTCAGCGCCGAGCTGCCCGAGGAGGTGGCGGGATGAAGCAGCGGATTCCGGCGGAACTGCGCCGACTGCGCGAACTGTTCCAGACCCAGGACCCGGTCCCGGACCGAGTGCTGGCCGGCTCGTACGCGGCGGTCGCGATGCGCGCGGCCCGCGGCGACCGGGGCGAGCTCAAGCTCGTCGGCGACTCCGCGGACGAACGCGTCGGCGTGCGGGCCGGCGGCTCGCAGTCGCGCGTGCTGACCTTCGCGATGCCCGGCCGGGTGTTGGAGATGGACGTGGTGCCCACGGCGGCCGGACTGGTCCGGGTGTCCGGGATGGTGCTCAACCGGTCCGGCCAGGCACCGCCGACCGGCGAGGTCGTGGTGCGGCACCCGTCCGGCGAGCGCAGCGGGGAGCTGGACCGGGACGGCGCGTTCCAGGTGGCCGACGTGCCGCGCGGCCCGGTGAGCGTGGTGTTCCGCCCAGAGCGGGCCGAGCCCGCCATCGCGGATTGGCTGGTCTGTTGAGCGCGGCGACGGCGGTGGCACCGCCGGATGCGGCGATCGAGGCCGCGCTGCGCTGGCGCGACGAGGCGACCGTGGCACCGCAGGACGCGATGCGGCAGGCCGAGCGGCTGCTGTCGGGTGCGGCTCCCGACGGTGAGCTGCGGGTGCTGGCCCGGCACATCGCCGCGCTGGCGGCGGTCGAGCTCGGCCGGGTCGACGAGGCCCGCAGGCACGTGCGGCTCGGGCTGTCCACCGCGCAACGCGGTGGCTTGTCCAAGCGGGCCGCGCAGCTGCAGCTGACCCTGGCGTGGATCGAGCTGGAACGAGGCGCCACCGGTGCGAGCTGGGCGAACCTGGCCGCCGCCGAACCGCACCTGCCCGCCGAGGACCGGCCCAGGGCGACGTGCCTGCGCGGGTTGCTGCACTGCCAGCGCGGTCACCACCGGGACGCGAGGCTGCGCCTGACCAGCGCGTTGGTACACCTCGACGGCGACAGGCGGTGGAAGGCCAACGCGCTGCTCGGTCGGGGCCTGGCCAACCTCTACACCAACAGGTTGGAGGAGGCCGAGCAGGACCTGGCCGACGCCGAGCGGATCTTCATCGCCGACGGTCGCGGTGCGCGCGCCGCCGGGTGCCGGCACAACCGGGGCTGCGTGGCGTTCCGGGCGGGCGATCTGCCCCGGGCGCTGCGGCTGTTCGAGCAGGCGGTGGCGGCCGGACTCGACGTCACCGCGAACCCGGAAGCGCTGGTGGACCGGGGTGAAGCGCTCGCGGCGGCGGGATTGACCCGGCACGCCCGCGCGGTGATGGAGCAGGCGTCGCAGCGCCTGGCCGCCACCGGACGGCAGGGACGTCTCGCCGAAACCCGGCTCGCGCTGGCCGAATGCGCGCTGCGCGATGGCGACCCGGCCGCGGCAGCGGAGGCGGCGAGCGCGGCGAGGCGGTTGTTCCGCGGCCAGAAGCGGCCCGCGTGGGCGGCGCTGGCCTCGGCGATCGTGTGGCAGGCCAAGCTGCGGTCCGGGCAGAACACGCGGTACGCCCTGTCGGCGGCGCGGCGGGCGGCCAACGCGTGCGAGGACTTCGGGTGGCGCGCGGCCGCCGCCGAGCTCCGGCTCACCGCCGGGCGCACCGCGCAGCTGGCGGGCCTGACCTCGGTGGCGCGCAAGCTGCTCGGGCGCTGCGCTGATCTGCGCGAGCTCGCCGTGCCACCGCAGCTGCGATCCCTGGGCTGGTTGGCCGAGGCGCTGCTCGCCGAGCAGGAGGGCAACACCGCCCGGCTGCTGCGGGCGTGCCGCGCCGGGCTCAAGGCCGTCGACGGGCAGGCCGCCGGCATGGCCGCTTTCGAGATGCGGGTGCACGCACTCGGACTGGGCGACGAGCTCGGCGCTGTCGCGGTGCGCGCCGCGCTGCGCATCGGCGACCCGCAGCTGGTGCTGCGCTGGACCGAACGCTCCCGGGCCAGCGCGTTGCACCGCCGGGCGCTGCGACCGCCGTCGGATCCGCAGCTGAACGCGGCCCTGGTCCGGCTGCGCGGTGCGGTGCTCGACGCGCAGCGCGCGGCGGACCCGAAGCGGGCCATGAACACCGTTGCCGAGCTGGAAGAACAGGTGCGGCACCAGGCGATGCTGGTGGAGGGCCGCACCGATCGGCTGCGGGCGCCGGCCGAGATCGGCGAGATCAGCGCCGAACTCGGCGACGCCGTCCTGCTGAGCCTGTTCTCCGAGAACGGCAGGCTCTTCGCGGTGTCCATCGTGGACGGTGAGGCCGCGCTGCACGTGCTCGGTCCGGAGGCCTCGGCGGAGAGCCAGGCCGTCCGCCTCCGCCACCTGCTCGCACGGCAGGCGTGCGGCGTGGACTCCCGCGCGGCCCCGATGTTCGAGCACGGGGTCGAGCTGGCCGCGGCCGAACTCCAAGCGCAGCTGCTGGCACCCGTCCTCCCAGCCCTGAAGCGGGGACGCGAACTCGTCGTGGTGCCGACCGGTCGGCTGCACCTGCTGCCGTGGGCCGCGCTGCCCGCGTGCCGGGGCAACCCGGTCACGGTCAGCCCGTCGATCCGCTGCTGGCTGGGCGGTGCCGAGCGGGCGCGCGCGGCGAATCCGGCCGGTGGCAAGGCGTGGATCGCCGGGCCGCGCCTGGACCACGCCGAACGCGAGGTCCGCACGCTGCACCACCGCGGCGGCGGGTGGCTGCTCACCGGGTCGGCCGCGAGAACCGACCGGGTCCTGTCCGCATTGGACGGAGCTCGCGTCGCGCACCTGGCGGCGCACGGCCACTTCCGCGACGACCAACCGCTGCTGTCCTGCCTGGACCTGGACGACGGCCCGCTCTACGCGCACGACCTCGACGGGCTCCGCCGCAGCCCCACCACGGTGGTGCTGTCGGCCTGCGACGTCGGGAAGTCCGCGATCAGCAGGGGCGATCAGCTCAGCGGGCTGACCGCGACCCTGCTGGACCGGGGCACGGCGACGGTGATCGCCAGCGTCGTCCCGGTCCCCGACGAGCGGACCGTGGAGGTGATGCTGACGCTCCACGACCGACTCGACGCAGGCCTGCCACCTGCCGCTGCCCTGGCCGAAGCCCAAGCGGGGCACGGCGAATCCGGGTTCATCTGCATCGGGTACGGAGGTGGGTGAGGACCAGGTGTTGTTCAAGAACGCGGCGGAGCCGCTGTCTCAGATGTGGGACTCAGCTCGCACCGCCGCGGGTTCTGACACCCGCACCGCCAAGCAAAGCGGTTCCTCCACGAGCTCTACCGCAGCTTGTGCAGCCGGCGGATGCCTTCGTCGAGGACCTCGTCCTTCTTGCAGAACGCGAAGCGGACCAGGTGCTGGAAGTCGCCCGGGTTGTCGCAGAACACCTGCACCGGGATCGCGGCGACACCGACGCGCTCGGGAAGCGAGCGGCAGAAGTCGGCCCCGTCGGTGAAGCCCAGCGGGCGCACGTCGGCGCAGATGAAGTAGGTGCCCTCGCTGTCGAGCACGTCGAACCCGGCTTCAGCGAGGCCGTCGGACAGCCGGTCCCGCTTGCGCTGCAGGTCGGCGCGCAGCTGGTCCACCCAGGCCAGCTCGTTGCGCAGCGCGTGCGCGACGGCCGGCTGGAACGGCGCGCCGCCGACGAAGGTCATGAACTGCTTGGCGGCGCGCACGGCCGAGACCAGCTCGGACGGGCCGCAGACCCAGCCGATCTTCCAGCCGGTGGCGCTGAAGCTCTTGCCCACGCTGGAGATCGACACGGTCCGCTCGGCCATGCCCGGCAAACCGGCCAGCGGGTGGTGCGCGCGCCCGTCGAACAGCAGGTGCTCGTAGACCTCGTCGGTGACCGCGACGACGTCGTTGTCCCGGCAGACCTCGGCGATCGCGGCCAGCTCGTCATCGGTGAACACGGTGCCGGTCGGGTTGTGCGGCGAGTTGAGGATCAGCGCCCGGGTCTGCGGGCCGACGACTGACCGCAGCTGGTCGAGGTCGAGCTCGAAGCGGTGGTCGGGCCCCTGGCGCAGGCCGACGGTCTTGCGCACGCCGCCAGCCATGGCCACCGCGACCGGGTAGGAGTCGTAGTACGGCTCGACGAGCACGACCTCGTCACCGGGCTCGACCAGCGCCATCATCGTCGCGGTCAGCGCCTCGGTGGCGCCGACGGTGACCAGGACTTGGCCTTCCGGGTCGTACTCGGTGCCGTAGCGGGCGGCGCGGTGCTCGCTGATCGCCGCGCGCAGCTCGGGCTCACCGGCTCCCGGCGGGTACTGGTTCACGCCGCTGGCGATCGCTTCCTGCGCGACCCGCAGCATGCTCTCCGGGCCGTCGGTGTCGGGGAATCCCTGGCCGAGGTTGACCGCGCCGGTGCGGCGGGCCAGCTCGGTGATCTCCGCGAAGATCGTGGACGTGAACGGCCGGAGGCGGGAGGTCAAAGCAGGAGTGCGCACGCCTCCGGATGCTAATGCATCGGACGAAGCCCGTGACCAGCGTTTTAGCGCGGCCGGTGGTCGTCTTGCGCAGTGGAACCCGGGGGCGCGCCGACGCGCCCTCGCCGACGCCCGTCCGCACCGAACAGCCGCTCGCGGCGGCTCCGCCGGGTCGTCGTGGCTGCTGTTAGCAAGGCCACGTGGTCGCGTTCGCCCCGGTTCGCCCGGAAACGCTGCAACAATCGATGCGTGCACCCCTCATCGGTTCCCGACTCGGAAAAGCGCCGGAGTCTTCGGCGGATGAAGACCGTCGCCACCGCATTCCTGCTGGTGGCGGCAGCGGTCTACTTCTTCGCTCGCTGGCAGGAGACCGCCGGAGCCGGGCCGTGGGTGGGCTACGTCCGAGCCGCCGCGGAGGCGGGCATGGTCGGTGCGCTGGCGGACTGGTTCGCGGTGACCGCGCTGTTCCGGCGCCCGCTGGGCCTGCCGATCCCGCACACCGCGATCATCCCGACCCGCAAGGACACCATCGGCCGCAGCCTCGGTGACTTCGTCGGCACCAACTTCCTCGCCGAGAACGTGGTGCGGGACAAGCTGCGCAGCGCGGGCATCAGCCGCCGGGTCGGGCTCTGGCTCGACGACGCCGATCACGCCGAGCGCGTCACCTCCGAGCTGGCCACCGCCGTGCGCGGTGCCGTTCAGGTGCTCCGCGACGACGACGTGCAGGCGATCATCGAGCACGGTGTCGTGCGCAAGTTGGTCGACCAGCAGTGGGGTCCGCCGTTGGGGCGGATCCTGGGCCAGGTCTTCACCGACGGCTCGCACCACAAGCTCGTCGACCTGGTCTGCGACCGCGCCTACGACTGGGTGCGCGACAACCACGAGACCGTGCTGCGGGTGGTCAGCCAGCGTGCGCCGTCGTGGTCGCCGAAGTTCGTCGACGCGATGCTGGCCGACAAGATCTACGCCGAGGTGCTCTCGTTCGCGTGGGCGGTGCGGACCGACCCCGAGCACCCGATGCGCCAGGCCGTGGACCGCTTCCTGGTCGAGTTCGCGCACGACCTGCAGCACGACGAGAAGACGATGGCCAAGGCCGAGCAGATCAAGCACCAGGTGCTGGAGCACCCCGAGGTGCAGAACCTGGTGTCCTCGGCGTGGGGCACGGCCAAGAAGATGCTGCTCGACGCCGCGGAGGACCCCTCCAGCGAGCTGCGCGTGCGGGTCCGGGACGGTCTGCGCTCGCTCGGCGCCCGGCTGCACACCGAGCCCGAGCTGCGGGAGAAGGTCGACGGCTGGCTGGAAGGCGCCGTGACCTACGTGGTGTCGAACTACCGCGACGAGCTGACCACGCTGATCACCGACACGGTGGAGCGCTGGGACGCCCAGGAGACCTCGCGCAAGATCGAGCTGCAGGTCGGTCGCGACCTGCAGTTCATCCGCATCAACGGCACCGTCGTCGGAGCCCTCGCGGGTCTGGCGATCTACGCGATCTCGGACCTGCTGTTCTGACGCACCGCCTGCGAGCGGTGGTCGTGAGGCCGGCGCGGGTTCTCAAGCGGGCGTGTGCCTTTCACGCCAGGAGCGGGCCTTCTCGCGGTTGCCGCAGACGCGCATCGAGCACCAGGTGCGCGATCTGTTGCGCGATCGGTCGTAGAACGCCCACAGGCAGTCCTCGGCCGGGCAGATCTTGATCCGGTCCCAGTGCTCGGTGTGCACCAGCCGCGTGGCGGCGACCAGCACGCTGCCCAGCGCGTCCACCCCGACCAGCGAGGGGATGCCGTTGCGCAGCTGTATCTGCACGGGCCACGTTGTGTTCGCCAGGCCGGAGGGGCGCATCCCGTAGGTCACCGCCGACCGCATCGTGTCTCGGATTTCGCGGGCGGCTTCGACTTCGGAAGCCACGACCAGACCGCGTTCGGTGCACCACCGCTGCCATCGGACGTGATCGTCGAGGACTTCGGTGCCCTTCTCGGCGTCGCACGTGTTGAGGAAGGCCAGGACTAGCTCGATGTCGTGGTCGAAGTCGAGTTCGACCGCCTCCAGCACAGGCGCACGGCCCACTTCCGGAGCGACAGCTCTGCTGTTCACGGACACCATCGTAAGCCAGTAGGGGGTTGCGGCCGACCCCTGTAACCAGCATTCTGCTTCTTGACGGTTAGTAACCACCAACACGATGAGACCGGTTTGAGAGGGAGTTCGATGAGTGCGTTGAAGCTCGCCGCGTACGCGATCGACTGCGCCGACCCGCGTCGGCTCGCCGAGTTCTACGGGCGGCTGCTGGGCTGGCAGATCGACGAGGAGGAGTCCGGGGATCGCTGGGTGGAGCTCGCCGATCCCGCTGGTGGCGCCCCGCTGGCCTTCCAGCTCGACCCCGATCACCGGCCGTCGACCTGGCCCGATCGGGAGGTTCCGCAGATGGCGCACCTCGACGTCCGGGTGGACACGCTCGACGAGGGTCACGAGCGGGCGATCGGCGCCGGTGCGGTGCAGCTGCCGCAGCCGCCCGACCAGCTCGACGCGAGCTTTCGGGTTTACGTCGATCCAGAAGGTCACCCCTTCTGCATGTGCGCAGCTCAGTAGGCTTGTCGACCGAGCGCAGCAGGGTGTTAGCTGGGTGCTTGCAAGAGTTAGCACTCGGCGTTATGGTGGGTCGTGAGCCGGAGAGGTGCCCGATGGAACGCATGGACAAAGCCGTCCCCAAAGCCGTGAACCAGGCGGTCAGCGACCTCGGGAGCTACATCCGGACCCAACGCAACAACGCGCAGATCTCGTTGCGACAGCTGGCGAAGCTGGCCGGCGTGTCCAACCCGTATCTGAGCCAGGTGGAACGCGGACTGCGCAAGCCGAGCGCGGAAATCCTGCAGCAGATCGCCAAGGGGCTGAGGATTTCCGCCGAGGCCCTCTACGTGCAGGCCGGAATCCTGGAAAGCCGCGAGTCCGGGCCCGTGGTCGACGCCGTCCTCGCCGACCCGGAGCTCAACGAGCGGCAGAAACAAGTCCTCCTGGACATCTACTCCTCGTTCCGTCGCGAGCAGGACGCGGCGGAGGACGGGGACGCCAACGGGAACACCCACCAACCCGAGGAGTGAATCGCGAGATGCCGACTTTCCCCAAGACCGACGACGTCAACAAGGCCTTCAAGGACGGCGTCGATCAGGCCCGCACCCCGCTGCTGGCCGCTCTCGGCGCCGGTGACCTCGCCGCGCAGGCCGTGCTGGACGCCGTGAACAAGTTCCGCACCCAGGTCAACGAGCGCACCGAGTCCGCCAAGGCCGAGCTGCCCAAGGACTTCAGCGAGTTCAAGGCCAAGCTGGACCCGTCCGAGGTCCGCAAGCAGCTGGAGACCTACGGCGAGACCGCCAAGAAGATCTACGACCAGCTCAGCGAGCACGGCGAGGAGACCTTCAAGAAGCTGCAGGACTCCTCGCAGGTGAAGAAGGTCCGCGAGCAGGTCGGCACCGCTCAGGGCCGGGTCGAGGACACCGTCGGCGACGTGCGCGGCCTGGCCGACGACGTGCTGGGCAGGGTCACCCGCACCTTCGCCAAGGACGAGGCCGAGGCTCCGAAGACCGAGACCGCCCAGGCCGAGTCCACCAAGGCGGAGACCGCCCAGTCCGAGACGGTCCAGACCGAGACCGCCACCGAGAAGCCCGCCGCTGAGCAGCCCGCGCCCAAGCCGGCTGCGGCGAAGGCCACCCCGGCGGCCAAGGCGACGGCCCCCAAGGCCACCCCCGCCGCCAAGAAGTCGACCACCACCAAGACCAGCGGCAACTGATCACCGCGAACACCGGTCCCGGTACCCGATGCGGGTGCCGGGACCGGTCGCTGTGAAGGTGGGTGCTTTCCGCGTTGACTAGCACGTAAGGTGGGGAACGTGGGTTTTTCGAGCGGAATGCCGCTGTACTGGTGGATCCTGACTGTCATCTGGGTCGTGGGCATCCCGGTCGGTGTGTTCGCGTTCGTGCACGCCGCGCTGCAGCGCGCGGATGCCTTCACGGCCGCGGACAAGCTGAACAAGCTGGCCTGGATGGGGATCACCGGTGCCGCCGCGCTCCTGCTGATCCTCGACATGCGCGGCCCCTACGGGATCATCTGGATCGCCGGTCTGGTGGCCGCCCTCGTCTACATCGTCGACGTCCGTCCCAAGGTGAGGGAAGTCCAGGGGCGGTCCTGGTAGTGCACGCCCGCTGGCGGGTGCTCGGCAACGGCACCCCGGTGACGCTGGTCGTGCACGGACTCGGTGCGACCGAGGGCGAGGCGCGCATTCCCGCTTCCGGGCTGCGCGGCACCCGGGTCGTGGTGACCCTGCCCGGCCACGGCTCCGCGCCGGACGCCCCGGCCGGCTACTGGAACTACGGTTCGGTCGCTTCCGACGTGCTCGCGGTCGCCGACGAGGTCGGCGCGACCCAGGCCGTCGGCGTCTCGCTCGGCGCGGGTGCTCTGACCCGCATCGCCGCCGAACGCCCGGACCGCTTCGAGCGCTTGGCGCTGCTGCTCCCGGCCGCTCTGGACCGTCCCCGCGAACCCGCTGCGGCCTGGGCCTACGAGCGCCTGGCGGCAGCGGTCGCCGCTGACGACGGCGGGGCGAGCCTGCACGAGGTGCTGGCCGCGGAGATCCCGCCGGGCGTCGAGGTCGGCGACCACCTCGACCAGCGGGCCCGGGCGCTGTCCCGGCTCCCCGAGGCGCTGCGCGACCTGCCCGAGCAGGTCCCGGTCCCCGACGCGGGCGCGCTGTCGGACGCGGTCGCGGAGGTCCTGGTCATCGGCGCCACCGACGACCCGATGCATCCCGCCTCGGCGGCGAAGGCGACCGCTGCGGCGTTCCGCTCCGCGCGGCTGGAGCTGCTGGAATCGCGGGCTCCGATGCTCACCCACCGCAGGCAGCTGCGGGACCTGCTGACGAACTTCCTGCGCTGAGCGCTCTATCGTGGGCGACCATGGGTTTCGATTGGTCCGCTGCCGCGGGAAAGCTGGAAGTCACGACGGCGCTGGAACGGCTCGACCTGCTGGCCGACCCGGTCGCCGAGGTCGTGCGCTCGCTCGGTGACGACCGGGTCGGTGCCACCGAGATCGACCCGGAGCTCGCCGACACCGCCGCGTTCTGCGAGGAGTACGGGTCGCCGCTGGAGCGGTCGGCCAACTGCGTGGTGGTCGCGGGCAAGCGCTCCGGCGAGGTCCGCTACGCGGCCTGCGTCGTGCTGGCCACCACCCGCGCCGACGTCAACGGCGTGGTCAAGCGCCGCCTCGACGTGCGCAAGGCGTCCTTCGCGCCGATGGACGAGGCGGTGTCGCTCACCGGCATGGAGTACGGCGGGATCACCCCGTTCGGGCTCCCGGACTCGTGGCCGATCTTGATCGACCCGAGGGTGGTCGAGGCGGGCGCGGTCGTCGTCGGGAGCGGCCTGCGCCGGAGCAAGATCGTCACCCCGGCGGACGCCCTCACCGCGCTGCCCGGAGCGGAGCTCGTCGAAGACCTCGCCCGCTGATGCCCCTCGGCCGCTGCTGAACTGCGGTTCGCCCCTGGGCGGTTCTGGTCCGAACCACTCGGACCAGAACGACCCGCTGGCTACGTTCCGCGAGACGCGAAGGCGTGGCTCAGAAGACGACGGTGCGCTTGCCGTGGACCAGGACCCGGTCCTCCACGTGCGCGCGCAGACCGCGGGCCAGGACCATCTTCTCGATGTCGCGGCCCTTGCGGACCATGTCGGTGACGTCGTCGGTGTGGTCGATGCGGATCACGCCCTGCTCGATGATCGGGCCCGCGTCGAGCTCCGCCGTCACGTAGTGGCAGGTCGCGCCGATCAGCTTCACGCCGCGCTCGTACGCCTGGTGGTACGGCCGGGCGCCCGCGAACGAGGGCAGGAAGCTGTGGTGGATGTTGATGGCCTTGCCCGCCCACCGGTCGCACAGCTCCGGCGGCAGCACCTGCATGAACCGCGCCAGCACGATCGCGTGCGGGTCGTGCTCCTCCGCCAGTGCCCTGACCTGATCGAACGCGGCGGCCTTGGATTCGGGGTCCTTGCTGAAGGGCACGTGGTGGAACGGGATGCCGTGCGCCTCGGTGATCGGCCCGAGCTCCGGGTGGTTGCCGATCACCGCGCACAGCTCGACGTCCAGCTCCCCGGACCCGACGCGGCCCAGCAGGTCGTGCAGGCAGTGCGCCTCCTTCGACACCAGCACGACGACCCGCCGCCGCTCACCGGTGTCCCAGACCCGCCACTCCGCGCGGTCGCTGAGCTCCTCCGCGACGGCCGCGAAGCGTTCGCGCAGCTCGTCGATGCCGAAGGGCAGCGAGTCCGCGCGCACCTCCTGCCGGGTGAAGAACCAGCCGGTCGCGGTGTCGGTGTGGTGACCGGCCTCGACGATCCAGCCGCCGAACTCGGCCAGGAATCCGGAGACCCGGGCGACGATCCCGGTGCGGTCGGGGCAGCCGAGGCTGATGACGAAGCGGCGTTCGGAAGAGCTCACGACCATGATTGTCGCAGGTGGGGTGGGTTACATCAGCGTCCGGCCGCCACTCCGGCGAGTGCCGCGTCCCCGGTGACCAGCGCCGAACTAGGACGTCCCCACACCCGGCGGTAGAGGGCGTCGGCGGTGCCCGCCGCGGTCGCGTCGGTTTCCAGCCCGGCGTCCGACGGAGCGCCCGTCGTGGGCGGTTCGCCCGGCCGGTAGGTCACCAGCCAGGCCCGACCGGCGTCGGCCGCGTGGTACAGCACTGTGCCGCGGTGCTCGCGAGTCGTCCAGTCGCCCAGCGGCAGCAGCTTCGTCAGCATCTCGTCGATGCCGTCGGCCGCCAGCTCGGGGTCGAAGACCAGGTCGCCGCCCTGGCCGAGGACGAGTTCGACGTCGAGCCGGTGGATCGCGGTCTCGTGCGCGACCCGGCGCGCCCACCCGGCCGGGGTCCCGCCGGCGAAGATCGCGTACACCGGGAGGTCGGGGTCCACCGTGGACAGCTGGGTGCGCAGGTCGGTGCGGAGTTCGTCCCACCAGGACAGCGCGGCGTCGAAATCCGCCGGCGCTTCGGGTGCTCGCGGTCTGCTGCCGCCGCGTTCGAGCTTCAGCGACTCCCGCGCCCGCCAGTAGGCCTGCGCGACGTGCCCGGTCAGCCGCCGGACGTCCCAGCCCGGGCAGGTGGGCACGGCGACGTCCGGGCCGGCCTTGAGCACCGCGCGGCGGAACGCCTCCGCCTGCTCGTGGAACGCGTCGAGGTGGAAGTCGAGATCCATGCCCCCATTAAAGGTGCTGAGCCCGTGGTGCGAAACGGAAATCTCACACCTGCGGGGCGACCGCCGTCCAGGGGACGGTGAGCTCGCCGAGGCGCCAGCGGGGGTGCCGGTCGAGGACCGGCCACCGCTCGGCGAACAGGCGCGCCGCGTGCGCCCAGCGGGCTCGGGGACCGAAGGTGGCGTGCGGCGCGGCCTTCGCCCAGCAGACGTCGAGGTCGCTGAGCAGATCGTGGATCCGTTCACCGGGGACGTTGCGGTGGATCAGCGTCTTGGGCAGGCGTTCGGCCAGGTCGGAGGGCTTGTCGATGTCGGAGGGCAGGCAGGCCAGGGTGAGCGTGCGGGGCCCTTCCCGGGTGAGCGTCACCCAGCAGCAGCGGCGGCCGATCTCGTCGCAGGTGCCTTCGACGAGCAGTCCGCCCGGTGCCAGCCGGGAGCACACCTCGTCCCAGGCCTTCCACGCCTCGGGTTCGGTGTACTGGCGCAGCACGTTGAGCGCGCGGATCAGCGCGGGGCCCGGGAAGTCGCGGATGCCCGCCGCGAGCCCGGCGAGTTCGAAGCCGCCGCGCCGGAATTCCAGTCGGGGCGGATCGGCCACGGCCTTGCCCGCCGCCACCCGATCGGGGTCGATCTCCAGGCCGACGACCCGCAACCGCGGGTGCAGTCCGGACAGCCGCTGCGCGAGCTCGACGGTGGTCGTCGGGGTGGCGCCGTAGCCGAGGTCGATGACGACCGGCTCGACGGCGTGGCGCACCGCGCGCGCCACCCACGGGGTGCCTGCGATCCAGCGGTCGATGCGGCGCAGCCGGTTCGGGTTGGTCGTGCCGCGCGTCGGCACGCCCATCGCGCGGGCGCGACCTGCGGCGAGCCGGGGATTGCGCTTCTTCGGGACGTTCATCGCGGGAGCGGCGGGGCTTCGAGGTGAGCGCCCGAGCGGGTTTCCCCCACCGCCGCGCGGCGGGACGTCGCAGCGCTCATCAGCCGTGCTGGACCAGCCAGGCGGCGGTGAAGTTGTCCTCGTCGACCAGCATCTTCTGCACCTGGTCGACGACGAGGTCTTCGAGCTTGCCGGAGACGAACGGGACGGTGACCTTGACCGAGCCCTCCACGACGAGTTCGCTGACCGCGGTGCCGGTCGGCGCCACGATGTCGCGCAGCCACATCGAGCCGGTGATCGAGCACGGCGCTCCGGCGACCTCCGCGGCGATCTCGCCCGTGTAGTGGCCGTCCTCCTCGCGCCGCCAGGACTCGCTGCGGTCGATGAGCAGGTCACCGCCGACGACCGTGCGGGCCAGCGACGGCAGCTTGTCGACGGGGACGCCCTGGCGGGTCTGGAAGCGCGCGCCGTCCTCGGTGCCCACGTGCTGCACGAGGGTCGCGGTGGAGCCGCCGAGCTCCTCCAACCGGGCTGCGAGGTAATCGGAATCGATCAGCGCCCGGTACACCTCGACGGCGGACCGTTCGGAGGTGCTGCGGTGCTCGATGCGGCGTGCCATGCAGCGGAGGTTACCTTTGGCAATCGTGAGTGCCTCTATGTCCGGTGCCGAAGAAGTGCGCGAGAACACTGCCCTGCCTGGTGAGCGGCCGGGCGGTGGGTCGCCGCTGGCCGAGTTCACCACCCTGCGACTCGGTGGCCCGGCGACCGGTCTGGTGGTCGCCACCAGCGACGACGCGCTGATCGACGCGGTCCGCGCGGCCGACGGGAACGGCCACCGGCTGCTGGTGCTCGGCGGCGGGTCCAACCTGGTCGTCGCCGATGAGGGCTTCGACGGACACGCCGTGCGCATCGCCACCAAGGGCCGCGAGTACGACAACGTCGGCGACGGGATCGTCCAGCTCACCGCGGAGGCGGGCGAGGACTGGGACGACGTGGTCGCCGACTCGGTCGAGCAGGGCTTGGGCGGGCTGGAATGCCTCTCCGGCATCCCGGGCCTGGCCGGCGCGACCCCGGTGCAGAACGTCGGCGCTTACGGCGTGGAGGTCTCCGAGCTGCTGGTCTCGGTGGACCTGCTGGACCGGGCGACCGGGCGGGTGCGCACCGTGCGGGCCGCCGACCTGGGGCTGACCTACCGCAACAGCGTGCTCAAGCACAGCGACGCCGCAGTGGTGCTGCGCGCCCGCTTCCAGCTGCACGACAGCGGGCTGTCGGCGCCGATCCGCTACGCCGAGCTCGCCCGCGCCCTGGGCGTCGAGCCCGGTGAGCGGGTCGACGCGGCGAAGGCGCGGCACGCGGTGCTGGAACTGCGGCGCGGCAAGGGGATGGTGCTCGACCCCGCCGATCACGACACCTGGAGCGCGGGTTCGTTCTTCACCAACCCGATCATCGCCGAGGCCGAACTGCCGGACGTGATCGCGCGCATCGCCGCGCAGGTCGGCGCGGACCAGCGGATCCCGCAGTACCCGGCGGCGGGCGGCGGGAAGCTGTCGGCGGCCTGGCTGATCGAGCGCGCGGGCTTCGCCAAGGGCCACAGCGGTCCGGGCGGGCGCGTCGGGCTGTCCTCCAAGCACACGCTGGCGCTGACCAACCGGGGCGGCGCCACCACCGCTGATCTGCTGGAACTCGCCCGCGAGGTCCGCGACGGCGTGCGCTCGGCGTTCGGCGTCACCCTCGTTCCCGAGCCGGTCATGGTCGACTGCGAGATCTGACTAGCGGCCGTAAGGGTGACGCTTAGTGACCGATCGATAACCCTGAGTGTTAAATGGTGTGGGTGGAGGGGGCCACCATGTTGAGCATCAGGGAACTCCGGGATCGGGCGGTGATCCGCCCGATCAAGCGCGCGGTCGAAGATCAGCTGCTCGATCTGCCCGGCGTGACGGGCGTGGACATCGGCAGCAGGACGCGCGCGGGCGCCCGCCTCCGGGAGCAGGTCATCGTCGTGTCGGTCGCGGGCAAGCGGCCGCGGGACGCCCTCGGCCGCGACGACTGCGTGCCCGAGGAGGTCTTCGGCATCCCCACCGACGTCGTCGAGGAGCAGCCGGTCCTGCAGCACATCCACCGCGCGTGCGGCGAACCGCTGCGGTGGCCCACCCGGACCATCGGCTCCGACGGCGGCAGCGCGGGATGCCCGACTCGGGCGGTGCGCGGAGGCAGCGGTCTGGCGCCCTGCCGAGCGGTCCGGCTGGAGTCCGGCGAGTACCGCCGCGTCGGCACCCTCGGAGTGCTCGTGACCAGCGATTCCGCCGAGCCGATGGGGTTGACTACCTTCGACGTCGGCTGTCTGGACGACGCCTGGTCGGTGGGTGACCGGATGGCCGACGCCGACAGCGGGAGGGTGCACGCCGAGCTCGCGCGGGCGGCGCTGTCCGGCCGGGTCGATGCCGCCGCGGTCAGCCTCGTCCCGGGCCTGGCGGCGTCCCCCGAGGTCGGCGGGCTGGGGCCGGTGACCGGCCGCGCTCGCGCGTACCCGGGTGAGCTGGTCCGCAAGCACGGTTTCGGCACCGGTCTCACCGACGGCTTCGTGACCTCGGTCGACGCCACCATCCGCGTGGACCACGGCGAGGCGCTGGGAGTGCGGGTGCTGCGCGAGCAGATCCGCATCGCCACCGACCGGCCGCGCTTCTGCGGTCCCGGTGACGCGGGCGCGGCGGTCCTCGACCCGGGCGGCCGGCTTGTGGGCCTGCACGTCGCGGGTGCTTCCGGCGGCGCGATCGGTTACGCGACGCCCATCGGCGACGTTCTCGCCGAACTCGACGTCCGGCTCAATCCGCAATCGCAGCCGCTCGGCGTGTGAGCAGTATTTCGCGCGAATTGTCTTCGCTTTTCCGGCCGAACGGCATTCGCGCGGAATGCGCGCATTTCGGGCCGGTTGACGTGCGGTTCAGCGTTTGTGATGCGATGCACAGCGAGGTTCGGACATCTTTTCGGTCCCTCGCACGTCTCTCTTGGTGGGGGCGAGGGAAAACCGTCGGCTGAAGGAGAAGTGGGCCGGTTCCCGCTTTTTCGGCGATGTCCCTTTCGTCATGGTTTGACTCAATTTCAGAGAGGATTCTTCAAAGTGAGTGGTGTGATGCGGCTGCCGTGGCGCGTGTTGTTGGGGGCGCTGGCGGCCGTCCTGCTGATCTCGGGCTGTTCCGCGCAACCGCCGGGCCGGTCCGAACCCGCTCCGCCGGTCGCCGCGGTCCACTTCGAACCGGGTGCCGGTGCGGGCGAGGTCAGTCCGACCGCTCCGATCAAGGCCGCGGTCGAGCAGGGCCGCTTCGAATCCGTCCAGCTGACCAACGCCGACGGCAAGGCCGTCGCAGGGCAGCTGTCCGCGGACGGCAAGACGTGGCAGGCCTCCGAGGCGCTCGGTTACGGCAAGGACTACACCTGGTCGGGCCAGGCCGTCGGCACCGACGGGAAGAAGGCGCCGGTGCAGGGCTCCTTCCGGACCGTGCAGCCGAAGAAGACGGTCCGGGCGACCGTGAACCCGACCGATGACGCCCAGGTCGGCGTCGCGATGCCGATCAGCGTCAAGTTCGACGAGCCGGTCAAGGACAAGGCGGCGGCCGAGCGCGCGCTGAGCGTGCAGACCTCCAGGCCGGTCGAGGGCTCGTGGGCGTGGCTGTCGGACAAGCAGGTCGACTACCGGCCCAAGGAGTACTGGCCGGCCAACACCCACGTGACCGTCAAGGCCGATCTCTACGGCGTGCCCTACGGCAACGGCGTCTACGGCCTGGCCGACCTGACCAGCGAGTTCGACATCGGCCGCGCGCAGATCGTCAAGGCCGCGGTGGGCACCCACCAGATGGTCGTGATGCGGGACGGGCAGCAGGTCGCCAGCTACCCGGCCAGCTTCGGCGAGGAGTACGACCCGGGGCGCAACACCCCGAACGGCACCTACATCGTGATGCAGAAGAACCCGGTCGAGATCATGGACAACCCGCGCTACGGCTACCACGACGTGCGCAAGACCTGGGCCGCTCGGTTCTCCAACCACGGCGAGTTCATCCACGAGAACCAGGAGAACGCCGCCGCTCTGGGCAAGGTGAACAACTCGCACGGCTGCATCAACCTCAGCGCCGCCGACGCCAAGACCTACTACGACAGCGCCCTGCTGGGCGACCCGGTCGAGGTCACGGGCTCGGCCAGTGCGATGGAGCCCCGCTACGACGTCTACGACTGGATCCTCACCTGGGACCAGTGGAAGGCGAAGTCCGCTCTGTAGTCGGTGCGTTCGTTCTGCGTCGCGGTTGACCGGAGAACCGCTGTGATGGAAGCCACCGAGGGGCGGCGGAGTGGAGGGCTTCGCCGCCCCTTGGCGGTAGCGTCGAGCGTTGGCTCCGAGGTTTCGCCGGCTCGACGGGAATGTTTCCGCGGCGCGCGATGTCGGAGTTGATCAGCGTCCGAACGACTCGGGCGGACCGGCTTGCGAGGGCAGCAGATGACTTCCAGGACATTACGCATGCGGCCTCGCCGCGCCGCCGTCTTCTCGTTGCACACCTCCCCGCTGGAGCAGCCCGGTACCGGTGACGCCGGCGGGATGAACGTCTACATCGCCCAGACCTCCCGCCGGTTGGCCGAGCTCGGCACCGAGGTGGAGATCTTCACCCGCGCGACCTCCTCCGACATCCCGCCGATCGCGGAACTGGCCCCCGGGGTGCTGGTCCGCAACGTGGTGGCGGGGCCGTTCGAGGGCCTGGACAAGAACGACCTCCCCTCGCAGCTGTGCGCGTTCGCCGCCGGCGCGCTGCGGGTGGAAGCCCGGCACGAACCCGGCTACTACGACCTCGTGCACTCGCACTACTGGCTGTCCGGGCAGGTCGGCTGGCTGGCGCGGGAGCGCTGGGGCGTGCCGCTGGTGCACACCGCGCACACCCTGGCGAAGGTCAAGAACGCCAACCTCGCCGAAGGGGATTCGCCGGAGCCGCGGGTCCGCGTGCTGGGCGAGGAGCAGATCGTCGATCAGGCCGACATGCTGGTCGCCAACACCGAGTTCGAGGCCACCGATCTCGTCGACCGCTACGACGCCGATCCCGATGCGGTCGCGACCATCCCGCCGGGTGTGGACCTGGAGGTCTTCGCGCCCGGCGACGGTGCCGCCGCCCGCGAGCGGCTGGGTGTTCCGGCGGACGCGCTGGTGCTGGCGTTCATCGGCCGGATCCAGCCGCTGAAGGCCCCGGACGTGCTGCTGCGCGCGGCCGCCGAGCTGCTGGGCCGTCGTCCGGAGCTGCGCGAACGGCTGGTCGTGCTGGTCGTCGGCGGACCGTCCGGCAGCGGTTTGGAGCGGCCCCGGGCGCTGCAGCAGCTGGCGGTGGACCTGGGCATCGACGACGTGGTGCGCTTCCTCCCGCCGCGCGGCGGCGCGGAGCTCGCGCAGGTCTACCGGGCCGCCGACGTGGTGGCGGTGCCCAGCCACAACGAGTCGTTCGGCCTGGTCGCGCTGGAGGCGCAGGCCTGCGGCACCCCGGTCGTGGCGGCGGCGGTCGGCGGTCTGCCGGTCGCGGTCCGCGACGGTGTTTCGGGACTGCTGGTCGACGGGCACCGCACCGGGCGGTGGGCCGACGCGCTCGGTTCGGTCGTGCTGGACCGCGGCTTGCGGGAGCGGTTGGCGAGCAACGCGCGCGAGCACGCGACCACGTTCTCCTGGACGCGCACGACCGAGTCGCTGCTCGACGCCTACGCGCAGGCCAAACTGGCCTTCCACCGGAGTCTGCGGATCGAGGAGGTGACGGCGTGAGCCCCGAGCAGGTCATCACGTCCACGCTGGAGGCCAACGAGCTCGGCTACCAGGACAAGGGCGGCGGCCGGTTCTTCGTGACGCTGCCCGGCACCAAGAAGCTGCAGACCAACTGCTGGCTCATCGTCGCCGAGCACGCCCTGCTGATCGAGGCGTTCGTCTGCAGGCAGCCGGACGAGGCGCACGAGGACGTCTACCGCTACCTGCTGCGCCGCAACGCCAAGCTCTACGGCGTCCACTACACGATCGACTCCTCCGGCGACATCTACCTGGTCGGTCGGATCGGTCTCCACGCGGTCACCGAGGAAGAGCTGGACAGGATCCTCGGCCAGGTCCTGGAAGCGGCCGACGGCGACTTCAACACCCTCCTCGAACTCGGCTTCGCCACGGCCATCCGCAGGGAATGGGCCTGGCGCGAGTCCCGAGGGGAATCCCTGGCCAACCTCCAACCCTTCAAACAACTGGTGCAAGAAGACTGAGAAGCAAGCACCCCAACCCCCGTCAGGCAAGCACCGAAGGTGCTTTCTCGTTGCCCCACCTGAGCAACCCGCACCGCCGGGGGTTCTGAGCGGCTCCGTGGCGAGCACGCCGCGACGCCGCGTATTGGCATACATAAGGAGTGGCGCGCGGAGTCCACGGAGTCGCTCAGGTTCCCCTACTCGCGCCGCTGAGCAAAACGACCACGGTCAGAGAAAGAAAACCCCCACGAGGGGGGCGGCTCGGGAGAGAGGGGGAGTCACGAGCTCGAGCCGCCCCACCACGTTGGTCCCGCCTGACGGGTCGTGAGGGCGGGGGGCACCCTGGACCCGGCGGGGTGCGGTTCGTTGGGGGAGCTGAACCGCGTTCCTCGCTCTCGCTGGATCGGGGAGTGCGTGGGAGCCGATCAAGGAGAGCATTGCCAACTTCGCAGAGTTATGTAGCCGCCACAAGGCTGCCGCATTACTCCATTCGTGTGATGTTCGGGAAGAAAAGTAGGACAGGAGCCCTGGAGAAGGCCATATCTTCCACGGAAAGTGACTAACGCCACGGTCGTGTCACAGTCGTACGGTGATCGAGTAACTCTCGGGTGAAGCTCACAACCTCGCTGCGCTGCTCAGGGGTGCGGATAGCCTGGGGTCATGACTTCGACTTTGGTGCTGCTGCGGCACGGTGAGAGCACGTGGAACGCCGAGAACCTGTTCACGGGCTGGGTGGACGTCCCGCTGTCGGACAAGGGCCAGGCCGAGGCCAAGCGCGGCGGTGAGCTGCTGCGCGAGGCGGGCGTGCTGCCGGACGTGCTGCACACCTCGCTGCTGCGGCGCGCGATCTCCACCGCGAACATCGCCCTCGACGGCGCTGACCGCCACTGGATCCCGGTCAAGCGCGACTGGCGGCTCAACGAGCGCCACTACGGCGCTCTGCAGGGCAAGAACAAGAAGCAGACGCTGGAGACCTACGGCGAGGAGCAGTTCATGCTCTGGCGGCGCTCCTACGACACCCCGCCGCCGGAGATCGAGCTCGGCGACGAGTTCAGCCAGGACTCCGACCCGCGCTACGCCGACCTCGGCGCCGACATGCCGCGCACGGAGTGCCTCAAGGACGTCGTGGCCCGGCTGCTGCCGTACTGGGAGTCGGCGATCGTCCCGGACCTCCAGGCCGGCAAGACCGTGCTGGTCGCCGCGCACGGCAACTCCCTGCGCGCGCTGGTCAAGCACCTGGACGGGATCTCCGACGAGAGCATCGCGGGGCTGAACATCCCCACCGGAATCCCGCTGCGCTACGACCTGGACGAGAACTTCAAGCCCACCAACCCGGGCGGCACCTACCTGGACCCGGAGGCCGCTGCGAAGGCCGCCGCCGCCGTGGCGAACCAGGGCCGCTGAACCGCGGACCGCTTCGGAGGGCACCCCGGCACGAATCCGAGGTGCCCTCCACGCGTCACTCACGTGGGTGATGAGTGGCGAGAAATCGCCCACTCGGGGAACGGAGCGCTACCGAGGCTCGGTCGGTAGCTGAACCCGCTCCGAGCAGGGGATGAACCAGAGGTGAAGAACGGCCCGATTCGTGTCACGGGCGTCACTGAACGCCCTTGTGGACTGGCCTTTCCCCACCCGCGCTTGCTTACGATGCAGATGTGACCGCTTTGGGCTACACCGCCCTGATCATCGCCGCGCTCCTGCTGGGCGCGGTCGGCGGATTCTTGGCAGCCGGAGGACCCCGGCCCTACCGCAAGTCCCAGCCGCAAGGCCCCACCGTCGCAGAGCTCCTCCAGCGCCAGGTGCACACCAGCACCAGCGGCGTCGTGCTGCTCAACCGCTTCGGCGACGTGGTGCTGCACAACCCGCGCGCCGCCGAGCTGGGCGTGATCCACGACTACCGAGCCGACCCCCGGGCGCAGAAGGCCGCCGAGCAGGCGCGCAGGACCGGGGAGACGGTGACCGTCGACCTCTGCCCGCTGGACGGGCGCGCCTCGCTGGCCGGACGCGGTCCGGCCGCCGTGATCGGCGACGTCCGCCCGCTCGGTGACGGCTTCACCGTCGTCGACGCAGCGGACCAGTCCGACTCGGTGCGCCTGGAGGCGACCCGGCGGGACTTCGTGGCCAACGTCAGCCACGAGCTCAAGACCCCGGTGGGCGCGCTGGCGCTGCTGGCCGAGGCGCTGCTGGACACCGCCGAGGACCCGGAGGAGGTCCGGCGCTTCTCCACCAAGATCCTGCACGAGTCGACCCGCCTCGGGACGCTCGTCTCCGAGCTGATCGCGCTGTCCCGCCTGCAGGGCGCGGAGCGCCTGCCGGAGCTCGGCTCGGTCGAGGTGGACGAGGTCGTCGAGGAGGCGCTGAGCCGGTCCCGGCTGGCCGCCGAGTCCGCGGGCATCGAGATCGCGGTGGACGGGCCGTCCGGGTACCTGCTGGAAGGCGACCGGGCGCTGCTGGTCACCGCGCTGACGAACCTGATCACCAACGCGGTCCACTACTCGCCCCACGGGAGCCCGGTGTCGATCTCGCGCCGGCTGTCCGAGGACTTCGTCGAGATCGCGGTCACCGACCGCGGTATCGGGATCGAACCCGAACACCACGAAAGGGTGTTCGAGCGGTTCTTCCGGGTGGATCCCGCTCGCTCGCGGGCCACCGGCGGTACAGGTTTGGGGCTGGCCATCGTCAAGCACGTCGCCGCGAACCACGGAGGCGAGGTGAAGCTGTGGAGCAGGCCGGGGACGGGCTCCACCTTCACCGTCCGGGTGCCCAGGCACGGCACCGGCGAGGTCGATGGCGACGAGGCGACCACCGAACCGGATCGGGCGGCACCAGCCGCGCGGTCGATCACCGAAAGTGCGGACGGCGTGACAACCGTCGAAACGGGAGGAGTCCGGTGACCAGAGTGTTGATCGTGGAGGACGAGGAGTCCTTCGCCGACCCACTTGCCTTCCTGCTCCGCAAGGAGGGCTTCACGGCCGCCGTCGCGACCAACGGCACCGATGCCCTGGACGAGTTCGACCGCAACGGCGCGGACATAGTGCTTCTCGACCTGATGCTGCCCGGGATGAGCGGCACCGACGTGTGCAAGCAGCTGCGGCAGCGCTCCGCGGTCCCGGTGATCATGGTGACCGCGCGCGACAGCGAGATCGACAAGGTCGTGGGTCTGGAGCTGGGAGCCGACGACTACGTCACCAAGCCCTACTCGGCGCGCGAGCTGATCGCCCGCGTGCGCGCCGTGCTGCGCCGCCGCGGTGAGGCCGAGGAGCTGCAGCCGCAGGTGCTGGCCGCGGGACCGGTTCGGCTGGACGTCGAGCGGCACGTGGTGACCGTCGAGGGCGAGGACGTGAGCCTTCCGCTCAAGGAGTTCGACCTCCTGGAGTACCTGCTGCGCAACGTCGGCCGGGTGCTCACCCGCGGTCAGCTCATCGATCGGGTGTGGGGCGCGGACTACGTCGGCGACACCAAGACCCTCGATGTGCACGTCAAGCGGCTTCGCTCGAAGGTCGAACCGGACCCCGCGGATCCGCGCTACCTGATCACAGTGCGTGGTCTTGGCTACAAGTTCGAGGCCTGAGCCGACCGGGTGTGACCGGTCGCATTCCCGAGGGGCTGCTGACCTGGTGGCGGGCGTGGCGGGAGTGTTCCGGAACGCAGTTTCCCGCCCACCTGCCGCCCCGGGGCATGCGCAGCCGGTAATTTGTCGGTCATGCGCCTAGGGGTCCTCGACGTCGGATCCAACACCGTCCACCTGCTCGTGGTGGACGCGCACCGCGGTGCGCATCCGACCCCGATGACATCGGAGAAGACCGTGCTGCGGCTCGCCGAGCGGATCGGTGCGCACCACGGGCGGCTCTCCGACGACGACGCCGACGAACTGATCCGGACGATCTCCGAAGCCCGGGATTCGGCCGTGGTGGCCGGTTGCGACGAGCTGATGGCCTTCGCGACCTCGGCGATCCGCGACGCGGACAACGCGGTGGAGGTCCTGGACCGGTTGCGCGCCGAGACCGGGGTCGAACTGGAGGTGCTGCCGGGCGAGGACGAGGCCCGCTACACCTTCCTCGCGGCCCGCCGCTGGTACGGCTGGTCGGCGGGCAACCTGCTGCTGCTCGACATCGGTGGCGGTTCGCTGGAGATGGCGCTGGGCATCGACGAGCAGCCGGACCTGGCGGTCTCGCTGCCGCTGGGCGCGGGCCGGATGAGCCGCACGATGCTCAAGGACCCGCCGAAGCAGGACGAGATCAAGAAGGCGCGGGACTGGCTGGAAGGCCAGCTGGCGCCCACCGCCAAGAAGTTCCGCAAGCTGGCCAGGCCGGACCGGGTGGTGGCGTCGTCGAAGACGTTCCGCTCGCTGGCCCGGTTGACCGGTGCTGCGCCGTCCTCGGCGGGGCAGCGCGTGTCGCGCACGCTGACCGACACGGGGCTGCGGCAGCTCTTGGCGTTCATCACACGCATGTCCGCCAGCGACCTGGCCGCGCTCGACGGTGTGAGCGCCGCGCGGTCGCACCAGCTCGTCGGAGGTGCGCTGGTCGCGGAGGCCGCGATGAAGGCCCTGGGAGTCACCGAGCTCGAGATCTGCCCGTGGGCGCTGCGGGAGGGAGTCATCCTTCGGCGGCTGGACCACACCAACGGAGATAGTCACACTGCGTTCAAGAGCGGCGTTCCGGTGCGTGCGGGGGGCACGGACGGGCTCGTGCCGGCGCAGGAGAATGCGTCCGGCCCGACACGGGATGAAACCGAGGCACCGGTGGACGGAACTGGACTGCGAACGCGGCACGGGGCACGGTGGGAACGATGAGTCGGGACAGCGGGGCGGACCAGCCCACCCAGCGCACCGTTGCAGAGCTGCTCGCCGAGTACGGCGGCAGCTCGGAGAAGGGCTCCCGGCGCCGGCGCAGGAAGGCCGAGGACCCGACCGAGACGGCGCCTCAGGAGATCATCAACCGGGTGCTGTCCGACAGCGGCAAGATGCGCCCGGTCAAGCCGGACGAGGAGCCGCCGCCCAGCCGCAGGCAGGGCGGACCGGCCGCCACCCCGCCCCAGGCGGCTCCGGCCAGCCCACCGCCCGCTCAGCCGCCGGCGGCCCAGCCCCCGGCGGCACCACCGGCGGCCCAGGCCCCCGCCGCTCAGCCGCCGGCTCCCCAACCTCCGGCCGCGCAGCCCCCGGCGAACCCGCCGCAGGCCGCCGGACCGGTGTCACCGCCCAGCGCGCCGCCCGCGCGCCCTGCGGCCGAACCACCGGCGGAGGCCGGTCCCAAGCCCGGCAGCGCCGGGTACTGGGCACAGCGCTTCGGCAGCACGGGCAGCGCCGCCTCGAACCCGCCGGCGCCCTCCGCGCCGAGCGGTGACGCCGAGGCGACCATCCGGCAGCCGGCGCTGCCGACACCGCCCGCCCGGTCGGGGCCGCCGATGGCGCCCGCTGGTCCGCCGCAGCTGCCGGAGAACTTCACCGAGCAGCTCCCGCGCATAGACGGCGGTGCTGATCAGGCGTACCCGGCGCAGGCCGAGCCCAACGCCGACCCGTACGACTACGAGTCCTTCGACGACTCCGAGCAGAGCTACTCCGGCGCCTACGAGCAGCCCTACGACGAGCCGTACGACCAGGCCTACGACGAGGATTACGACAGCTCCGCCCCCGCCGGGCTCAACGACGACTACGACCCGGACGAGGCCGACCGCCCGCCGTCGGCGGGCAAGGAGTGGGGCACGCTCGCGCTGCAGGGCGTCCTCGGCCTGGTCGGCGGCGGTGCCGTGTGGGTGGGCTTCCGCTGGCTGTGGATCAACGCGACCATCGCCGCGTTCGGCGCGGCACTGGTGTTCACCGGCCTTTTGGTGCTCGTTGCGTGGAAGTTCTTCCGCACCAACGATCTGCAGACCATCCTGCTCTCGGTGCTGGTCGGCCTGTTCTGCACGGTGTCACCGGCCGCGTTGCTGTTGATCAATCAGTGAGAGGTTGTCGGTGTTGGCTCGGACAGGTGAACGCCGGGCGGTGCGAGGCCGGACGGCCCACCGCCGCGCAACCTCACCGGGGCCGTGGGTCATGCTTGGTTCGAGATGACGGGACAACCATCGCGGCCTGAGCGCCAGGACACCCCCGGGCGGATTCCGGTGGGGCTGTCCAGCGCCTCGGTGTGGCCGCAACCTGCTCGCGCGGCCTTCGAGATGTCCGCCGACCTCGGTTTCGACGGGGTCGAGGTGATGGTCTGGGCCGATGCGGTCAGCCAGGACGTCGACGCGCTGAGCCGGTTGTCGCAGCAGCACGGCGTGCCGGTGCTCGCGGTGCACGCGCCCTGCCTGCTGATCACCCAGCGCGTGTGGTCGCCGGAACCCGAGGAGCGCCTGCGCAAGGCCGTGGTGGTGGCCGGCGAGCTGGGCGCTTCGACGGTCGTGGTGCACCCGCCGTTCCGCTGGCAGCGCCGCTACGCCGACGCGTTCCCGGAGCTGGTCGAGGAGCTGGAGGAGACCAGCGGCCTCAAGATCGCGGTGGAGAACATGTTCCCGCTGCGCCCGCCGAACACGCTCAACCGGCTCCGCAGCGGCCGGACCAACAGCGGCCTCTCGGCGTTCAAGCCCTCGCCGGACCCCACGGACGTGGGCTTCCGCAACTACACGCTGGACCTCTCGCACGCCGCCGCGGCGCACGTGGACGCCATCGAACTGCTCAAGCGGATGCGCGACGGCCTCGCCCACGTCCACCTCGCCGACGGCACCGGCGCTTCCCGCGACGAGCACCTGCTCCCCGGTCAGGGGAGCCAGCCGTGCGCGGAGGTCTGCGAGGCGCTGGCGGCCGACGGCTACGACGGTTCGGTGGTGCTGGAGGTCAACACCCGCAAGGCGCGGAATCCCCAGCAACGAGCGGAAATCCTCGCCGAAGCGCTGCTGTTCGCCCGTCTGCACCTGGAGCCGCTGGGAGCTTAGGGCCGCTAACCGATACCTGATGATCAACTTCGGCGAAGGTCATTAGAATCTTCGACCATGAACTCGTTGCGCGTAGTGGGCGTTCGACCGGTGGATCCCACGTGACCGAGGTCCAGGATCCGTTCTCCGCGGCCACTTCGGTGCGTTCGCTCGGCGACGGCAGTTACGTCGCGAACCTCCACCCGGACTGGGCTGTCGGTGACAACCCGCACGGCGGGTACTTGCTGGCACTGCTCACCAGAGCCGTCAGCGACGGCAGCGGGCTCGAACCGCTGTCGATCAGCGCGCAGTACCTGCGTCCGCCGCGCGTCGGGCCGGTGATGATCCGGTTGCAGGCGCTCAAGACCGGCAAGACCGTCACGGTGGTGCGCGCGGCGCTGGAGCAGCGCGGCCAGGTGTGCGTCGACGCGACGGTCACCGCGGGGCGGATGCCCGCGGCCGAGCCGGAGTGGTCGGATCTGCCGTCCATGCCGGTCAACCCGCCGCCGGACGCCATCGACCTCAGCCAGTCCACGAGGTTCTTCCACCTCGCGGAGGTCTGCGACATGCGGCTGGACCCGAACACGGCCGAGTTCCTTAACGGCGGCACCGGCGAGCCCCGCTACCGGATGTGGGTCAAGCCGCGCGAAGGCCAGCCCGACCTGCTGTTCGGCCTGGTCGCGGGGGACCTCACGGTTCCGGTCACGCTGAACATGGGCCGCTTCGGCTGGGCGCCGACGGTGCAGCTGACCGCCTACCTGCGCGCTCACCCCGCCAACGGGTGGCTGCGCATGCTGGTCGACTGCCGGGCCGTGCACGGCCAGTGGTTCGACGAGGACGTCCAGGTCGTCGACTCGGTCGGCCGCCTCATCTGCCAGGCCCGCCAGCTCGCCCTGTCCCCCTCCTGACGCGGCAGCGAGGGCCGGGGCTCGGAAAACCCCGGCCCCGCCGAGATCGAATCCCCGATCTCAGTGGAGATCGGGGATCTGATTTCCGCAGGAATCGCGTCCCCGGCCCTCGCCGCGGTGGTCAGGAGAGGTGGATGACCTCGAGATCGCCTTCGGAGTGCTGCTTGCGGAGGCGCTTCTTGTCGAACTTGCCGACGCTGGTCTTCGGCGCCTCGGTGATGAACGTCCAGTACTCCGGCAGCTGCCAGCGCGCGACCGAACCGGACAGGAACTCGCGGAGCTCTGCCGGGTCGGCGGTCTCGCCCTCGCGCAGCACGACCGCCACCAGCGGGCGCTCCGACCACTTCTCGTCCGGGACGCCGATGACCATCGCCTCGGCCACCGCCGGATGAGCCATGACCTGGTTCTCCAGCTCCACCGAGGAGATCCACTCGCCACCGGACTTGATGACGTCCTTGGCCCGGTCGGTCAGGTGGAGGAAGCCCTCCGGCGTCAGGTAGCCGACGTCGCCGGTGCGCAGCCAGCCGTCGTGGAACTTCTCCGGATCGTCGTCGCCGTAGTACGCCTGGGCGACCCACGGGCCGCGAACCTCCAGCTCACCGACGCTCTGGCCGTCCCACTGCAGGATCCGGCCGTCGTCGTCGACCAGCCGCGCCTCCACCGAGGCGGGCAGCCGTCCCTGGCTGACGCGGTAGGCCCACTCGTCCTCACCGGTGACTCCGGCGGGCGGCCGGGCGAGGCTGCCCAGCGGGGAGGTCTCGGTCATGCCCCAGGCGTGCACGACCGTGATGCCGTAGTCCTCCTGGAAGGTCCGCATCATCGCCGGCGGGCACGCCGAACCGCCGATCACGACCTCGTGCAGCGAGGAGATGTCGCGGGGCTCCTTCTCCAGCTCCGCGAGCACGCCCTGCCAGATGGTCGGCACCGCCGCGGCCATCGTCGGGCGTTCGGCGGCCATCATCGCCACCAGCGGTTCGGGCTGCAGGAACCGGTCCGGCATGATCATCGAGGCGCCCACCATGAACGCCGCGTAGGGCAGGCCCCACGACATCGCGTGGAACATCGGCACCACCGCGAGACCCCGGTCGCCCTGCTTGAGACCCATCCCGTCGGTCATGCACACCTGCATCGAGTGCAGGTAGATCGAGCGGTGCGAGTAGACGACGCCCTTGGGGTTGGCGGTGGTCCCGGACGTGTAGCACATCGCCGCGGCGGAGCGCTCGTCCAGCTCCGGCCAGTCGAACTCCTCCGGCTGCCCGGCCAGCAGGTCCGCGTAGCCGTGCACCTCGACGCCCGCAGGCGCCTCCAGGGCGCTCGCGTCGCCGCCGACCACGACCGCGTGCCGAACGGTCTTCATCTCGGGCAGCAGCTTGGCGAACAGCGGCAGCAGGGTGTGGTCGACCAGCACCACGTGGTCCTCGGCGTGGTTGGTGACGTAGACCAGCTGCTCGGGGAACAGCCGGATGTTGAGGGTGTGCAGCACCGCGCCCATGGACGGCACCGCGAGGTAGGCGGTCAGGTGCTCGGCGTTGTTCCACATGAACGTGCCGACGCGCTGGTCACCGGTGACGCCGAGCCCGCGCAGCGCGTGCGCCAGCCGCGCGGCTTCCCGGCCGATCTCGGCGTACCCGCTGCGCCGGGGCTCGGCCCCGGTCCAGGTCACGACCTCGGCGGTGGCACCGTGCGGACCGGTGCCCTGCCGCATGATCCGGGCGATCGAGAGGGGGCCGTCGTTCATCGTGCTCAACATGGTCGAAGCTCCTTCGCTGTGGGGATCGCGTGGTGGCGGCGGGGTGAAAGACCTTCGATGTGTGGTGCGAAACACAGTAGCCGCCGGTGCGGGTCAACGGGAGGGGCCGACACGCAGCGTGGTCTGGCACCCTGAGCCTCATGACGACCATCGCCGTGCTCGGAGCCGGAAAGATCGGAGAAGCCCTGCTCTCGGGCCTGATCAAAGCCGGACGAGCCCCGTCCGATCTGCTGTTCACCGAGCGCTTCCCGACCCGTGCCGAGGAGCTCACGAAGACCTACGGCATCTCGCACGTGGACGTGCCCGCGGCGGTGGAGCGCGCGGACGTGATCGTGGTGGCGGTCAAGCCGCAGGACATCGAGCCGCTGCTGGACGAGATGGCGCCGAAGATCCCGGCCGGCAAGCTGGTCGTGTCGCTGTGCGCCGGCCTGCCGACGAAGCTGTTCGAGCGCCGGCTGCCCGAGGGCACGGCGGTCGTCCGGGTCATGCCGAACACCCCGATGCTGGTCGGCGAGGCCATGGCCGCCATCTCCGGTGGCGCGCACGCCGCGGACCGGGACCTGGAC
Source organism: Saccharopolyspora terrae (assembly GCF_004348435.1). Taxonomy (NCBI): domain Bacteria; kingdom Bacillati; phylum Actinomycetota; class Actinomycetes; order Pseudonocardiales; family Pseudonocardiaceae; genus Saccharopolyspora; species Saccharopolyspora terrae. Next base: position 75,225 of record NZ_SMKS01000001.1, on the reverse strand, counting down.
CTGGTCGAGGAGCTGCTGGGCAGCGTCGGCAAGGTCGCGAGGGTTCCGGAGAGCCAGCAGGACGCGGTCACCGCGCTGTCCGGTTCGGGTCCCGCGTACTTCTTCTACCTGGTCGAGGCCATGATCGACGCCGGGATCCTGCTGGGCATCCCGCGCGCCACGGCCGCCGACCTCATCGTCCAGTCCGCGGTCGGCGCTGCGGCCATGCTCCGCGAGGGCGGCGGGCACCCGGTCATGCTCCGCGAGGCGGTCACCTCCCCGGCGGGCACCACCATCGCCGGCATCCGCGAGCTGGAGAAGCACGGAGTCCGAGCAGCCCTCATCGACGCCATCGAAGCAGCCCGAGACCGCTCCATCGAACTCGGCAAAGCCCACGAAGAAGACGACTGACGACCGGAAGCCGGTTCCTCAACACCTCACCTGAGCAACGCCGACGGACGTCAGGCAAGCACCGAAGGTGCTTTCGCAGTGCCCACCTGAGCAGCTCGCACCGCTCAGGTTCCCCCACCCGCACCGCCAAGCAGCGCAACCACGGACGCCCCCAGGGAAAAAAGTCAACTCAACAATTGCTGTGTGTCCCGTTAGTCTCGATGGAGCACGTGCGTGAGGTTTCCGGCGGACGGGGAAGCCGCCGGGGGCGACACGTGTGGAGGGCACGGTGAAGCATGTCTGCGAACTCCGAACCCGGTCGCCAGGCACCGCCGAGCATGGGCCAGGTGCGGTTCCTCACCGTCGCCGAGGTGGCCAAGCTGATGCGGGTGTCGAAGATGACGGTCTACCGGCTCGTGCACGCCGGCGAGCTGCCCGCCGCCAGGGTGGGCCGCTCGTTCCGCGTGGCCGAGAAGGACGTCCACGCCTACCTCGAACACGCCTACTACGACGCGGGTTGAGCCGCTCGTGAAGATCACCCCCAGGCGCGCCTGGGGGTGATCGAACCGCGCTTGCCGGACCACGGCGGCAGGCCCGAGACCAGGGCAGGTAAAGTTTTGGGTTGGTCGTGCCTGATGCGCTCCTGGCAGCTGCTCCGGCACGGAAGACGTTCGAACCGCCGTCAAGAGTGAAGGAGTCCGCATGGGCTCGGTCATCAAGAAGCGCCGCAAGCGTATGTCCAAGAAGAAGCACCGCAAGCTGCTTCGCAAGACGCGCGTCCAGCGTCGCAAGTTGGGCAAGTGATCTGACCAAATCCGCCGTCGACCCTCGGAGTCGACGGCGGTTTTGCTTTTTCGACCCCGCCCGGTAACTCCGGGCTGGCTGGTGGGAGGCGGGTCCGCCTGTAGCATCGATCTCGGGCGGCACTCCTTCGACTGCGCGGGGTGAACATGGGGCCGAACGTCGTGCTGGTGACGGGTGTGAGCCGCTTCCTGGGCGGTCACCTGGCGGCGCGGCTGGCGGCTGACCCGGCGATCGATCGGGTGCTCGGCGTGGACACGGTCCAGCCCGGCCGCGACCTGATGCGGCGGATGGGGCGCACCGAGTTCGTGCGCGCGGACATCCGCAACCCGCTGATCAGCAAGGTGATCAACAACGCCGGGGTCGACACCGTGGTGCACGCGGCGATCAACACGCACACGGGTCCCGGCGGCCGGGCGACGCTCAAGGACATGAACGTCATCGGCTCCATGCAGCTGCTGGCGGCCTGCCAGCAGTCGCCGCGGGTCCGCAAGGTCGTGGTGCGCTCCACCTGTGCCGTCTACGGGTCCAGCTCCCGCGATCCCGCGGTGTTCACCGAGGACATCGAGCCGAAGGACCTGCCGTCGTCCGGCTACGCCAAGGACGCCGTGGAGATCGAAGGCTACGTGCGCGGCTTCGGCCGCCGCCGGCCCGACGTGGACATCACGACGCTGCGGTTCTCGAACCTGATCGGCCCGCGCATCGACGCGATGCTGGCCCGCTACTTCATGCTGCCGGTGGTGCCCACCGTCCTCGGTTTCGACGCGCGCTTCCAGCTGCTGCACTCCGAGGACGCGCTGGCCGTGCTGGAGCGCGCGACGCTGGGCGACAAGACCGGCGTCTACAACGTGGCCGGTGACGGGGTGCTGATGCTGTCGCAGGCGATCCGCCGCGCGGGCCGGGTGGCGCTGCCGTTGCCGAGCCCGTCGGTGCCCGCCGTGACGCAGCTGTTCCGCAGCGCCCGGCTGGTGGACTTCTCGCCGGAGCAGCTGCGCTTCCTCAACTTCGGCCGGGTGCTGGACACCACGCGGCTCCGTGAGACCTTCGGGTTCACCCCGCGCTGGACCACCCAGCAGGCGTTCGACGACTTCGTGCGCGGCCGCGGCCTGCGCCCGGTCGTGGAACCGGAGAGCATCATGGCGCTGGAGCGGCGCGCCGGAGAACTGCTGTCGAGACTGCGGTGAGCGGAAGGCGAGACGGAGGCGCGATGGCCGATGCGCAGGTGATCCCGTTGCGACCGGAGAACGGCGACCGGATCCCCCCTTCCCCGGGCGAACCGGGCTGGGAGGAGGCCGTCATCGACGTGCTCGCCTTCGCCCGGCGCAGGCTGCTCGGCGACTACCGGGTCGATGAGTTCGGCTTCGACGAGGAGCTTACCGACGAGGTCTTCCTGCGGCTGATCCGCCCGTTCTACGAGAAGTGGTTCCGGGTGGAGACCATCGGCGCGCACAACGTGCCCGATGACGGCGCGCTGGTCGTCGCCAACCACTCGGGCACCTTGCCGTGGGACGCGCTGATGACCACGGTCGCGCTGCACGACCACCACCCCGCCGAGCGGCACCTGCGGATGCTGGGCGCGGACCTGGTGTTCCGGATGCCGATGCTGGGCGCGGTGGCCCGCAAGGCCGGGCACACGCTGGCCTGCAACCCCGACGCCGAGCGGCTGCTGACCGGTGGCGAGATCGTCGGGGTGTGGCCGGAGGGCTTCAAGGGCATCGGCAAACCGTTCAAGGACCGCTACAAGCTGCAGCGCTTCGGCCGCGGCGGGTTCGTCTCGGCCGCGCTGCGCACCGGCGCTCCGATCATCCCCTGCGCGATCGTGGGCGCCGAGGAGATCTACCCGAAGCTGGCGGACCTGAAGCCGATCGCCCGGCTGCTCGGCCTGCCCTACTTCCCGGTGACGCCGCTGTTCCCGCACTTCGGTCCGCTGGGCGCGGTGCCGCTCCCCTCGAAGTGGTACATCGAGTTCGGTGAGCCGATCGAGACCTCCGGGTACCCGGAGGGCGCGGCGGACGACCCGATGCTGGTGTTCAGCCTGTCCGACCAGGTCAGGGAGATCATCCAGCAGACGCTCTACCGGCTGCTGTCGCAGCGCACCAACGTCTTCCTCGGCTGAGGTCCACCCGGACTGATGATCCGGGGCCGTCGGGCGTGCGTGGGGCGCCGCCGCGTGACGAGGATGTAGCGGGCCGGCGCGGCGGGCGGGGATGCCGCCGCGCCGGCCCCATCCGCACCCCTAGTGCTGGAGGCGATTCACGGTGGCGGCGAAGCTCAACCCGTACCTGCAGTTCAACGGTGACGCCAGGCAGGCGTTGGAGTTCTACCAGTCGGTCCTCGGCGGGGAACTGACGCTGAACACCTACGGCCAGTTCGGCCAGGCCGACGGACCGTCCGCGGACAAGATCATGCACGGCAACCTGATCACGCAGCTCGGGTTCACGCTGATGGCGGCCGACGCCCCGCCGGACATGCCCGCCCCGTCCGGCGGCAACTTCTCGATCAGCATCAGCGGAGAGGCGGCCGACGCCGACGCGCTCCGCGGCTACTTCGTCAAGCTGGCCGAAGGCGGCCAGGTCCACGTCCCGCTGGAGAAGCAGATGTGGGGCGATGAGTTCGGGATGTGCACCGATCGACACAACGTCAACTGGATGGTCGACATTTCGGGATAGGAGCTGTTCAAGAGTTGCTCTGCTTGGCGGTGCGGGTAGCAGAACCTGAGCGGTTCCGTGGACTCCGTGCGCCGCTCCTGATGTATGCCAATACACGGCGTCCCGGCGTACTCGCCACGAAACCGCTCAGAACCTGCGGCGGTGCGGGCTGAGTCCCACACCTGGAACAGCGGCCTCCGCCGCATTCTTCAACAGCTCTCAGTTCTGCGGAGTTGCGTTGCCTTCGGCGCTGGTCAGGAGCGGTCTCGGCGGCGGTAGGCGAGGCCTGCTGCGACCGCGCCGGCTGCGGCGCCTGCGCCGAGCATGGAGTTGAGGCCGATGCGGACGGCCTTGCGGCCGGTGCGGAAGTCGCGGACCTCCCAGTCCCGGGCACGGGCGATCTCGCGCAGCCGCTGGTCCGGGTTGACCGCCACGGCGGTGCCCACCACCGACAGCATCGGGATGTCGTTGGCCGAGTCGGAGTAGGCGGTGCAGCGGCGGAGGTCCAGGCCCTCGCTGGCGGCGATCGCGCGCACGGCGTGGGCCTTGGCGCGGCCGTGCAGCATCTCGCCGACGAGGCGACCGGTGTAGATGCCGTTCTCGCTCTCGGAGACCGTGCCCAGCGCGCCGGTCAGGCCGAGCCGCCGGGCGATGATCGAGGCCAGCTCGACGGGCGTGGCGGTGACCAGCCACACCCGCTGCCCGGCGTCGAGGTGCATCTGCGCGAGCGCGCGGGTGCCCGCCCAGATCCGGTCGGCCATCAGCTCGTCGTAGATCTCCTCGCTGAGGTTGACCAGCTCCTCGACGCTGCGCCCGGCGACGAAGGACAGCGCCTGCTCGCGGCTGGCCTGGATGTCCTGCGGGTTCTCCCGGCCGCCGATCCGGAACTTCAGCTGCTGCCAGGCGAACCCGGCCAGGTCACCCGGGTTGAAGAACTTCCGGGCGGCCAGGCCTCGCGCGAAGTGGAACAGCGAGGCGCCCATCATCATCGTGTTGTCGACGTCGAAGAACGCCGCCGCGGTCAGGTCCGGTGGTGTCGTGAGCGTGCCGTCCTGAACCGGGGCGGATGCAACCGCCGCCTCGGCTGAGGCGCGACCCGCTACTTTCGCGCTGTCGATCTGCTCTGTGCTGGACGTGCGCATGCCGTTGTGGTCCGCGTCATCGGCCGAGCCCTGCCGTGTCGGCACCGCCGCGCCTCCCAGGGTCCTCCGGAGTGGTGGTGTGCGAAGTCCGTGATCGCCAACCGGCCCCGGTCCGGGGCGGCTGCCTCATAGCTTAAGACCTCGTCCGCGCCACGATTGCGCACCTCCGCCGGGATCGGCAAGCACCATGTGGTTCGAAGTGGCGGAGCCACTTTCTCCTTTTCCTTCCCCACCTGAGCCACCGGCACCGCCGGGGGTGCTCAGGTTCCCCCGCCCGCACCGCTACGCAGAACGACCACGGACATCGTGGTCAGCGGAGATCGTCGGGCAGGAGTTGCGCCAGTCTGCGGACCGCGCGGTGCTGCAGGGCCTTGACCGCGCCCTCGTTGCGTTGCATGGCGATGGCCGTCTCGGTCACCGACATGTCCTTGAGGAACCGCAGCCGGATGCATTCCCGCTGGTCGGGGTTGAGCTGCCGGATGCACTGCAGCAGCTCGTCGTTGGTGGCGTCGAGCAGCACCTGGTGCTCGGGTCCGAGGTGCGAGCCCTTGGCGGGCACGTGGTCGGTGACCTCGGAGGTCGGGATCTCCAGGCGGTTCCGGCTCGACTTGATGTGGTCGAGTATGAGGTTCTTCGCGATGGTGATGAACCAGGCGGCCACATCGCGGCCCTGGTAGCTGATCGAGGCGATGCGCCGCAGCGCCCGCAGGAAGGTCTCGCTGGTGATGTCCTCGGCCAGGCAGTGGTCGCTGACCCTGAACAGCACGTACCGGTAGACGGTCTGGGAGTACTCGTCGTAGAGCCTGCCGAAGGCGTCGTTGTCGCCTTGCTGCGCCGCGCTGACGTAGGCCCAGGTGTCCGGGGTGAACTTCTCGGTCGGCCAGCTGTCCGGCACGGAGACGTTCGTGCGCGTTGAACTCAACGGCCGCGGCGAGACGTGTTGAGTGAGGTCTGCGGTGTCGGGGGCGGGGGGTGTGAGCGTCTTGGGGCTGCTCATCTCCGGCGACCTCCTGCCTTCGTTGGCTTCACCGGCGCTGGTGGGTCTGGGACGCATCGGGCCGGCAACCATGTCGTCGTACCCGTGACGGGCACCTGATCCGGGGGCCGATCAGCTACGACGGGTCGCGCCGGTACCGCTCGATCGGGCCTTCACTCGACTGGCTAACACCCACCGGGATGGGCGTTGGAGCAGCAGCATACGTGTTGTTACTCAGAAGTAGGTAGATCTTTGCGGTGACGGTCTGGTCGCGTTCCGTGATGTTCGGGCGGAATGACCATGATCACGCCGAGTGATTTTGCGCACGTGAGCTGCTCGGTCGTGCCGGTGAGCCCGGTCTCCGCGGCGCCGCGGGCTGAGTACGTTGGAAGTGCCGAAATTCTTCGAACGACTCGCCGAGGAGGCGACGTGCACGAGGTGACCGTGATGTCCCGCGAGGGCTGCCACTCCTGCGTCGACGCGATCGCCGACGTGCGCCGGATCTGCGATGAGCTGGGCATCGCGTGGTCGGTCAGCGATGTCGACGCCGACTCGGAACTGCGCGCCGAGTACGGCGACCGCGTCCCGGTGATCTTGATCGATGGAGTCGAGCACGGCTTCTGGAAGGTCGAGGAAGAGCGCTTCCGCCGCGCGCTGCGGAACTGACCGGTCTCGGAGCCCGGCGACGTCGGTCACGTGCCCTGTACCACCCGTTTTGGCACTTCAGGGGGGCATCCGCAATGATGGCGGGGAAGGTTTGCGCCTCCGGTGCGCTCGCCCCCGCCGACTTTGTGCATGCATTCACAAATGGCTACGGTGTAAGGGTCGTGCCGCCGGAACTCCCCGTCGGATTTTCCGGCGCGGAACAGCGAATCGGGTGGTTGGCGTCGCACCGTTTCCCGGTGTCCGCACCACTTCGGTGCCGCCCGAGGCGCAGACCACCAGCAGGCGAGGGAGATCCAGCGTGACGGCCCAAGGAGCGGACGTGCCAGAAGGAGACGGGCAGACCACTGCCCGGACCGCTGCGTCCCCGGGGGCGTCGAACGGGGCCGACGCCAACGGCACCTCCATCGCCGTCCCAGCCGCCCGCGAGCGCGCCCGCTCCATCCCGGAAGCGGCCGTCGCCCGGCTCGCGGTCTACCTGCGCGCCCTGTCCGCGCTCGCCGAGCAGGACATCACCACGGTCTCCAGCGAGGAGCTCGCCACCGCGGCCGGCGTCAACTCCGCCAAGCTGCGCAAGGACCTCTCCTACATCGGCTCCTACGGCACCCGCGGCGTCGGCTACGAGGTCGAGGTGCTGATCGGTCAGATCGAGCGGACGCTCGGCCTGACCCGCAAGCACAGCGTCGCCGTGGTCGGCATCGGCAACCTCGGGCACGCGCTCGCCAACTACGGCGGGTTCCCGGGCCGCGGATTCCCGGTCTCGGCGCTGTTCGACCTCGACGACGACCTGGTCGGCGTGCCGGTCGGCGGCATCCCGGTCAGCCACATCGACGACATCGTCGAGGTGTGCTCCGAGCGCGAGGTCACCATCGGCGTCATCGCCACCCCCACCCAGGGCGCGCAGGAGGTCTGCGACCGCTTGGTGGCCGGCGGCGTCATGTGCATCCTGAACTTCGCCCCGATCGTGCTGCAGGTCCCCGAGCACGTCGAGGTGCGCAAGGTCGACCTGGCGGTGGAGATGCAGATCCTTTCCTTCCACGTGGCCCGACGGCAGCAGGAAGCCGCGAACGCGGTCGACGGCGCGGCGTCCGACGGCGGACCGCCGGGCGGCGGCGCGGGACTTCCGGGTGAGATCGATTCGGCGAACAGGATGGTGGAACGGCTGTGAACCTGCTCACCGTCGGGATTTCCCACCACAGCGCACCGGTCCGTGTCCTGGAGCGGGTCGCCATCAGTGGCGGGGACATCAACAAGATCCTCGACGAGCTCGTGCTGCGCGAGCACATCGCCGAGGCGTTCGTGATCTCCACCTGCAACCGGGTCGAGATCTACGCGCTGGCCGAGACCTTCCACGGCGGCCTGGACGACGTGACGGCCGTGCTGTCGCGCCACTCCGGCACCGAGGTCGGTGAACTCGCCGACCACCTCTATGTCTACTACGCCGGCGCCGCCGTCGAGCACCTCTTCTCGGTGTCGTCCGGGCTGGACTCGATGGTCGTCGGCGAGGCCCAGATCCTCGGCCAGCTGCGCCAGGCGTACGGAACCGCCGACGAGCGCGGCACCGTCGGCAAGACGCTGCACGAGCTGGCGCAGCAGGCGCTGCGCGTCGGCAAGCGCGTGCACAGCGAGACCGGCATCGACAACGAGGGCGCTTCGGTGGTCTCGGAGGCCCTGGCCGACGCTGAGGCCGCGCTCGACGGTCTCGAAGGCAAGAGCGCGCTGCTGGTGGGTGCCGGTTCGATGGGCGGCCTGACCGCCGCGCAGCTCAAGCGCGCGGGCATCGGCCGCATCGTCATCGCCAACCGCACCGCCGCCAACGGCGAGCGGCTGGCCGAGTCGCTGCGCGCCGACGGCGTGGACGCCGGCACCGCGGACCTCTCGGGTCTGGCCGACGCGATCGCCGCCGCAGACCTGCTGGTCGCGTGCACCGGCGCGGTCGGTGCCGTGGTGACCGAAGACGTCGTCTCCGCAGCGCTGGTGGTCCGTGACGAACGGCCGCTGCTGTGCTGCGACCTGGGGCTGCCGCGCGACATCGCCGCCGAGGTCGGCGACCTGCCCGGCGTCACCGTCGTCGACCTGGCCAGCCTGCAGGACCGGCTGTCGGCCAAGCAGGGCGGCAACGAGTCCGACCGGGCCGCCGAGATCGTCGCCGAGGAGGTGCGCGGCTACCTGGCCGCGCAGCGCTCGGCCGAGGTGACCCCCACGGTCACCGCGCTGCGCAAGCGCGCCGCCGAGGTCGTCGACAGCGAACTGCTGCGACTGGACTCGCGGCTGCCCGACATCGACGCGCCGACGCGCGAGGAGCTCAGCCGCACGGTGCGCCGCGTGGTGGACAAGCTCCTGCACGCGCCGACCGTCCGCGTCAAGCAACTCGCGTCGCAGCCGGGTGGTTCCGGCTACGCCGACGCACTCCGTGAGCTCTTCGAGCTCGACCCGCAGACCGCTGCGGTGATCGGCACCCCGCAGGCCGAGGAGAACCTCCCAGGCGGGGTCACGGTCGCCCAGGCGCTGTTGCGCGGCCGGGCGGAACAGGACGGTGAGGACCGTTGAACAAGACCCTCCGGATCGGCACCCGCGGAAGCGCGCTCGCGATGGCGCAGAGCACGTGGGTGGCCGAGCAGTTGGAGGCGGCCGGCTACCCGACCCAGCTGGTGGCCGTCGAGACCCCCGGTGACCAGTCGACCGCCCCGATCGCCGAGATCGGCGTCGGCGTGTTCACCTCCGCGGTGCGCGAAGCGCTCGTCAACGACGAGGTCGACGTCGCCATCCACTCCTGCAAAGACCTGCCGACCGAACCGGACCCCCGGTTGTCGCTGGCCGCCGTCCCGGTCCGGGAGGACCCGAGGGACGCGCTGGTGGCACGGGACGGTCTGACGCTCGGCGAACTGCCCCCGGGGTCCGTTGTGGGCACCGGTTCGCCGCGCCGCGCCAGTCAGCTCCGGGCCGCAGGCCTGGGGCTGGAGGTGCGCGGCATCCGCGGCAATGTGGACACCCGAATGCGCAAGGTGACAGACGGCGAGCTGGACGCCGTCGTCCTCGCCCGCGCCGGGCTGGCCCGGGTGGGCCGGCTTTCGGTGATCACGGAAACGCTCGATCCACTGCAGATGCTGCCCGCGCCCGCTCAGGGCGCGCTCGCAGTGGAATGCCGCGTCGACGACGTGGACACAGAGCACTTGCTGCAGTCCGTTTTGGACGATCAGGCCAGCCGCGCCGCGGTTGCCGCCGAACGCGCAGTGCTGGCCCGGCTTGAAGCCGGCTGCCACGCGCCGGTCGGCGCGCTGGCCGAAGTGGTGGAGGACCTCGACGATGACGGGCGCGTGGCGCTGCGCCTGTCCCTTCGTGGAGTGGTAGCGACCGACGACGATGTTCTGGTCCGCGCTTCCGCCACTGGTGAGACGACCGCCGCAGAGCAGCTCGGCCTGGAACTGGCCGATGAGCTGCTCGAAGCCAGGGCCGCTTTGCTCAGCGGTCCCGGCAGTAGTTGATGGGGAGTGCCCTGATGACCCGAGCACGTAAGACCCCCGGACGGATTGCTTTCGTGGGTTCCGGTCCCGGTGACGCGGGACTTCTCACCGTTCGGGGCCGGGATGTGATCGCCCGCGCTTCGCTGCTGGTGACCGACCCGGACGTACCCGCCGACATCGTCGCGATGGCCGCCGAGGGGGCGGAAGTCCGCCCCGCCGTCGGCGACCCTTCCGACGTGGCCAAGGACCTGGTGAACGAGGCCGACACCGGGCGCAACGTGGTGCGCCTGGTCGCCGGTGACCCGCTCACCGCCGACGCGGTGGTCCGCGAGACGCAGGAGGTCTCCAAGACCGAGGCCCCGTTCGACGTCATCCCCGGTGTTTCCGGCGGCAGCGCGGTTCCGGCCTACGCCGGCATCGCGCTGGGCGCGGTGCACACCGAGGTCGACGTCCGCGGTGACGCCGACTGGCCGGCGCTGGCCGGTGTGCCCGGCGCGCTGGTGCTGCACACCACCGGCAGCCACCTCGCCGAAGCCGCCTCGCGGCTGGTCGAGCACGGCCGTCCGGCGACCACCCCGGTCGCGGTGACCGCGTCCGGAACCACGGTGCAGCAGCGCACCATCGACACCACGCTGGCCTCGCTGGCCGCCGACGCCGGCGAGCTGCAGGGCCACCTGGTGGTGACGATCGGCGACATCGTCTCCGAGCGCAGCAAGCTGTCCTGGTGGGAGTCCCGAGCCCTGTACGGCTGGAAGATCCTGGTGCCGCGCACCAAGGAGCAGGCCGGCGTGATGAGCGAGCGGTTGTGGTCGCACGGTGCGGTGTCGCACGAGGTGCCGACCATTTCCGTGGAGCCGCCGCGCAGCCCCGCTCAGATGGAGCGCGCGGTCAAGGGCCTGGTCGACGGCCGCTACCAGTGGGTCGTGTTCACCTCGGCGAACGCGGTCCGCGCGGTGTGGGAGAAGTTCGCGGAGTTCGGCCTGGACGCCCGCGCGTTCTCCGGTGTGAAGATCGCCTGCGTCGGCGAGGCCACCGCGGAGAAGGTGCGCGCCTTCGGCATCATCCCGGAGCTGCTGCCCTCGGGCGACCAGTCGAGCGAGGGCTTGCTGCAGGAGTTCCCGCCGCACGACGACATACTGGACCCGGTTGACCGGGTGCTGCTGCCGCGCGCCGACATCGCCACCGAGACGCTGTCGGCCGGGCTGCAGGAGCGCGGCTGGGAGGTCGACGACGTGACGGCCTACCGCACCGTCCGCGCCGCTCCGCCGCCCGCGGAGACCCGCGAGATGATCAAGACCGGTGGTTTCGACGCCGTCTGCTTCACCTCGTCCTCCACGGTCCGCAACCTCGTCGGCATCGCGGGCAAGCCGCACGCCCGCACGCTCGTCGCCTGCATCGGCCCGAACACGGCCGAGACGGCGAAGGAGTTCGGCCTGCGGGTCGACGTCCAGCCCGAGGCCCCCAGGGTCGAGGAGCTGGTCGACGCCCTCGCGGCGCACGCGGCCCGCCTCCGCGCTGAAGGCGCGCTGCCGCCCCCGCGCAAGGCCAAGCGAGCCCGCCGGAGCTGATCCGGCGCGGCGACGAGAGCCGATCGAGACCCCGAAGGGCGCCCAGGACACCACGTCCGGGCGCCCTTCGGCGTCTCACCGGGACCAACACCGCTGCTCCGATGACGGCCTCGGGTTGAGGGGACGATCACGGTCGGGGTGAGGTCTCCGGAGTCCGAATTTCCGGAGTGGTTACGCTCGGGGTGTCACCCCGCCTAGTCAGCTTGGGGAGCCGCTGTTATGTATCCGACGAGCCGTCCCCGTCGACTCCGCCGCAACCCGGCGGTGCGTCGGCTGGTTTCCGAGACCTCCGTGGAGCCGCGGCACCTGGTGCTGCCGATGTTCGTCCGCGAAGGCGCCTCCGAGCCGGTGCCGATCACGTCGATGCCCGGGGTCGTGCAGCACACCCGGGACTCGCTGAAGAAGGCCGCTGCCGAGGCGGTCAGCGCGGGGGTCGGTGGGCTGATGCTCTTCGGCGTGCCGGAGGAGCACGACGCGGACGGGTCCGGCGCGGTCGATCCCGACGGAATCCTCAACGTCGCGCTGCGCGACCTGCGCTCCGAGGTCGGCGACAGCACGGTGCTGATGGCCGACCTGTGCCTGGACGAGTTCACCGATCACGGCCACTGCGGCGTGCTGGACGAGGACGGCAACGTCGACAACGACCGCACGCTGCAGATCTACGGCGAGATGGCCGTGGTGCAGGCGCAGTCCGGCGCCCACGTGGTCGGGCCCAGCGGCATGATGGACGGTCAGGTCGGCGTGATCCGGGATTCGCTGGACGCCACCGGCTTCGACGACGTGTCGATCATGGCCTACTCCGCGAAGTACGCCTCGGCGTTCTTCGGCCCGTTCCGCGAGGCCGTCGACTCCCAGCTCAAGGGCGACCGCAAGACCTACCAGCAGGACCCGGCCAACGGCCGCGAAGCCCTGCGCGAAGCGGACCTGGACCTGGCCGAGGGCGCGGACATGGTGATGGTCAAGCCGGCCATGTCCTACCTGGACGTGCTGCGCGACATCGCCGGTGTCGCCGACGTCCCGGTCGCCGCCTACCAGGTGTCCGGCGAGTACGCGATGGTCGAGGCGGCGGTGGCCAACGGCTGGCTCGAACGCCAGCGCACCGTTCTCGAGACGCTGACCTCGATCCGACGCGCGGGAGCGGACGTCGTGCTCACCTACTGGGCCACCGAAGCCGCGCAGTGGTTGCAGGACGCGCGCGCATGACCGACTTGGAGCAGCGGGTGGACGCCTTCGGCCGACCGGTGGTCCCGCCGCCGGAACCCCCGCAGCCGCCGCAGGCGCTGCAGACCGCGCGGTGGCTGTGGGTCGGTGCCGTGCTGGTCGGCGTGGTGCAGGCGTTCGTCCAGCTCCTCGACCGGCAACGCCTGATCGGCGAGCTGCGCCAGCTGCAGCCCGAGATGACCCAGACCGACCTGGACGCCGCCGCGAACAGCGGCATCATGTTCACCTTCATGTTCAAGGCGTTGACGCTGATGGTGTACCTGCTGCTGTGCAAGCGGATGCTGGAGGGGCGCAACTGGGGCCGCATCACGCTCACGGTGTTCGGCGGTTTCGGCGTGTTCAACGCCGTGATCACCGTGCTGACGGTGTCGCTGGTCGGCCCGGCGCTGATCAAGCAGCTGACCGGGATGACCGTGAGCGGCGTCGACGTGGTGTTCGCGGTGCTGGTGGCGGCGGTCGAGGTCGCGGCGATCGTGTTCATGTACCGGCCCGAGGCCAACCGGTTCTTCCGCGAGTCCCGGGGTTTCCGTCCGCAACCACCTCGTCACGTGTGGTGACGATCCGGTGGACACGGCTTCGGCCCGTTCCTAGGCTGGTCTGGTGACGCCCCCAGACGCAGTCAACCCGTACGGCGCCGCCCCGCCGCCTCCGCCTGAGCGGTCGCCGGGGTCGCAGCGCCCGCGCACGATCGACAACGCGTTCTGGGCGGGGATCGCCAGCCCGGTCGTCGGATTCGTGATGTTCGCGCTGGCGTTCGCCACGATCAGCGACGCCGAGCTGCAGATGGTCCTCGGCGAGGCGGGAGCGGCCGGTCAGCCTGCGCTCAGCCTCGACCAGGCCCGCGCGCTGTTCCAGGTCACGATCGCGATCGCCGTGGTGTTCTGCCTGGTCCTGGCCGGGTTGTGGATCATGTTCCTGATCTTCATGCGCAACGGCCGCAACTGGGCGCGCATCGTGATCACCGTGGTCGGCGCGCTGTGGTTCCTGCTGACGATCCCCACGGTCATCGGAGGCGCCGCAGGCGGGATCGGCACGGCCCTCGTCGCCGTCCTCCAGCTCGCGACGATCGCCGCCACCATCGTCTACGCCTACCTGGCGCCCTCGAACCAGTACCTCCAGCCCCGCTGACCCCACCCCGTTGCTCCGCTCGCCGAAGCAGGGTGGTGATGTGAACGTCCTCTTCGCGGTACTTGACCTGAACCGGTGGACAGGGGTATCGGCTGGTTTCTAGGGTTCGTGCGTGAACTTCCCGCAGAATCCTTGGCAGCAGGGTGGATACCCGCAGTCGGGGACTCCTTCCGGCGGTTTTCCGCAGCAGCCCGGCGGATACCAGCCCTACTCGCAGAACCCCTTCAGCGCGCCGCCGGTGCCCGTCCACGAGATGGCCGTGCCGCAACGGCCCGCGACGGTCGAGACCGCGTTCTGGATCGCCGTGGTGCTCCCGCTGCTGGTGACCGTGCTCAACGTGGTCAGCTACCTGGTGCTGCAGGGCTGGGTGCAGGACTCGATCGGCGGGAGCGCGGACGACGTCACCGCGGAGATGACCTCCGCGGTCAACGGCGTGATGATGGTCTTCTTCGTCTTCCTGACGATCTTCTACCTGATCCTGACCGGCCTGTGGATCACCTTCGGCTTCAAGCTGCGGGCGGGCCGCAACTGGGCGCGGGTCACCCTGACGATCTTCGCCGCGTTCTGGGCGATGTCGAGCATCGGCACCCTGGCCTCCGGCGGCATGGCGACCGGTCTGAGCGAGACCGAGGCGCTGCCCGGCGGCTACTACGCGCTGAGCTACGTGCAGGGCGGGCTGGGCGTCGTCGGCACGGTCGCCTTCGTGGTGCTGGTCTTCACGGCGAAGTCCAACGCCTACTTCGACGCGTCGAACCGCCGGTACTGATGGCGCCGCCGAAACCGCTGCGCATCGCGGTCGTCCTGTGGTGGGTCGTGGCCCTGCTGCTCCTGCTGGAGACCGGGCTGGCCTGGTCCGATCCCGCCGTCCAAGGCCGGTTGTTGCTGGTCAACACCGTCGTCGGGGTCGTCATGGCGGCGATCTACCTGGCGCTGGGCGCGCTGGTGTTCCGCCGCCGGGGGTGGGCGCGGTTCGTGCTCACCGCGTTCGCCGCCGTGCACGCAGTGCTGATGGTCGTTTCGGGTGCAGGTTTCGGAATCCCCGTCCTGCTCCTTGTGCTCGGCCTCGCCGGAACCGTATTGATGTGGGCGCAGCAGAGCTCCGACTTCCTGACGGGTGAGCGATGAGCGATCCGGTGTTGTACTCCGAACGCGGCAGCAGCTGGTGGCCTGTGCTGTGGGGCCCGGCCTTCGCGCTGCTGGGGCTTCTCGCCGAGCAGCTGACGCTCGGCCCGCAGCACGTCGCGATGTGGATCCTGGTCGGCCTCGTGCTGGCCGTTTGCGCCACCATCTGGGTCTACGGCAGGCGGCGGCTGCTCGCGGTGCGCCTGACCACGTCCGAACTGGTGCTCGGCAGGGAGACCCTCGCCGTCGAGACGATCGCCGAGGTCAGCGACGTGGGAGCGCCCGTCGGGGCGCGCGTGCTGGGCGGCAGCTGGACCGTCCCGAAGGGCACCGGCGAGATCCCGCTGCGGCTGACCGACGACACCGTGGTGCTGGCCTGGGCCAAGGGCCACGAGGAGCTGTCGGCCGAACTCGCGAAGCTCGTCGAGAAGCGCTCGTCGGAGCTCTAGGCAGCAAAGTGCCCCGGGCGGCATGCGCGAAGCAGAGGCGGACCCGGGGCCTACGCGGTCCAATCTAGCACGAGATCCACAGCAGCCGAAAGGAAAACCCCATGACCAGGGACGACGTCGAGCTCCCCGGTTGGGTGCGGGAGCTGCTGTCGGAATCGCGCTTCGACCGCTACCTCAAGAAGGCCGGTGGCGACGTCGACGTCGCGGTCCGGCTCTACGACTGGAACGTGCAGGTCTCGGCGGCCTTCTACGGCCCGCTGCACTGGCTGGAGGTGTCGCTGCGCAACGCCCTGCACCACCGCCTGCGGGAGCGCTTCGGCCGGGACGACTGGTGGAAGACCGCGCAGCTGGCCGACAACGCCAAGTTCAAGATCGGCCGCGCTCGCCGCAAGATCGAACGCCGGGCGGAGCACACCTCCGATGACGTGGTCGCCGAGCTGACCTTCGGGTTCTGGGTCTCGCTGCTCAGCCGCACCCACGACCGGCAGATCTGGGTTCCCGCGGCGCACCGCGCGTTCCCCCACTACACGGGCCCGCGCAACGCGCTGCACCACGACTTCATGGGCATGCTCGACTTCCGCAACCGGGTCATGCACCACGAGCCGATCTTCTACCTCGACCTGCCCGAGTACCACGAGCGCATCTACCGGCTGCTCGGTCACCTCTCGCACGACGCGGCCCGGCACGCCGAGCGCACCGATCGGATCAGCGCGGTCCTCGACGCCCGCGACGTGTGAGACGCTGTCCGCCGTGACGACTGCCGAACCGTGGCCCGCGAGCGGGCCGAAGCTCGACGGCGACGCCGAACCGGTGCGCTCGGGTGGCCGGCTGAACCAGCCGTGGCGCGCGGCCGTGGCCGGCCTCGAACTGGTCGCCGCGGTAGCGCTGGTGCTGCTCGCGTGGTGGGCGTGGCACCGCGGCGTGGTGACCATCTACCTGCCCGGACCGCGCGGTGCCGTGGACGTGGTGACCCGCTCCATCGGCAGCTGGCTGTCCGGTGCGGTCATCGCCGCCACCTTCGCCGGGCTGCTGCTCATCGACGCCCTCCGCCAGATCGGCCTCGCCATCCGAGCGGGTGACTAGTCCTCCGGTTCCGCGGAGCCGCTGCTTCAGGTGCGGGTGCTGAGCCCGCACCGCCACGCGCGGTGACCGCTGGACGTTCCTCGAAACGGTGTGCGCCCGGCCACAGCGCGGGGAGTGTCAAACTGGGGGCGTGACAGCTTCTGCGAACTCCGCTTCGACCCGGCACGACGATCCGGCTCCGCAGTCGCGGCAGCTGTTCGAGCGTGCGCAGGCGGTGACGCCCGGCGGCGTCAACTCCCCGGTCCGCGCCTTCCAGTCCGTCGGCGGCACGCCGCGGTTCATGGTGCGCGGCGAGGGCGCCTACCTCTGGGACGCCGACGACAACCGCTACGTCGACCTGGTGTCGTCCTGGGGCCCGATGATCAACGGGCACGCCCACCCCGACGTCGTCGCCGCGGTGCGGGACACGGCCGTGCACGGCACGTCCTTCGGCACCCCCGGCACCGGTGAGATCGACCTGGCGCAGGAGATCATCGACCGCGTCGAGCCCGTCGAGCAGGTCCGCCTGGTCAACTCCGGGACCGAGGCGACGATGAGCGCCGTGCGGCTCGCCCGCGCCTTCACCGGCAAGCAGAAGATCGTCAAGTTCGCCGGTTGCTACCACGGCCACGTGGACGCGCTGCTGGCCAGCGCCGGTTCGGGCGTCGCCACGCTCGGCCTGCCGACCTCGCCGGGCGTCACCGGCGCGCAGGCCGCCGACACCCTCGTGCTGCCCTACAACGACCTCGAAGCCGTGCGGCAGGTCTTCGCCGAGCAGGGCGACGAGATCGCCTGCGTGATCACCGAGGCCGCCGCCGGCAACATGGGCACGGTCGCGCCGCTGCCCGGCTTCAACGCCGGACTCAAGGAGCTGACCAGCGCGAACGGCGCACTGCTCATCATGGACGAGGTGATGACCGGCTTCCGCGTCTCCGCCGCCGGCTGGTTCGGCATCGACGGCGTCGCCGGCGACCTCTACACCTTCGGCAAGGTCATGTCCGGTGGACTTCCCGCCGCCGCCTTCGGCGGTCGCGCCGACGTTATGTCGCGCCTCGCGCCGACCGGCCCCGTCTACCAGGCGGGCACGCTCGCCGGGAACCCGATCGCCGTCGCCTCCGGCCTGGCGAACCTCCGCGCCGCCGACGCCTCGGTCTACGCCGCCCTGGACCGCAACGCCGACCGGCTCCGCGAGCTCATCGGGTCCGCGCTGAGCGCCGAGGGCGTGGTCCACCAGATCGCCTCGGCGGGCAACATGCTCAGCATCTTCTTCAGCGAGACGCCGGTGCACGACTACGAGCAGGCCCAGGCCCAGCAGACCTGGCGTTTCCCCGCCTTCTTCCACGAGCTGCTCGCGCGCGGCATCTACCCGCCGCCGAGCGCCTTCGAGACCTGGTTCGTCAACGCCGCCATGGACGACGCCGCGTTCGAGCAGATCGCCGACGCCCTGCCGCACGCCGCGCGCGCGGCCGCCGCCGCGACCGCCCCGGAGGCGTCGAAATGACCGAACCCCAGGCTGAGAAGACCCTCGTGCACTTCCTCCGCCACGGCGAGGTGCACAACCCGGAGGGCATCCTCTACGGCCGGCTCCCCGGCTACCGGCTGTCCGACAAGGGCGAGCAGCAGGCCAAGCTCGTCGCGGAGTTCCTCTCCGGCCACGACATCGCCCGCGTGATCTCCTCGCCGCTGCAGCGCGCCCAGGAGACCGCCCGCCCGCTGGGCGCGATGTTCCAGGTCGACGTGGCCACCGACGACCGGCTCATCGAAGCGGACAACCGCTTCGAAGGCCTCAAGGTCTCGGTCGGCGACGGAGCGCTGCGCTCACCCCGGCACTGGCCGAAGCTGTGGAACCCGTTCGCGCCCTCCTGGGGCGAGCCCTACCTGGAGATCGCCCACCGGATGCTCGGCGCCGCGCACCGCGCGCGTGCCGCGGCGGCCGGGCGGGAAGCGGTGTGCGTCTCGCACCAGCTGCCGATCTGGACGTTGCGCCGCTACGTCGAGGGCAAGCCGATGTGGCACGACCCCCGCCGCAGGCAGTGCTCGCTGGCGTCGGTGACGACGCTGGTGTTCCGCGGCGAACAGCTGGTGCGGGTGGCCTACGTCGAGCCCGCAGGTGGCACCGATCCGAGAGTGACGGGCGCATGAGGAAGCTTCTGGTGCGGCTCGGCCTGATCACGGCCGTGCTGGCGATGGTCGGTGGCTGCGCCACCGAGGGCGACGACTCCAACAAGGCGGGCGGCGAGTTCACCTTCGTCTCGCCCGGCGGGCAGACGCGCATCTTCTACCCGGCCGGCGAGCGGGGCCGGATCAGCCACCTCTCCGGCGACGACCTGCTCAACCCCGGGAAGCAGCTGGGAATCCAGGACTTCCAGGGCAGGGTCGTGGTGCTCAACATCTGGGGCTCCTGGTGCGGCCCGTGCCGCTCCGAAGCCGACGACCTGCAGGCCGTGCAGGACAAGCTCGGTCCGCAGGGCGTGCAGGTGCTGGGCATCGACGTGCGGGACAACCAGAGCGCGGCAGCGGACTTCCACCGCGACCGCGGCCTGAGCTACCCGTCGATCTTCGACCCGGCAGGTCGCACGCTGCTCTCGCTGCGCCAGTTCCCGCGCAGCACCGTGCCGGCCACCATCGTCCTGGACCGGCAGCACCGGGTCGCGGCGATCTTCCTGACCGAGATGCTGGAGAGCGAACTGCTCCCCGAGGTGCAGAAGATCGCTTCCGAGCCCGCGTAGGTTTTCGCTGCTTCTCCGTGGTCTCGTTGCTTTGCGGTGCGGGTAGCGGAACCTGGGCGGCTTTTTGGCTCCGGAACCCTGAACTGCTCGGCCGGTTTTACTGCCACTACTCAGTGGTCTTGTTGCGTGGCGGTGCGGGTAGCGGAACCTGACACGCCTTCTGGCTCCGGGATCCGAGACTTGTGTATGTCCACTACACGGCGCTACGGCTGTCCTCCCCAGAAGACGTGTCAGAACCCGCGGCGGTGCCGGTTGCTCAGGTGGGGTAGTGAGAAACCGGCTTCGCCGGTTGCCTGACGGTGGTTGGGGCTGCTGGCTCGGCCGGTGGGTGTGACTCCTGTCTCCCGCTTGCGGTCGTTGGTCCTGGAATGGGCGGGACCAACGTCCTGCTGGTGCGGGGTTCGTGCCTGGGCATCGCGTTTACCTGGGGGTTCGTGGGCTGGTTCACCGAGCCCGGTGCGTGAGGGCGACGTCGGCTTTCCTACCCTCGAAGCGTGAACCCCACCGAGCTCGCCGCGTCCGGACCGCTGCTGTTCGCGGCGGCGATCGCGGCGCTCGCCGGGGCGATCAGCTTCGCCTCGCCCTGCGTGGTCCCGCTGGTGCCCGGTTACCTGGCGTACCTCGCCGGTGTCGTGGGCGCCGACTCGCCGCCGGTCGACGAAGCCGAAGCCGAGGAGAACCGGCGCGGCCGCTGGCGGGTCGCCGGAGCCGCGCTGCTGTTCGTGGCCGGTTTCAGCGTCGTGTTCGCGGCCGGAGCGCTGCTGCTGCTCGGGGTGTCCGACGCGCTGCTGACCAACGAGCTGCTGCTGCAGCGCATCGGCGGCGTCGTCACGGTCGCGATGGGCCTGGTGTTCCTCGGCCTGATCCCCGCCCTGCAGCGCGACGTGCGGGTGCACCGCGTGCCGCGCGCCGGGGTGTGGGGCGCGCCGCTGCTCGGCGCGGTGTTCGGCCTCGGCTGGACCCCGTGCCTGGGACCGACCCTGGTGGGCGTCATCTCGGTCGCCGCCGGCACCGATGTGGACACCGGCACCGCG
This sequence comes from Saccharopolyspora terrae, assembly GCF_004348435.1. Lineage (NCBI taxonomy): Bacteria > Bacillati > Actinomycetota > Actinomycetes > Pseudonocardiales > Pseudonocardiaceae > Saccharopolyspora > Saccharopolyspora terrae. The sequence continues at coordinate 54,849 of NZ_SMKS01000001.1, read as the reverse complement.
CTGCGCGGAATCCTGCTGGTGCTCGCCTACTGCGTCGGCCTCGGCGTCCCGTTCGTGCTGCTGGCCCTGGGCGCCCGCTGGGCGGTGCGCAGCGCGGGCTGGCTGCGGCGGCGCGGCCGCGCGATCCAGATCGCGGGTGGAGTGCTGCTGGTGGTGGTGGGCCTGCTGCTCGTCACCGGTCTGTGGGGAGAGCTGATCTCGATGCTTCGTGGCCCGATCGCCGGATTCGAGACGCCGATCTGATGCGCGACCACCTCACGACCGCCCTCGCTTTCCTGCGCAACACCTGGCGCGGGCTGACATCCATGCGCACCGCGCTGGTGCTGCTGTTCCTGCTGGCCATGGCGGCCCTGCCGGGTGCGCTGATCCCGCAGCGCTCGCTGAACCGGTCCGAAGTGGACAAGTACTTCCAGCAGCACCCGGACATCGCTCCGCTGCTGGACAAGATCGGCATGTTCGAGGTCTTCAGCTCGGTCTGGTTCGCCTCGATCTACGTGCTGCTGTTCATCTCGCTGATCGGCTGCCTGCTGCCGCGCTGCTGGGAGTACTACAAGCAGTGGCGCAGCAAGCCGGTCCGCACCCCGCGCAACCTCGGCCGGCTGCCGCACCACGCGGAGAAGACGCTCGACGACACCTCGGTCGACGAGGCCATCGCCGCGGCCAAGACCCGGCTGCGCGGCTGGCGGATGGTCGAGCACACCGAGGACGACGGAGCCCGGTCGATCAGCGCCGAGCGCGGATTCCTCCGCGAGGTCGGCAACCTCGTGTTCCACTTCGCGCTGGTCGGGCTGCTGATCGGCCTCGCGGGCGGCAAGCTCTACGGCTACGAGGGCCAGGTCATCGTGGTGGCCGACGGCTCCGAGTTCTGCAACTCCGGCACCTACAACTACGACTCGTTCCGCGCGGGTCTGTCCGTCGACGGCACCCAGCTGTCCCCGTTCTGCGTCAAGGTCGACGACTTCGACGTCGACTACCAGCCCAACGGTCAGGTGGCCAACTACCGCGTGGGCATGCAGTACCAGTCCGGCGAAGGCCTGGAGACGAACACCTGGCAGCCCTACACGCTGCAGGTCAACCACCCGCTGCGCACCGCCGGAGACCGGATCTACCTGACCGGCAACGGCTACGCGCCCCGGTTCACCGTGACCTGGCCGGACGGCCAGCAGCGCACCGGACTCGTGCAGTGGCAGCCGATGTCGCCGCAGACGATGCTGTCGCAGGGCGCCACCAAGTTCGACCAGCCCGGCGTCACCGACGAGGTGCAGCGCAGGCAGAGCCAGCTGGCCATCACCGGCCTGTTCGCGCCGACCGCGGCGTTCGACGGCAAGATCCTCAGCTCCGGGTTCCCCGACCTGCTGGACCCGACCGCGGCCATCGACGTGATGCGCGGCGACCTGGGCCTGGACTCCGGACGCGGTCAGTCGATCTTCGGCGTCGACCAGTCGATGGTCGAGCAGGGCAGGCTCAACCGGGTCGCCCGCGAGAACGTCCGCGTCGGTGAGGAGATCCGCCTCGACGACGGCACCACGGTCCGCTTCGACGGTGTCGAGCGCTGGGCGAACCTGCAGGTCTCGCACGACCCGTTCCAGACATCGGTGCTGGCCTTCGCGGTGCTCATCATCTTCGGACTCGGCACCTCGCTGATCGTCAAGCGCCGCCGCATCTGGGTGCGGGCTGCTCCGCACCCGGAAACCGGCGAAAGCCCCGCCGCGCGTACCGTTGTCGAGGTCGGCGGGCTCGCCCGCACCGACCAGGCCGGGTACGGCGAGGAGTTCGCCCGGATCGCCGATGACCTGCTCGGTGCGGATGTCGACCACTCGCCCCAGCCCCGCGCGGACGCTGGGACCGCGCGCGAAAGGAAGAGCTGATGCCGGTCAACGAGACGCTGTCGAACTACAGCGACATGGCCTACGCCACCTCGGTGGTCATCTACATCGCGGCGATGCTGCTGTACTTCGGCGAGTTCGCCTACGGCAGGGTCGCCACCGCGGCCCGCACCCGCGAAGCCGCCCTGGTGGGCGCGGAGAAGTCGTCCGAGGCCAAGGACGTCGTCGGCCACGTCCCGGCGCAGCCCAAGCGGCCGCTGGCCGAGCGGCTCGGCGGCATGGCCGTGTCGATGACCGTGCTCGGCGCGCTGGTGCACTTCGGTTCCCTGCTGACCCGCGGCCTGGCCACGGGTCGCGTGCCGTGGGGCAACATGTACGAGTTCGGCTCGGCGATCTGCCTGGCGGCCGTCGTCGCCTGGCTGATCGTGCTGTTCCGGCAGCTGCGCAACGCCCGCCGGGAAGCCACCCCGGCTCAGCTGCGCGGCCTCGGCGGCTTCCTGATGCTGCCGGTGACGCTGCTGCTGTTCCTGTCCGGCACCGTGCTCTACGCCGAAGCCGCGCCGCTGCAGCCGGCGCTGCAGTCGTACTGGATCGTCATCCACGTCGCCGCCGCGATCGTCTCCAGCGGCGCGCTGCTGTTCGCCGGTGTCGCCAGCGTCCTCTACCTGCTGCGCTGCCGGTACGAGAACAACCCGCTGAAGATGGCCAAGTTCGGTTCGCGGCTGCCCACCAGCCAGGCGCTGGACCGGATGGCCTACCGCGCCACCGTGATCATCTTCCCGGTGTGGACCTTCGCGATCGTCGCCGGCGCCATCTGGGCGGAGGCCGCGTGGGGCCGCTTCTGGGGCTGGGACCCCAAGGAGACCTGCGCGTTCATCGCCTGGATCGTCTACGCCGCCTACCTGCACGCGCGCGCGACCGCGGGCTGGCGCGGGGTGCGTTCGGCGTGGATCAACGTCCTCGGCCTGGCCGTGATGATCTTCAACCTGTTCTTCGTCAACCTCGTCGTCACGGGTCTGCACTCCTACGCCGGGCTGTGAGCAGCACTCGATCCGGCGTTCGCAGGAGTGCGACGGCGCGTTCGGCTCGCAGCCGTGGCGTGAATCGCGTTTGGTGACCTGAGAAACCCGCGGCGCCTACCTGCCACCTATGGTGACGAGGGGGTACGTGTGGGTTTAGGTTGCTGTGCGCAAGCGCTGCATCGGCTCGAACGTTGGAGGGACGGCGACGGTGACGGGACAGTACGAAGAGCCCGAGACGAGGCGGGACGTCGGTGCCGTCTCCCCGCAGGCCGACGGCCCGGTCGGCACCGAGGCCGGGAGCAAGAGCGGCAACGGCTCCTACACCGATCCGGAGACGCGGCCGCACCAGCCCAAACCGGTTCCCGAACACCCCGAACCGTCGTACGTGGACCCGTCGCAGCCCGACGTGTCCGGCCCCTACCCGGTCGCGGACACCCCGCAGCCGTACTACCCGAGCGGAGCGCCGGTGTACCCCGACCCGTCCCAGTCAGGTCCGCACCCGCAGCAGCAGCCGTGGCCCGGCTACCCGGGGGCCCAGTCCGGGCCCCACCAGGTCTCGGGTCCCCACCAGGTCACCGAGGGCGGCTCCGGGCCGGTGCCGGTGAGCCCGTACGCGCCCGTCTCGGGTGGTCCGTCCGGACCGTTCCCGACCGGCCAGCCGTACCCGCAGCAGCCTCCCCAGCAGCCCGGCCCGCAGCAGCCCGGTCACCAGCAGCCGCAGCCGAACGCCGACCTCTCGTCCGCGCAGCTGCTGCGGCAGACCAAGCGGCCGCCGCAGTCCGGCTGGCGCAAGGCCGTCTACATGGCCAGCGGCAAGACGGTCAACCTCGGCGAAGGACCCACCGACCGGCGACGCCGCGAGCTCATCACGCGGATCAACCAGCCGCTGCAGGGCTGCTACAAGATCGCGATGCTCAGCCTCAAGGGCGGCGTCGGCAAGACCACCGCGACCGCCACGCTCGGCGCGACCTTCGCCTCGCTGCGCGGCGACCGCGTCATCGCCGTCGACGCCAACCCGGACCGCGGCACGCTGAGCCAGAAGATCCCGCTGGAGACCACCGCGACCGTCCGGCACCTGCTGCGCGACGCGCACCGGATCCGCCGCTACAGCGACGTCCGCTCCTACACCTCGCAAGGCCCGAGCAGGCTGGAAATCCTCGCCAGCGAGCAGGATCCGGCCGTCTCCGAGGCGTTCAGCGAGGACGACTACCGGCGCACCGTGACGCTGCTGGAGCACTTCTACAACGTGGTGCTCACCGACTGCGGCACCGGCCTCATGCACTCGGCCATGAAGGGCGTGCTGGACGTCGCCGACTCGCTGGTGATCGTCTCCTCCAGCTCGATCGACGGCGCCCGCAGCGCATCGGCCACTTTGGACTGGCTCGACGCCCACGGCTACGGCGACCTGGTCTCCCGCTCCGTCGCCGTCATCAACTCCGTGCGCCCCGCATCCGGCAAGGTCGACGTGGACAAGCTCGGCGCCCACTTCGCGTCCCGCTGCCGCGCCGTCTCCCGCATCCCGTTCGACCCGCACCTCGAAGAAGGCGCGGAAGTCGAGCTCGACCAGCTGGCGGCTCCGACGCGGATGGCGTTGCTGGAGCTGGCAGCAATGGTCGCCGACGACTTCCCCCACGCCCCTGGTCGTCAGGCTCAAGGCTGAGCTGGTTCCAAACTCATTCTGCTGGGCGGTGCGGGTGGGGGAACCTCAGACGCTCTCTGGCTCCGGGATCCGCGACTTGAGTATGTCGAATACGCGGCGCTGCGGCTGTCCTCCCCAGAGAACGTCTGAGAACCCCCGGCGGTGCGAGTTGCTTTGGTGGGGTACCGAGAAAGCGGCTTCGCCGCTTGCCTGACGTACCTGCCTGACGGGGTTGGGCGGGTTACTTGAGGCCGCCGTCTTCGTCCGTCGGGCGCTTGTTCTTGCGTTGTTCTTCGGCGATCTTGCGGAGGAATTCCGGGTCGTCGTCGGGGGCGACCGGGGCTCTGCGGGCGCGCGGCTTGGCGACCTGCGGGCCGAACGCCTTCCACATCAGCACAGCGATGGTGAGCGCGCCAATGGCGGCGAGGGCATAGATCATCGTGGCCACCTCCAACCGTTCCGCTTACGACACTAGCCAATCAGAGACGGTGGTGTCTTTGTCCGGAGGTGTCCGGTTCGAGCGGGGTCCCTGGTGACGCCTCGCGGACTTGCGAGGTGTCACCAGGGACGGCGGTCGTCATCGGCCGGCCGCCCAGCGATCTTCGACTTGGTGCAGTGATTCTCGGCTGTTGCGACTGCTTCCTTCGGCGCCTGCCGCGGTGCCCGGGGCACTCACCACGAGGGGTTTGGCGAGTGGGCCTGCGCACCGCCGCGTTGACTTCCGCGCCGCTTCGAGATGTTCGCCGCTGCCGGACCGGTCGGTCAGGCGGTGCGGTTCACATCGTTGGTCAGCTCGGCCAGCAGGGTGCGGACCTCAGACTCGCGGAAGCGACGGTGGCCACCGGGGGTGCGGATCGAACCGATCCGGCCGGCGGTCGCCCATCGGGTCACGGTCTTGGGGTCGACCCGGAAGAGCGCCGCGACCTCACCTGGGGTGAGGAGCTGCTCCTGACCGTTCTGGCGAGGCTGCTGAGTCGACGCGGTCACGTGTGACCTCCACTTTTGCGGTAACTGACATTCGGGCATTCCGGTCGCAATCGTGGCACCTGAGGGGTCAGGTACTCGAACGTTTGGGTTTAGGTAAAGGGAAGGTAAGGGACGAAAACGGCGCTTCGGGCGCTCCGACCTGCGGTCCCCGGACGCCGGGCCGGTCGTTCCCGAGGGTGCTCTACCCTGGATGACGTGCGGGAACAGCAGGAGACGAGAACCGACGAGCCCGAAGCCGCGGTCGCCGCGACCCCCGGAGCGGGCCCTGAGCAGCCGACCGGCGAGACGTCCGAGGTCAAGCCCAACCTGGCCCGCGACATCGCGCTCTACACCGCGGCCCGGTTCGGCCTGGTCGCGGTCGTGGCGGTGCTGCTGATGCTGGCCCAGGTGCCGGTCCTGGTCGCCATCGCCGTGTCCGTCGTCGTGGTCATGCCGCTGTCGCTGCTGGTCTTCGGCAAGCTCCGGCGCCGCGTCGCGGTCGGCATGGCCGAGCGCACCAGGGGTCGCCGCGAACGCCGCGAGCAGCTGCGCGCCCAACTGCGCGGCGACGCCCCGGCGGATGCCGAATGACCAGCGACATCGACCGCTCCTGCGAGCGCACGCGGGCCTGGACCAGCGAGGCCGTCCGGATCATCGAGGCCGACGCGAACCGCAGCGCCGACACCCACCTGCTGCGGTACCCGCTGCCCGCCGAGTGGAGGATCGACCTCTACCTCAAGGACGAGTCAACACATCCGACCGGTTCGCTCAAGCACCGGCTGGCCCGTTCGCTGTTCCTCTACGCCATCTGCAACGGCTGGGTGACCGAAAACACACCCGTGATCGAGGCTTCGTCCGGATCGACGGCGGTCTCGGAGGCCTACTTCGCCCGACTGCTCGGACTGCCGTTCATCGCGGTGATGCCCCGGTCCACCAGCGGCGAGAAGGTCGCGCTCATCGAGTGGCAGGGCGGCCGCTGCCACTTCGTCGACGAGCCCGGCGCGATCTACTCCGAGTCCCGGCGGCTGGCCTCCGAGCTCGGCGGCCACTTCATGGACCAGTTCACCAACGCCGAACGCGCCACCGACTGGCGGGGCAACAACAACATCGCCGAGTCGATCTTCGAGCAGCTCGCGCTCGAACCGCACCCCGAACCCGCCTGGATCGTCGTCGGCGCGGGCACCGGCGGCACCAGCGCCACCATCGGCCGCTACCTGCGCTACCGCAGGCTCGGGACCCGGTTGGCCGTCGTCGACCCGCAGCGCTCGGTGTTCTTCGAAGCCTGGCGCGACAGCGATCCCTCGCTCACCAGCGATTCCGGCTCGCTCATCGAGGGCATCGGCAGGCCCAGGGTGGAACCGTCGTTCATCGGGCAGGCCATCGACCGGATGATCAAGGTCCCGGACGCCGCCTCCATCGCGACCATCCGCTGCACCGAGCAGGTCCTCGGACGCCGCGTCGGCGGCTCCACCGGGACCAACCTGTGGGGCGTGTTCGCGCTGATCTCCCAGATGCTCGCCGAGGGGCGCGAGGGCAGCATCGTCACGCTGCTCTGCGATGGCGGCGAGCGCTACACCAACACCTACTTCGACGACCGCTGGGTCGCCGAGCAGGGCATGGACCTCGAGGCGCCGCGCAAGATCCTGGACCACTTCCACAGCACCGGCGAGTTCCAGGCAGACTAGGGCCGCACGTCGACGATCTTGCGCGGGAGGAGGTCCGGTGGTCGCCAAGCGCCTGCTGATCGGCGCGGTGCTCTCCAGCGCCGCGCTGACCGGCTGCACCGCCGTGCAGCAGGTGGTGCCCAGTCCGCCGTCCTCGCAGCCCAGCACCTCCGAGGAGTCCACGGCGACCAGCACGGCACCGTCGATCACCCGCGAGGTTCCGCCGGAGCAGCGGCGGATGCTGGGATCGATGTCGGCGCAGGAGCTGTGCGGCCTGGTCCGGCCGGACGAGGTCGCGGCGCTGGCCTTCGAGGTCGAGCCCGGGCGGGCGCGCGAGGTGGGGATCCAGCCCCCGGTGCGCGGCTGCGGGTTCCCCGACCGCAGCGGCGGGCGGGAAGTGCTCATCGGAGCTCAGGCCCCCGGTTTCGCCGACCTGGGGACCGAGGAGGTCGAGCTGGGAGCCGTTCGCGGCACGCAGGTCCTGCGGGCCGACGGCTGCACCGTCTACGCCCCCGTCGCGGGAGCCACCCTGCAGATCGTGGTGATCGCCGATCAGGCCGACACCGACCAGTGCCGCATCGCCTCGGACGTCGCCCAGTACGTGCTGCCCGCCGTGGTCGCGTGACGGGGAAGATCTCCAACTCGTAACGCTTCGCCGGAAGCGCGTTCGCGGTCCGACCGGATCGGTTCGAATTCTCGCGACTGGGGGAGTTCGCACGCGCGTTGGGGCGAGCGCGTGACATCGCCCGGACGAGCCGACGAGATCACCGCGTTGTCTCGCCCGGATGTGGTCTTCGTTGCGCGCGGGTTCGTCGACGCACTCCCCGAACGGCGAGCAGAGGGGGTGGGATGGCGGGGAATCTGCGGGTGATCCCGTCGGAGCTCAACGGCTTCGAGGGACTTCTCGAACGAAACACCGGCCATTTCAAGAAAATCGGCGAGTGGGCCGAGAGCACCGCGTCCGACACCAGCGGTTTCACCGGCTTGATGGTGGTGTTGGTCCCGGCCGTGGAGGCGGTCACCGCGCTCTACGGGGAAACGCTCCAGCTGGCGCATTCGGCGCTGCGGAAGGTGGGGGAAGACCTCGCCGAAACCGCCTCGGAGTACGAGGAGATCGAGCGGAAGGTCGTCCTCTCGCTCCAGAAGATCCAGTCCGATCTCGACGAGATCAAGGTCTGAGGGGGCGGGAGGAAGTGGCTTCGTACGAAGACGCCGAGGACCCGCTGGCCCTCCTCGAAGCGGATCCGAGCAAGAGCAACCAGGACTCGTTGCAGCAGGCCGTCGAGGACGCCGGCTGGCAGGTGCAGGCGGTCAACTGGGTCTACGAGCAGGTCACCGGAGAGAACCTGATCGAGCAGCTGATCTCGCCGATCACCGGCGACTTCTCCAAGATCGAGACCAACGCCGAGGCGTGGAACCAGATCGGCGAGGCCCTGCGCGCGGTCCGCACCAACCTCAACCAGGGCATCAGCGACCTGCGGGAGAGCTGGGACGGCTCCGGTGCCATCGCCTTCGAGACGCTGCTGGTGAGCACCTGGACCGTCGCGCTCGAAGGCGACGCGATGCTGGCGCAGCTCGTCGGCCAGGGCTTCCAGAAGGCCGCCGAGATGTCCCGCCGGATGACCGACAAGGCGCTGGAGCTGATCAAGAAGCTGGTCGACCGGCTCATCGAGACGGCCTCCACCGGCTGGATCCCGGTCGCCGGCTGGGCGAACGTGGTGCGCAACGTTGAGAAGTGCGTCGAGATCGTGCTGGCGGTGCTGGAGCTCTTCGAGGCCCTGCAGCAGATGTACGACTCGGTGGTGCAGCTGGTCGACTCCATCAGGGGAGCGGGCACCAACCTGGCCAAGATCACCGACGCCAACAGCCTCGGCGACGTGGTCAACGTCGGGATCCAGGCCAAGGACGACATCACGGCCGTCACCGAAGCGACCTCCGGGGCGCGCAGCTCGGTGACCGGCGTGCGGAACTCCGCCGGAGGCGTCCGGACCGCGGCGGGAAGCATCTGAGCGGGGGGCTGCGATGAGTCAGGGCTGGAAGACACCGGAAGTCCGCGCTGCCGAGGAGATGGTCGAGGAGCGGATGCGCCAGGCCGAGCAGGCGCTGGCCAAGGCGACCAGGTTCGAAGCCGAGCTGCCGGAGGTGAAGCTCACCGACGAGCGGATCGAGGAGATCCAGCAGCACGTCCGCAACGGCAACGCGCCCGCGGAGATCGCCGCGTTCCAGCGCCGCGTCGACGACGGCGAGTTCAGCTGGCGCGAGGTCGCCGACGGCACCGCGTTCCGCGACGAATCGGTGCGCGCGGCCTTCGCTGCGAGCGTGCGGAACATGCAGCAGGCCAAGGAGATGCTCGACGCGGGCTACGACGCCGCGACGGTCATCACCCACGACCCGAACCGGCCCGCTGACGCCGGTTACGACGACGAGCCGCCGGACTCGTTCCTGCGGTGAGGGGGATTGAACGACGATGAACCGCAAGACGTTGCTCGGCATCACCATCGGATGGGCGGTGCTGGTCGGCCTGATCGCCGCGGTGCTCCTCGGGATGGCCATGTTCAGCGGTACCTCGCTGGCCAAGTCCACGACCGCGTCGGGTTCATCGGGCCCGTCCTACGCGTGGGACGGCGATCCGATGATGATCACCAGCTCGGACAAGAAGAAGACCGCGGTGTGCCACGTCGTGTCGGAGAGCGGTGAGGCGCGCGACGTGACCAGCTACCGCGCCGAGAGCCGGTACCAGGTTAACCGGATCACGCCCTGGTTCTCCGGTTCGGCGAAGGTGACCTGCACCACGCCCGTGCGCATCCGGACCGGGTCGCAGGTGACCGTCTACGAGCTCGCCACCAAGAACAGGATCGCGCAGCTCGGCGTCGCGGTGGTCGCCGTCGCGCCGTTCCTCGCGGTCGGCGTGTTCGGCCTGGGAACGCGCAAGACCCACGCCTGATCGAGCGGTGTCCCGCAGCGGTGCGCCCGCTGCGGGACACCGCCGTCAGCCGAAGGCCAGCGCCAGACCCGTGATGGCGCCCCAGGCCAGCATGGCGAACCCGGTGTCCCGGACCGCCGGGATCAGGTAGCGGCCGGTGGCTCCGCGCACGACCGCCCGCAGCGGGATGAGCAGCAGGGGCAGTGCCAGGAAGCCCAGCAGCACCCAGGAGTTGCGCAGGCCGATCAGAACCGTGATCACGAACGGGACCAGCGCCAGGGCGGTGTAGAGCGTGCGGGTGTCGCGGTCGCCGAGCATGACGGCGAGGGTCCGCTTGCCCGTGACCCGGTCGGAGGGGATGTCGCGGAGGTTGTTGGCCACCAGGACGGCGCAGGACAGCGCGCCGACGCCCACGGAGGCACCGATGCCGAAGCCCGAGATCGTCCCGGCCTGCACGAACATCGTGCCGAGCACGGCGATCAGGCCGAAGAACACGAACACCGCGAGCTCACCCATCCCGGCGTAGCCGTAGGGCTTGCTGCCGCCGGTGTAGAACCAGGCGCCCGCGATGCACAGCGCGCCGATCGCCAGCATCCACCACTGACCGCTCAGCGCGACCACGCCGAGCCCGGCCAGCGCCGCCACGCCGAAGCACGCGAAGGCCGCGTTGCGCACCGCGCCCGGGCGCGCGGAACGCGAGCCGACGAGGCGGAACGGGCCTACGCGGGAGTCATCGGTGCCGCGGATGCCGTCGGAGTAGTCGTTGGCGAAGTTCACCCCGATGATCAGGCTGACCGAGACGGCCAGCGCCAGCAGCGCGATCAGCGGGTCGAACTCGTCCACTCCCGCGGCGGCGCCGGACCCGGCCAGCACCGGCGCGATCGCATTCGGGAAGGTGCGCAGACGGGCACCCTCGATCCATTGCGCGACAGTCGCCATGAGCCTCATCTTCGCTCACGCGGCAAGTCCCTCGGCTAGCAGGTCAGCTGCTCGGCGAGCGCGCGCCGGTCCGGTTTGCCGGGGCCGCGCAGCGGGAGCTCGTCCACCAGCGCGATGCGCTTCGGGGTGGCCACGGCGCCGAGGCGTTCGCGAACGGCGGAGCGCAGGGTCTCCTCGTCCGGTCGGGCGGCGGGATCGGCCACGACGGCCGCCACCACCGCCTGCCCCCACTCCGGGTCGGGAACGCCCAGCACGCAGACCTCGTGGACTCCCGGCTGCTCGGCCAGGACCCGCTCGACCGGCAGCGGCGCGACCTTCTCCCCACCCGTGATGATCATGTCGTCGGCGCGTCCGAGGACTTCCAGCTCGCCGTCGGCGAAGCGACCGAGATCGCCCGTGCGGAACCAGCCGCCCGCGAACGCGGCGGCGTCCGGCTGGTTGCGGTAGCCCCTGGCCAGCATGGGTCCGGCGAGCCGGATCGGCCCCAGCTCGCCGTCCACGTCGACCTCGGTGATGTCCAGCGGCACGCCGTCGTAGACGCAGCCGCCCGAGGTCTCGCTCATGCCGTAGGTCGTGGTCACCCGGACGCCGCTGTCCCGCGCCCGGGCCAGCAGGGCTGGCGGGGTGGCGGCACCGCCGAGCAGCACCGCGTCGAAGCACCGGAGGGCGTCCAGGCCCTCGCCGCCGTCGTTGAGCAGCCGGGACAGCTGGGTCGGGACCAGGGCGGTGTAGCGCGGGCGGTCCGAGGCCGGCATCTCGCGCGCCGCCGCGGCGAAGCCGTCCGGGCGGAAGCCGTCGGAGGTGTCGACCGCGCGCGGGGTGGTGCCCGCGATCAGCGCCCGGACCAGGACCTGGATTCCGGCGACGTGGTGCGCGGGCATCGCCAGCAGCCACTCGCCCGGGCCGCCGAGCCTGCGGTGGGTGGCCTCGGCCGAGGCGCGCAGCGAGCCAGCGGGCAGCAGCACGCCCTTGGGCGTGCCGGTCGAGCCGGAGGTGGCGATGACCAGGGCCGTCGGATCGTGCTCGGCGTCCTCGCCGGGGTTCAGCGGCCCGATCAGGTGCTGCGCCTGCCCGGGGGCGTCGGCCGCGACCGGCAGCAGCGCGGGGCCTTCACCGTCCAGCGCGCGGCGCAGCGCGGGCAGCACGTCCAGCGCGCCGGTTCCCGAGGGGACTGGGAGCGGCTGGAGGTCCCGGGGCTTCGGCATGAGCCCCATTCTCGGTACCGGAACCGGTGCCGACTCCGGCGGTGTCCCGAGAGGTTCGCCACTAGCTCACCTGTTCGAGCGATCAAGTGTTCGAAAGGGTCGGTCGATGTTCTTGGTGTGAGCGGAAGGAGGAGGCGATGTTTCTCGTGTTCGTGCTGGTCGTCCCGGTCTTCGCCGGGGCTCCGCCGCATCCGCAGCAGTCGTCGGGTTCGCCGCAGGGCCGGCCGCGGGCCGGTGCTGACACCGGCCCGGCCGGACCCGTGCGGGAGACGCCGGAGGAGGAACGGCCGCCGGGGCTGTTCCTGTCCGGAGTGCTGCCCGAAGAGGAGTGGGAGGTCTCAGAAGTACCAGGGGAAGGGGGACCAGTCGGGTTCCCGCTTCTGCAGGAACGCGTCCCTGCCTTCGACGGCCTCATCGGTCATGTAGGCGAGCCGGGTGGTCTCACCGGCGAAGAGCTGCTGACCGACGAGCCCGTCGTCGATGGCGTTGAACGCGTACTTGAGCATGCGCTGCGCCGTCGGGGACTTGCCGTTGATCTCCCGGGACCACTGCAACGCGGTGGCCTCCAGTTCGGCGTGCGGGACGACCTCGTTGACCATGCCCATCTGGTGGGCCTGCTCGGCGGTGTAGGGGCGTCCGAGGAAGAAGATCTCCCGGGCGAACTTCTGCCCGACCTGGCGCGCCAGGTACGCCGACCCGAATCCGCCGTCGAAGCTGCCGACGTCGGCGTCGGTCTGCTTGAACATGGCGTGCTCGGCGCTGGCGAGGGTGAGATCGCACACCACGTGCAGGCTGTGCCCGCCGCCGGCGGCCCAGCCCGGGACCACCGCGATGACGATCTTGGGCATGAACCGGATCAGCCGCTGCACCTCCAGGATGTGCAGCCGACCGGCACGCGCCGGGTCGACGGACTCGGCGGTCTCGCCATCGGCGTACTGGTACCCGGAACGACCGCGGATGCGCTGGTCCCCGCCGGAGCAGAAGGCCCAGCCGCCGTCCTTCTCGGACGGGCCGTTCCCGGTGATCAGCACGCAGCCGACGTCGCTGCTCATCCGCGCGTGGTCCAGGGCGCGGTAGAGCTCGTCGACGGTGTGCGGGCGGAACGCGTTGCGGACCTCGGGGCGATCGAAGGCGATGCGCACCGTGCCCTTGCCGGGGCCGTCCTCGACGCAGCGGTGATAGGTGATGTCGGTGAAGTCGAAGCCCTCGATGGGCTCCCACAACTTCGGATCGAACAGCTCAGAGACAACGGGATTCTGCACACCTGGGACAATAGGGGGCGCAAGTGCTCGGCGCGGGGTCCTCCCCGCGACCGCCCGGTGCTTGCGTGGACGTCGACGGAGGGAGCCGCGGACCCTCCGCCGTTGTCCGCCAGGCGATTTCAGAGGTGATCGGTTGAACCCGTCCACAGCCCAGGCTGAGGTCATCGTCGACGAGCTCGTCCGAAACGGGGTGCGCCACGCGGTGCTCGCCCCGGGGTCGCGCAACGCACCTCTCGCCTACGCTCTGCACCGGGCCGCGCACGCTGCGCGTTTGAGGCTGCACGTGCGGATCGACGAGCGCAGCGCCGGCTTCCTGGCCCTGGGCCTGGCCGCGCGCACCCGGCAGCCGGTTCCGGTGTTCTGCACCTCCGGCACCGCCGCGAGCAACCTGCACCCGGCGGTCAGCGAGGCGTACCACGCCGGAGTGCCGCTGCTGGTGATCACGGCCGACCGGCCCCCGGAACTGCGCGCGGCGGGCGCGAACCAGACCATCGACCAGCACCGGCTGTACGGCAGCGAGGTGCGGATGTTCGACGAGCTCGGCGTCGCCGAGGCGCGTTCCGGGCAGAACGCCTACTGGCGGAGTCAGGTGTGCCGCGCCTGGGCAGCTGCGGCGTGCGGCATGCGCGGCGGGCCGGTGCACCTCAACCTCCCGTTCCGCGAGCCCCTGGTGCCCGACGGCGACACCGAGTGGTTCGAGCCGCTGGAGGGACGACCGGGCGGTGAGCGGTGGACCGAGGTCGCCGACGGCGGATCGTCGCCGAGCTCGCTGGGGCGGTTGAGCTCCGGTCGTGGACTGGTGCTGGTGGGTGACTGGGGTGCCGAGGAGGCGAGCGCCTGGGGCGAGCGCGTCGGCTGGCCCGTGCTGTCGGAGGTCGGCGGCGTCGGGGTGTCCGGACCGGCTGCGATCAGCACCGGGATGTGGCTGCTCAACCTGCCCGAGTTCATTCGCGAGCATCGGCCCGAGCAGGTGCTGTGCGTGGGACGCCCGACGGTGTTCCGCCAGGTCCAGCAGCTGCTCGCCGATTCCGGGATGGAGGTGCTGCTCGCGCACGGCGGGATCGGCTGGCCCGCGCCCGCGCACAACGTGCGGGAGGTCGCCGAGACCTTCGGGGCCGACTCCGAAGGCCCCGGACACGTTGACCCGCAGTGGCTGACGGCCTGGCAGCAGGCCGACCAGAAGGCCTCTGCCGCGCTGCACGCCGCCCTCGACCTGGAGCGGTGGCCGAACGGCCCGGCGGTGGCCCGCGAGGTGGTCGACGCCCTGCCGGAGAACTCGCTGCTGGTGCTCGGGTCGTCGAACCCGAGCCGGGACGTCGCGCTCGCCGCGCGGCAGCGGCCCGACGTGCTGGTGCACCGCAACCGCGGTGCGGCAGGCATCGACGGGACCGTGTCCACGGCGCTCGGCGCGGCCACCGGGCACGGCGGCCCGACGTACGCGCTGCTGGGCGACCTGACGTTCCTGCACGACAGCAACGGTCTGGTGCTCGGCCCGTACGAGCAGCGCCCGGACCTGACGATCGTGGTGTTCAACGACGACGGCGGAGGCATCTTCAGCCTGCTGGAACAGGGCGGTCCGGAGCACAGCGACTCCTTCGACCGCGTCTTCGGCACGCCGCACGGCACGGACCTGGGCCGGCTGTGCGCGGCGCACGGGGTCGAACACGTCCAGGTGCCGGGCCACGCCGAACTCCGCGAGGCGCTGCGGGCGAAACGCGGCCTGCGCGTCGTCGAGGTGCGCGCGAACCGGGACGAGCTGCGCGCGGTGCACCAGCGGCTCCATGCCGCCGTCCGCTCCGCCCTGCTCGGCTGAGTGCGCCTGCGCGAAAACCGTTGCGGCGGAAACCGAATGTGCGTCTCGGGACCGTGAACGCCCTGTTTCAGCTGCAGGTGGGGCCGGGTGCGTCCGGCCACTGTGGCCGGTCGGGTGCGTTAGCCCGTTGGTGTGTATTCGCGTTTTTCCGCCTGGTGATGGGAAAAACTCGGCGCGAAAAGCGCACCCGGTGTGAACGTGTTTGCCTAGTCTCCTGATCGGACCGAGAAGTTCGAGGAGGTGGCAGGGTGATTCGACGACAGGGCCTGCGCGCGGTGATCGCGGCCTGCTGCGCGAGCGCGGTGTTCGCCGCGCCGGCGTTGGCGGGGAGCGAAGGGCCGGGCGCGCCGGGAGCGGGCGACGCCTACTTCCCCGGTTACGGCAACGGCGGCTACGACGTCTCCCACTACGACCTGCAGCTTCGCTACCAACCGGCCGACGACCACCTGCAGGGCACCGCGACGATCGTCGCGACCGCCACGCAGGACCTGACGGCGTTCAACCTGGACTTCGCCCTCACCGCGAAGTCGGTGCGGGTCAACGGCATGCCGGCGCAGTTCGCCCAGAACGGGCTGGAGCTCACCGTGACCCCGCCGGCGACCCTGCCGAAGGGCGAGATGGCGACCTTCGTCGTGGAGTACGAGGGCACGCCCTCGACCGCGGACGTCGACGGCTTCAACCCGTGGGTGCGCACCTCCGACGGGGCGTTGGCGATCGGCCAGCCGGAGATCTCCTCCTGGTGGTTCCCCGGCAACGACCACCCGAGGGACAAGGCCACCTACGACGTGGCGGTCACCGTGCCCGACGGCACCGAGGCCATCTCCAACGGGGTGAACACCCGCAACAGCAGCCTTGCCGGGTGGACCACCTGGAACTGGCGCAACACCGAGCCGACCGCCACCTACCTGGCGTTCATGACCATCGGCCAGTACGAGATCAGCAGCAAGACCGGTGCGTTCGGCCAGCCGTTCGTCACCGCCTACTCCGACAAGCTCGGCCCGCTGACCGGACCGGCCAAGGCCAGCATCGAGCGCACCCCGGAGGTCGTGGACTTCCTGACCCAGCTGTTCGGCGAGTACCCGTTCTCCGCCCAGGGCGGCGTCGTCCCGTCCGAGGGCTTGAACTTCGCCCTGGAGAACCAGACCCGCCCGACCTACAGCCACAAGTTCTTCCAGAGCGCGGCGAACGTGTCGGTGGTCGTGCACGAGAACGCCCACCAGTGGTTCGGCGACTCGGTGTCGGTGGACACCTGGCGCGACATCTGGATCAACGAGGGTTTCGCGTCCTACTCGGAGTGGCTGTGGTCGGAGGCGCACGGCACCGGCACCGCGCAGGAGCTGTTCGACCACTACTACAACTCCCACCCGGCGGACGACCCGTTCTGGCAGGTCCTGCCGGGAGACCCGGGTGCCGAGAACGTCTTCCACGACGCCGTCTACGACCGGGGCGCGATGACGCTGCACGCGCTGCGCAGCGTCGTCGGTGACGAGGCGATGCTGGACATCACCCGCACCTGGGCGGCGGAGCACCGCTTCTCGACCGGCACCATCGAGCAGTTCATCGAGTTGGCGGAGCAGAAGTCCGGCACGCAGCTCGACGAGGTGTTCAACACCTGGCTGTTCACCAAGGGCAAGCCCGCGGTGAACCCGGCGGCCGGAGTCGCGGCCAGCGCGGCCCGCGAGAACGTGCCCGAGCCGCCGGCGGTCGCCGAGATCGACCGCGCACACGAACACCTCCACGGCCACTGAGAGCTGTTCAGGAATTTGCTTCGCTTGGCGGTGCGAGTGGCGGAACCTCAGCGGTCCTCTGGCTCCGGGATCCGAGACTTGTGCATGTCCAATACACGGCGCTACGGCTGTCCTCCCCGGAGAACCGCTGAGAAATCCCCTGAAGGGGACGGCACGGCGGTGCGGGCTGAGTCCCACACCTGAAACAGCGCCTTCCGCCGCCTTCCTGAACAACTCCTAGCCGGTCAGCGGACTCCTTCCAGGGCTTCGCGCACCGGGAGGAGCTTCGCTTCCACCTCGGCCACCTCCAGGTCCGGTTCGGAGTCGGGCACGATCCCGCCTCCGGCGAACAGCCGGACCCGGCCGCCACGAGCACCGCCGGAGCCCGCTCCGGCGGTGCTCTGCTGTTCGATCTGCCCGCAGCGCAGCGCGATGCCGAGCTCGCCGTTGCCCGCGCCGTCGATCCAGCCGACCGGACCCGCGTAGCGGCCGCGGTCCATGCCTTCGAGCTCGGAGATCAGCGGCACGGCGTCCTCCGTCGGGGTGCCACCGACCGCCGCCGTGGGGTGCACGGCTTCGGCGAGGTGCAGTAGCCCCGACCCGTCGGGTGTGTCGGCCAGCTTGCCTTCGACGTCGGTGGCCAGGTGCAGCACGTTGCGCAGCCGCAGCACCGACGGCGACGTCGGGACCGACAGCTCGCTGCAGAACGGGCGCAGCTTCTCGGCCAGCGACTCGGCGGCGTAGGCGTGCTCGCTGCGGTTCTTGGCCGAGTCGAGCAGTTCGGCGGCGATCTCGTCGTCGGTGCGGCCGGGGTGCGGCCAGGCCGTGCCCGCCAGCACTCGGGAGCGGACCTCGTAGCCGCGCCGCTCCAGCAGCAGCTCAGGGGTGGCGCCGACCAGGCCGTCGACCGCGAAGGTCCAGCAGTTCGCGTAGCGCGCGGCCAGGTTGTGCAGCAGGAAGCGCTCGTCGAGGGGCTCGGAGGTGTTGGCGACGAGGTCGTGCGCGAGCACCACCTTGCGGAGCTCATGACCGGATTCCCGCATCAGCCGGACCGCCTCGGTCACCGCCTGCCGGTATGCGGTGGAGGACAGCCGGCCGTCGCTGTAGGAGACCGTGCCGGGCTGGCGCACCGGCTCGGGTTCCGGTTCGGGCGCGTCGCCGATGGTGGTGATCCAGCGGACGCCGTCCCGTTCCCCGATGATCACCTCGGGCAGCACCAGGACCGAGTCGCCGGGGCGGTCGGCGAAGGCCAGGCTGGTGAAGGCCACGGGTCCGCAGCCGGGCAGCCCCACCGCGTCGTCGACGTCGATGTGCCCGCACAGCTGGCGCCACCACGCGTCGGCGTCGGTGAAGCGATCTGCCCCGGAGGTGTCCAGCCGTGCTGCGCAGCCCCATCCGACCAGGCCCTGGCCCTCGCGGACCCAGCTCAGCGACTCGCCGCCGGGGAGCAGGTCCAGCAGCGGGCGGTCGTGCCGTGGGTCGGCAGGATCGAGTCTGCGGGTGCGCGCCGTCAGCCGCCTGGATGTAGTCGCCACGCTTGGAGCGTATTCGGAGTGCGGATCCGGGTGGGCTGACCGGCCGCGTGGCCCTGAACACGACCCCCGGCCCCTACAATCGGTCACCGTGGCAGGCGACGCGGTGGCCCAGGACGCGGCCGACTCGGTGACCGGATCAGACACGGACGGTGATCAGTCGGTGGCACAGCCCTCGCCTGGGCGTGTCCGCCGCCGAGTGGCACGAGGTGTGCTGATCACCGGGTTGTTGCTGTCGGTCATGGGCTTCTCGATCATCGGCGCCTGCTTCATCAACGACCGCACGATCGTGGAATCCCGAGGCCAGGCGGTGGCCGAAGTCGTGGACACCTCGCTGACCCGGACGGTGGTGCGGTTCAACACCGAGGACGGGCGGGTCTACATCCCGCCGAACGGAGTGCTCTACCCGACCGACCTGCAGGCGGGGCAGCTGGTGCGAGTCGAGTACGACTCCCGCAACCCCGACCTGGTCCGCGTCGCGGGTCGCACCGCGGTGATCTCGCTGCTGCCGGTGCTCAGCGCGCTGGCGGTCCTGTGGGCGGTGCTGCTGCCGACGTATTGGCTGCTCAGGAGATCTGACCGGGACTGAGGACCCTTCCAGGGCCTTTCGGCCGGCACCAAACTGGGTATCCGCCGAAAGGGGGTCGGTGGTCACGATCCGAAGGGCCGACCCCGCGTCTGCGAGGTCATTGCCCATGAACACTCCTAGAGCGTTGTCCGACTGGCCGCAGGTTCAGCAGCAGTGGGTGCTCGGTGCTCCTGTGCTGTCCACCGTCGACCGGTCGGTGCCCGAGGAGGTGGATCCCGCCGATCTGGGCCTGTACTGCACGATGCTCGGCGACGACGCTCTGGTGCTCGCCCACCGGCTGACCGAGTGGGGCATGCGCGCCGGTCTGGAGGAGTCCGCAGCGCTCGGGGAGATCGCGCACGACCTGCTCGGGCAGGCGCGGGTCCTGTTCGGCAGGGCCGTCGAGGTGCGCGGCGAGGAGGACGAGGACCTGCTCGCCTACCAGCGGGAACCGGCCGAGTACCGGAACGTGCGGTTGGCGGAGATCGACTGCGGTCCGGGGCCTGGCGGTGACTTCCCGACCACGGTGGCCCGCCTGCTGCTGTACACCACCTGGCGCCTCGCGCTCTTCGAGGAGCTCGTCACCTGCCGGGACGCGGTGTTGGGCACGTTGGCGGCGAGGTCGCTGCACCGGCTCGCCGAACACCGCAACCACGCCGCGCAGTGGGTGATCAAGCTGGGCGATCACGGCCCCGGGAGCTCGCAGCTGATGAGCAACGGGCTGCAGCGCGTGTGGCCGCTTGCCGCGGAGCTGTTCACCGCGCACCCGGTCGAAACGCGGCTGGCCGACGTCGGCTGCGGCGTGGACCCCTCCGACCTGCGCGTTCAGGTGGGACAGGGGCTCGACGAGGTGTTCTCCATCGCCCGCCTCCAGCGCCCGGCCACCACCGAGTTCGGCGAGTTCGTCCGGCCGGGTGGGCGCGACGGCGCGCACACCGAATCCATGGAGTTCCTGCTGGCCGACATGCAGTACCTGGTCAGGGCGGGCTTGGCCAGCGGTCGAGCCCCGCAGAAGCCGCGGGACGAGCGAAGTTTCAGAAATGCAATGGAATATGAGTAGTTCCCCGCACGCCGATGAGCACCGGCCGGGCGCACAGTGATCGAGGGGGTATCGGAGCGGCGGAAGCAGTGGCCTGGGGGTCTTCCGCGTTCCTCGGTCGGGGACTAGTGGAAGGGCGCAACGCGGATGGACGAGATCTGGTTGCAGGTGCTCATGGCGTTGATGGCGGGATGTGCCGGTGCGGGCGTGGTGCTCGTGGTGCGCAGACGTCCCGCCGAGCAGGTCGCGGCAGAACCTGAACCAGCACCGGAGCCGCTGCCGCAGCGGGAGCCGGACGGCTGGGGGCCGTTCGTGCAGCACTGCGAGCAGATGGTGCTGCGGGCGAGCCGGGCGGTCGAGGCGATGTCCTCGCAGCAGGCCCGCAACCGGTTGCTGACGGTCGTGCGGCGGATGGACGCTGAGCTGCCCAACCTGCGCGTGCTCGCCGAACTCGGCCGGGGGCTGGGGGCGACCTCCCGCGACGTCGAGATAGCGGGCCGGGTGCGCGGCGAGCTGGCGGAGGTCGAGAAGCGCTTCGGCGCGGTCACCCGCGAGGTGCTCGAACTCGTCGAGGACCCCGACCCCGAGCGGGTGGGCGAGCTGCGCGGGCGGTTCCCGCTGCTGCGCCCGATCTCGGCGGTCCTGCCCGAGCCGGTTAGCTAGCCGGCACCTCGGCCGCCTGCGCCCACCACTCGTGGACCTCGACGGCCGCACCGGGCGCGGCGACGAGCAGCCCGTCGCGCGGCAGCGGGTTGGGCTCGCCGCGCCGGTCTAAGACCGTGGCGCCGGCCTCGGTGGCCAGCGCGAGCGCACCGGCGACGTCCCACTCCTCGTAGTCGTCGAGCACGGCGGCGACGGTGTGGCCGAGGGCGACCTGGGTGATGGCCAGCGCCGGTGAACCCAGTAAACGCACGCCGACCTGCGCGCTGGCCGCGTTGGTGATGAACCGGTTCATGCCCGGCCACGGCCCGTTCTTGGTCAGCTCGGTGCACACGATGCCGCCGCGGATCTCGGAGCGGTCCGGCAACCGGACCGGAGTGCCGTTGGCCCGCATGCCCCGGCCGCGCGCGGCCGCGTAGATCTGGGTCCGGTAGGGGTCGGCGACCACGCCGACCACGGGCCCGTAGCCGTCGAGCATCGCCAGGCTGTAGGCGCACCAGGGCAGCCCGGCCACGTAGTTGGCGGTGCCGTCCACCGGGTCGACCGACCAGCGGAACTCCGAGGCGCCCTGCTGCGGCGGAACGCTCGGTTCGTCCCCGAACTCCTCGCCGAACACGGGTGTGCCGGGGAACTCGTCGGCGAGGATGCGGCGGGTGTGCCGTTCGAGGGTGCGGCCGGTGTCGGTGACCCAGTCGAACGGCGACTCGCTGGGCTCGGGCCGCGCCCCTCTGCCCGCGGTCGCGATGATGACGTCAGCGGCGTCGTTGGCCAGCCGACCGGCGACCTCGAACGCCCGCGACACCAGGGCCGGTTCGATCTGGGCGGGTGGAGTAGGCAGGGCCGTCATGCGTCCCCAGCCTCCGCGCGGCGAGTGACCGCTCAGCAACGTCTAGGTGACCGGCCGTGGAGGCGCAGGCCACGTTTGCGGGCCGATGGGCGAGTTGGGGTGCTCTTCGGTTGTCGTTGGGGATCGCGTCACGTTGCCTTCGGCTGCTCGCCGGAACAGGCGGCGACCGTGTTGTCCGTGCGCATCGCGATCGTGACCGAGAGCTTCCTACCGCAGATCAACGGAGTGACGAACTCGGTGTTGCGGGTGCTGGAGCACTTGCGTCGTCGAGGCGACCAGGCCCTGGTCATCGCGCCCGGACCGGGTCCGGACGAGTACGCGGGCTTCCCCGTCATCAGGCTGCCCGCGGTGGACCTGCCGATGGTGTCGTCGCTGCCCATCGGGTTCCCGAGCCGCCGCGTGCTGCGCGGGCTCCAGGAGTTCGCGCCCGACGTGGTGCATCTGGCCTCGCCGTTCGTCGTGGGGGCGCGCGGGATGAACGCCGCGCGTCGGCTGGGCATCCCGACGGTCGCCGTCTACCAGACCGACGTGGCGGGTTTCGCCGAGTCCTACGGGCTCGGGCTGACCGCGAAGGCGGCGTGGAAGTGGATCCGCCGCCTGCACTGCCACGCCGACCGCACGCTGGCCCCCTCGACGTGGGCGGTGGAGACGCTGCGCGAGCACGGCGTTCCGCGTGTGCACCGGTGGGGTCGCGGAGTCGACACCGAGCGGTTCACGCCGCGCAAGCGCGACGAGCAGCTGCGGGCCGAGCTGGCGCCGAACGGTGAACTGCTGGTGGGTTACGTCGGCCGGTTGGCGCCGGAGAAGCGCATCGAACGGCTCGCCGAGCTCGACGGCACGTCCGGTGTGCGGCTGGTCGTGGTCGGCGACGGCCCGGAGCGCGAGCGGTTGAACGCCGAACTGCCCAACGCCGCGTTCCTCGGTCAGCGCACCGGCGACGAGCTGGCCCGCATCTACGCCAGCCTCGACGTCTTCGTGCACACCGGCCCGCACGAGACGTTCTGCCAGGCGGTGCAGGAGGCGATGGCTTCCGGCGTCGCGGTCGTCGCCCCGGACGCGGGCGGTCCCCGCGACCTGGTCGAGGTCGGGCGAACCGGATACCTGCTGCCCGCGCACGACGACGCCGAGCACGCCGCGGCCCTGCGCAGCGCCATCGCCGACCTGCGCGATCCCGCGCTGCGGGAGCGCTTCGGCGCCCACGCCCGCAACGCCGTCGCAGGTCGCACCTGGCCGGCCCTGTGCCGCCAGTTGGTGGACCACTACGCGGCGGTGAGCGGATACGCGGAGTCGGCAGCTGCCTGAACCGGCTCCGGAGCGCGCCACGTACGCTTCGGGTGTGTCTCGGGCAGGCTTGGACAAGAACCCTCGCGAAGTCGCGGCGATGTTCGACGGCGTCGCGCGTCGGTACGACCTGACCAACACCGTGCTGTCCTTCGGGCAGGACCGGCGCTGGCGGAAGGTGACCCGGCAGCTGCTGGCGCCCCAGCAGGACGAGAAGGTCCTCGACCTCGCCGCCGGCAGCGGCGTGTCGACCGTCGAGTTCGCCCGTTCCGGCGCCTACTGCGTCGCCGCCGACTTCTCGCTGGGCATGCTCTCGGTCGGCAAGGGCCGGGGCGTGCCGCTGGTGGCGGCCGACGCCCTGCACCTGCCGTTCGCCGACGACGCCTTCGACGCGGCGACGATCTCCTTCGGCCTGCGCAACCTCGCCGACACGGTCGCTGGCCTGCGCGAGATGCGCCGCGTGGTGCGGCCCGGCGGGCGCCTGGTGGTGTGCGAGTTCTCCACCCCGACGTGGCAGCCCTTCCGCGGCGTCTACATGAACTACCTGATGCGCGCGCTGCCCCCGATCGCCCGCGCGGTCTCCTCCAACCCGGACGCCTACGTCTACCTCGCCGAGTCCATCCGCTCCTGGCCCGACCAGCGAGCCCTCGCCGAGCTCATCGGCGAAGCCGGCTGGACCGACACCACCTGGAAGAACCTCACCAGCGGTGTGGTGGCGGTCCACCACGCCAAGAACCCGTCCTGATCCTCGGAGGTTGTTCGGTGAACCGGAGGCGAGCGGCGTAGCCGCGAGCTGTGACCACCACCTGAGCAACTCGCACCACCGCGGGTTCTGACACGTCTTCTGGCGAGCACGCCGCGACGCCGCGTCTTCCCGCACCGCCACGCACGACGAGCAGCACCGAACAGGTCTTCAGAGCCAGGTGGTTTCGGGGGTCGTGGTCCGGGTCCAGGTGAGGGATCGGGTGAAGGCCCTGGTGGCCGGGGGCTGCGGGTGATGAGGAGTGCGGATCACCGCGATGCGCCGATGCGTCTCCGGTGCTGCCAGGGGGACGTGGAGCAGGCCCGCGAAGGCGATCAGCGGTAGGACCATCCCGGGCATGACGGCGGTGCCGAGACCCGCGGCGACCAGCCCCGCCACCGCGGTGATGTTGCCGGATTCCAGGACCACCCGGGGGTGCGCCTCCGCGGCCGCGAAGGCGCGATCGGCGTGCTGGCGGATGCTGGAGTTCGGTGCGAACGCGATGTGCGGTTCGGTCGCCAGCTCTGCCCAGGTCAGCGACTCGCGCGCGGCGAAGCGGTGCTCCTGCGGGAACACCGCGCACATCCGGTCGGTGGCGATGGGGTGCACGGCCAGGTCGGGCAGCGGTTCGGCGACGACCGTGACGCCCAGGTCCACGGTGCCCGCGCGAACCTTGGCCAGGACCTCGTCGGACATGCCGTCCTCGATCGACAGCTCGACGTCCGGGTGCTCGGCGCGGTAGGCCGAGACGACCGGCGGCAGCAGGATCGCCGCCATCGACGGCAGCGCCGCGACCCGGACGCGGCCCCGGGTGCCTGCCAGGAAGCCCTGGAAGTGGTTGATCCCGGCGTCGAAGTAGTCCACCACCCGCCGCGCGACCAGGCAGAACTCGGCGCCCTCCGGCGTGGTGACCAGGTTGCGGGTGGTGCGCTGGAACAGCGTGATGCCGAGCCTGCGCTCGACGTCGCGCACCGCCCGGCTGATCGAGGACTGCGCCAGGTGCAGCTGCTCAGCGGCAGTCGTGAACCCGCCGGTGTCGTGCACCGCGAGGACCAGTCTGAGCTGCTGCACCGTCAGATCCATGCCCATGGTGCATGAATCTATCAATTTTCAGTGCTTGACCAGCATGAGCGAGGTGGATCACAGTTCTCCCGTCCGGCCCAACGGCGGTGTTCGGAGGTTGCCCATGCTGGCCGCGAGCGGATTCCTGACGATCGGCGTGTTCCTCGCCCTGGTGCTCTCGCGCAGGGTGTCGGTGCTGTTCGCGCTCACCCTGGTGCCGATCGCGGCGGCACTGCTCAGCGGTCACGGCGCCGGGCTCGGTGAGCTCGTGGCCGATGGCCTGGTCACCGTCGCGCCGGTGGCCATCATGATCACCTTCGCGGTGCTGTACTTCAGCCTGATGATCGACGCGGGGCTGTTCGACCCCGCCGTCACCCGCATCCTGCGCTGGGCCAAGGGCGACCCGCTCAAGATCACCGTCGGCACCGCGCTGCTGACCCTGCTGGTCGCGCTGGACGGCGACGGGGCCTCCACCTTCCTGATCACCGTCTCCGCGCTGCTGCCGATCTACCAGCGGCTGGGGATGCGCCGGATCGTGCTGGCCGGCGTGGTCTGCCTCGGCGCCGGGGTCATGAACATAGTGCCGTGGGGCGGGCCGACGGCCCGCGCGATGGCCGCGCTGAAGCTCGATTCCGCGCAGCTGTTCCTGCCCGTGCTGCCCGCGATGATCGCCGGCATCTGCTGGGTGCTGATCGCCGCCTACCTGATCGGCCGGTCCGAGCGGAAGCGGCTCGGCGTGGTGAGCATCGAGGCGGGCGAGCGGGTGCGGCTGACCGGCGCGGACCGCGCGCGGTTCTGGATCAACGCGGCGCTGACGCTGGCCCTGGTCGGCTGCCTGCTGTTCCAGCTCGCCGACCTGGAAGTGCTGTTCCTGGTGGCCTTCCTGGTCGCGCTGCTGATCAACCGCCCGTCGTGGCAGGGCCAGCAGGAGCTGTTCGCCAAGCACGCCTACAACGTGGTGCTGGTCGTCGTGGTGATCTTCGCGGCCGGCGTGTTCACCGGCATCCTCACCGGCACCGGCATGATCAAGGCGATGGCCGAGAGCCTGGTCGCGGTCATCCCCGACGCCGGTGGCGCGCTGCTGCCGGTGGTCACGGCGATCGCCGGGATGCCGCTGAGCCTGGTCTTCACCCCCGACGCCTTCTACTACGGGGTCGTGCCGGTGCTGGCGGAGACCAGCGCGGCGTTCGGCGGCGATCCCGCCGCGATCGGGCGGGCCGCGATCCTCGGCCAGATGACCACCGGGTTCCCGCTGAGCCCGCTGACGGCCTCGACGTTCATCCTGCTCGGCATGTCCAAGGTCGACATCGGCGACCACCAGCGGTTCATCTTCGGCTGGGCCTTCGGCACCACGCTGGTGATGACGGCGGTCGCGCTGCTCACGGGGGTGCTGTAGATGCGCATCGGCAGTGGAGCCGGGTTCGCCGGCGACCGCCTCGAACCGGCGCTGGAGCTCGTGCGGGCGGGTGTCGACGACCTGGTGCTGGAGTGCCTGGCCGAGCGCACCATCGCACTCGGGCAGCAACGCAGGCTGGGCGATCCGGACCAGGGGTACGACCCGTTGCTGCGCGCGCGGTTCGAGCGGTTGCTGCCGGTCGCGGTGCCGAACGGAGCACGGGTGATCACCAACATGGGCGCCGCCCATCCGCTGCGCGCGGGCGAGGTCACGCGGCAGGTCATGACGGCCGCTGGGCTGACCGGCCGCATCGCCGTGGTCACCGGGGACGACGTGCTGGACCGGCTCGACCCGGCCACGCCCGCGCTGGAGGACGGCGTCCCGCTGGCCGAGCACGGCGAGATCGTCTCGGCCAACGCCTACCTCGGCGCGGAGGCGCTGCTGCCCGCGCTGGACGCGGATGTGGTGATCACCGGGCGGGTCGCCGACCCGTCGTTGTTCGTGGCACCGATCGCGCAGCGGATGGGTTGGGACCTCGACGACGTGCCGCGCGCCGCCGCCGCGACGCTGGTCGGGCACGTCCTGGAGTGCGCGGGACAGGTGACCGGCGGCTACTTCGCCGACCCGGGCGTCAAGGACGTTCCCGGGCTGGCCGAGCTCGGGTTCCCGTTCGCCGACGTCGACGCCGACGGCAGCGCGACCATCGGCAAACCGGACGGGACCGGCGGGATGGTGACGGTCCCGACGGTGCGCGAGCAGCTGCTCTACGAGGTCACCGACCCGACCGCCTACCGCACGCCCGACGTGGTCCTGGACTTCCGCGAGGTCCGCGCCGAGCGGACCGGCGCCGACCGGGTGCGCATCAGCGGGGCGCGCGGGCGGGCCAGGCCGGAGGAGCTGAAGGTCAGCGTCGGCTACCGCGCGGGGCACCGCGCCGAATGCGGCATCAGCTACGCCGGACCGGGGGCGTCCGATCGGGCGAGGCTGGCCGCGGACGTGATGAGCGAGCGGCTGCGCGGCACCGGGCTGCGCGTGCGCGCCGACGTGCTGGGGGCGATGGGCGATCCGGACGGCGAGTGCCGACTGCGGGTGGCCGCCATCGCGGAGGACCGGACGGCGGCGCAGATCGTCTGCCACGAGGTCGAATCGCTCTACACCAACGGCCCCGCCGGTGGTGGCGGCGTGCGCACCGACGTGCGCGAGGTGATCGGCATCGTCTCGGCGCTGATCCCCAGATCCGATGTGACGTCGCAGGTCACGACCCTGGTGGTGAACGATGCGACTGCATGAGATCGCGCACTGCCGAGCGGGCGACAAGGGCGACACCTCGATCCTGTCGGTGTTCCCCCTCGACGACGCCGACTACGACCGCCTGCGCAGGGAGCTCACCGCCGACCGGGTCCGCGCCCACCTGGCCGGTCAGGTCAGGGGCGAGGTCATCCGCTGCGAGCTCCCGCTGCTCAAGGCGCTCCAGTTCACCTGCCACCGGGCTCTCGACGGGGGCGTGACCACGTCCCTGTCCCTGGACACCCACGGTAAGACCCTGAGCTCCCGCCTCCTCGCCCTGGATCTGTGAGTCGCGAGGGGTTCGCGGCGAGGCTCGCGGTGAACCGGATGGCGGGTTTCCTCACTCAGGTGGCCTACGCGAAAGGGTCGATCGCGCTGGTGCAGCGGCTTAGACTCGGAGTTAGTGAACTCGTTCACAAGCGGGTTTCGCACCGAGCACTGCACTAGTTCGAGGAGTGTCATGACCAGCGCCACCAGCCGCCGCCGACCGGACGATGACGCCGATGTGATCGTCGTCGGAGCGGGACCGGCCGGCTCGACGGCTGCGACGTACCTGGCCAGGGCGGGACTGGACGTCCTGCTGCTGGAGAAGAGCGTCTTCCCGCGGGAGAAGGTCTGCGGCGACGGGATCACGCCACGGGGCGTCAAGCAGCTCATCGACCTGGGCATCGACACCAGGGAAGAAGCCGGCTGGCTGCACAACAAGGGCCTGCGGGTCGTCGGCGGCGGAGTCAGCCTGGAGCTCGACTGGCCGAGCCTGTCCGACTTCCCGCCCTACGGCGTGGTCCGCCCGCGCAACGACTTCGACGACCTGCTGGCCCGCAACGCCCAGCTCGCCGGGGCCCGCCTGTTCCAGCAGACCAGCGTCAGCGGCGCCATCACCGACGAGCGCACCGGCCGGGTCGTCGGCGTGGAGGCCAAGACCGGACCCGAGCGCAAGCCGGTGACCTACCGGGCTCCGCTGGTCGTGGCCTGCGACGGGGTGTCGGCTCGGCTGGCCCTGTCGGTGGGCATCCAGAAGCGCGACGACCGGCCGATGGGCGTGGCCGTGCGCCGGTACTACACCAGCCCGCGCACCAAGGACGACTTCCTGGAGTCGCACCTGGAGCTGTGGGACAAGTCCAACCCGGCCGACCCGACGCTGCTGCCCGGCTACGGCTGGATCTTCGGCATGGGCGACGGGACGGTCAACGTCGGGCTGGGCATCCTGTCCACCTCGTCGGCCTACGGCAAGACCGACTACCGGCAGTTGCTGCGGTCCTGGCTGGACGGAACCCCCGAGGAGTGGGGATTCCGGGAGGACAACGCCACCGGCAAGATCGGCGGCGCCGCGCTGCCCATGGGCTTCAACCGCACCCCGCACTACCGCGACGGCCTGCTGCTGGTCGGCGACGCGGGCGGCATGGTCAACCCGTTCAACGGCGAGGGCATCGCCTACGCGATGCAGTCGGCCCGGCTGGCGGCCGAGTGCGCGGTGCACGCGATGGCGCGACCGACCGCGTTCTCCCGCGAGCAGGCCCTGAGCCGGTACCCGACGGCGGTGCGGCAAGAGCTGGGCGGCTACTTCCGGCTCGGCAATATCTTCAGCAAGTTGATTGGCAATCCCACGGTCATGCGGATGGCCACCAAGCACGGCCTGCCGCGACGGACGTTGATGCGTTTCGTGTTGAAGCTGCTGGCAAATCTCTACGACGAGAAGGGTGGGGACGCCATGGATCGTGTGATCAGCACCACTACTCGCGTCACCCCTAGCGCGTGACCCTGAGTGTCTGGTCAGATGTCCCGGTAACCGTGAGAGAAGTCATAAAGTTAGGTACGCCTCACTACGGAGCCGAATCAGGCGACCGCATAGAGTGCGCACCGGAAGCCTGAGACGTGACCTGCGTCTCGGCGGGGACTGACGATGTGTGTCCCGGGCCACGAACCCGGAACCGGTTGGAGGGGAGCAAAGGTGCTCGACCCGTACATCCCGTTGGTGCTGTTGTTCGCGCTGGCGCTGGGATTCGCGGTCTTCTCGGTCGCGATCGCGCCACTCGTCGGTCCCCGCCGCTACAACAAGGCGAAGCTCGACGCCTACGAGTGCGGGATCGAGCCCTCGCCGCAGCCCGTCATCGGCGGCGGCCGGATGCCCGTCGCCTACTACCTGACCGCGATGTTGTTCATCCTCTTCGACATCGAGATGGTCTTCCTCTATCCGTTCGCGGTCTCGGCCGACGCCCTGGGGATGTTCGGCGTCGTCGAGATCGTGCTGTTCATAGCGACCGTCGGCTTCGCCTACATCTACGTCTGGCGGAGAGGCGGACTGGACTGGAACTAGACCGGAGCTCGGATCTGAAGCGGCCCGGTCCGCCGGGCGCACGAACTGCTTGAGAACTGCAGGGACTAGCCGCAAGGACGCGGGAAGGAGTGCCGGCGATGGGGCTCGAAGAGCAGCTGCCCAACGGCATCCTGTTGGCCAACGTGGAGAAGCTCGTCAACTGGACCCGGAAGACGTCGATGTGGCCGGCGACGTTCGGGCTGGCCTGCTGCGCCATCGAGATGATGACCGTTGGCGGTTCCCGCTACGACATCTCGCGGTTCGGCATGGAGCGCTTCTCCGCCACCCCG
The DNA here is from genome assembly GCF_004348435.1 of Saccharopolyspora terrae. NCBI lineage: Bacteria > Bacillati > Actinomycetota > Actinomycetes > Pseudonocardiales > Pseudonocardiaceae > Saccharopolyspora > Saccharopolyspora terrae. The sequence goes on along the minus strand of NZ_SMKS01000001.1, from coordinate 24,842 downwards.
AGACAAGCCGATCTGATGATCGTGGCCGGTCGGGTGACCAACAAGATGGCCCCGGTGTTGCGCCAGATCTACGACCAGATGCCCGAGCCGCGCTGGGTGCTGGCGATGGGCGTGTGCGCCTCCACCGGCGGCATGTTCAACAACTACGCGGTCGTGCAGGGCGTCGACCACGTGGTGCCGGTGGACATGTACCTGCCGGGATGCCCGCCGCGCCCGGAGATGCTGCTCGACGCGATCCTCAAGCTGCACGCCAAGATCATGGACGAGCCGATCAACGCCAAGCGCGCGCAGGAGAAGCTCGAACGCGGTGACCGCACCCCGATGATCCCGTCCTCGGTCCGGTACGCGCCGAAGAACGCCTCGCAGCGCAAGCGCGCCGAGCGGCAGCAGGCCGCGCAGCGACGCGAGATGGGCGGAACGGACGAGCTCGGCGCCTTCGAGAGCGCGCCCGAGCGCCCGGAACTCAAGTCGGGTAGGTGAATTCGATGGCGGACAAGGAAACCACCCCGGCCCCGGGCGAACCCGGTTCGAGCGCCGAGCGCGCCGCGGACCTGGCGCCCGCGGGAGCCGAACCGGCCCGCGCCGGAGCACCGATGGCCGGCCGCGAGCGGCAGGGCATGTTCGGCGTGCGCGGCACCGGTGACACCTCGGGCTTCGGCGGGCTGCGCCTGCCGGCCTACGTGCCGCCTGCCGGCGAGCGCCCCTACGGCGGCTGGTTCGACGAGGTCGCCGACGCGCTCTTCGAAGCGCTGCGCGCCGAGGGGCTTCCGGACGACACCGTGCAGCAGGTGACCGTCGACCGCGGCGAGATCACCTTCTACCTGCGCCGCGACCACCTCCTCGAGGTCTGCCGCATCCTGCGCGACGACCCGGCGCTGCGCTTCGAGCTGTGCAGCTCGGTGTCCGGTGTGGACTACGGGCCGGACGCGCCGCAGCGGCTGCACTCGGTCTACCACCTGACGTCGATGACCTACCGGCGCCGCATCCGGCTGGAGGTCGCCGTGGACGTGGAGGACCCGCACCTCCCGTCGATCGTGTCGGTCTACCCCACCGCCGACTTCCAGGAGCGCGAAGCCTGGGACATGTTCGGCCTGGTCTACGACGGACACCCGGCGCTGACCCGGATCCTGATGCCCGACGACTGGGACGGTCACCCGCAGCGCAAGGACTACCCGCTCGGCGGAATCCCGGTGGAGTACAAGGGCGCCGAGATCCCGCCGCCGGACCAGCGCAGGGCCTACTCGTGATCGCGGAGAGGTGTGGGCAATGACCACCGAATCACTCACCGGCGCGTACCCCGCCGAGTCGAGAGACACCACCGAGGGCCGCATCTTCACCGTCACCGGCGGCGACTGGGACGAGTTCCTGGACGAAACCGGCGGCGAGGAGCGGGTTGTCATCAACCTGGGCCCGCAACACCCGTCCACGCACGGCGTTCTGCGGCTGGTGCTGGAGCTCGAGGGCGAGACGGTCACCAAGGCCCGCTCGGTCATCGGGTACCTGCACACCGGCATCGAGAAGAACACCGAGTACCGGACGTGGACCCAGGGCGTCACCTTCGTGACGCGCATGGACTACCTGGCGCCGCTGTTCACCGAGACCGCCTACTGCCTGGGCATCGAGAAGCTGCTGGGCATCGAGGCTCCGCAGCGGGCCCAGACGATCCGCGTGATGCTGATGGAGCTCAACCGGATCTCCTCGCACCTGGTCTTCCTGGCCACCGGTGCGATGGAGCTGGGCGCGACCACCGGCATGACCTACGGCTTCCGCGAGCGCGAAGAGGTCCTGCACCTGCTGGAGTTCCTGACCGGTCTGCGGATGAACCACGCCTTCGTCCGGCCCGGCGGCGTCGCGCAGGACATGCCGGAGGGCTGGCAGGACAAGGTGCGCGAGTTCATCAAGGTCATGGACACCCGCCTGCCGGACTACGACAAGCTGTTCAGCGGTCAGCCGATCTGGAAGCAGCGGCTGAAGGACGTCGGCTACCTGCCGCTGGACGGCGCGCTGCAGCTGGGCGTGACCGGACCGCTGCTGCGGGCCGCGGGACTGCCGTGGGACCTGCGCAAGGTCGAACCGTACTGCGGTTACGAGGAATACGACTTCGAGGTGCCCACCAGCAACGACGGTGACTGCTACGCGCGGTACCTGCTGCGGGTGCAGGAGATGCACGAGTCGTTGAAGATCATCCGGCAGTGCGTGGACAAGATGGAGTCCGGCCCGCACATGGTGGAGGACGCGAAGATCGCCTGGCCGTCGAAGCTGAGCATCGGCGCCGACGGCATGGGCAACTCCCTGGAGCACGTCCGCAAGATCATGGGCCAGTCCATGGAGTCGCTCATCCACCACTTCAAGCTGGTGACCGAGGGCTTCGACGTCCCGCCGGGCCAGGCGTACGCGCCGGTCGAGTCGCCGCGCGGCGAGCTGGGCGTCCACCTGGTCTCCGACGGCGGCACCCGGCCGATGCGGGTGCACGTGCGCGAACCCAGTTTCGTGAATCTGCAGGCGATGCCGACGATGGCCGAAGGCGGACTGGTGGCCGACGTGATCGCGTCCGTCGCCTCCATCGACCCGGTGATGGGCGGGGTGGATCGATGACCGAGCAGTTCGAGTTCACCACCACCGAGGAGCAGACCAGCGCGGTCGACACCTCGGTGTTCGGCGAGGGCACCCGGGCAGAGGCGAAGCAGATCATCGCCCGGTACCCGGAGTCGCGATCGGCGCTGCTGCCGATGCTGCACCTCGTGCAGTCGGTGCAGGGGCACGTCAGCCCGGCGGGCATCAAGTTCTGCGCCGAGGAGCTGGCGCTGTCGGTCGCCGAGGTCAGCGCCGTGGCGACCTTCTACACGATGTACAAGCGCAAGCCCTGCGGTCAGCACCTGGTCAGCGTGTGCACGAACACGATGTGCGCGGTGCTGGGCGGCGACGCGATCTACAAGGCGCTGGGCGAGCACCTGGACGTCGGGCACGAGGGCACGGCCGGGGAACCCGGCACCGAGGGCTCGATCACCTTGGAGCACGCCGAATGCCTCGCCGCCTGCGATCTCGGGCCGGTGCTGCAGGTCAACTACGAGTACTACGACAACCAGACGCCCGAGCAGGCGCTGGAGCTGGTCAAGGCGCTGCAGCGCGGCGAGAAGCCCGCGCCGACGCGCGGACCGGCGCTGTCGGACTTCCGGGGCGCCGAGCGCCAGCTGGCCGGGTTCTTCGACGACCTCGACGAGACCGTGACCGGACCCTCGCAGGCGACCGAGACCAACCGCGGCGCCGCGCTGGCCCAGGAACGCGGCTGGACGGCGCCGAGCATGCCCGATGACGCGGAACTCCCGCCGCTGCCGGAGAAGAAGTGAGGGTGGCCATGACCGAAGCGAGCACCAGCCCGGTGACCCCGGTGCTGACCAAGCGGTGGCTGTCGCCGAACTCCTGGACGCTGCACACCTACGAGCAGCTGGAGGGCTACACCGCCCTGCGCAAGGCGCTGCGCGCCCACCCGGACCAGCTGATCGAGCTGGTCAAGGCCTCGGGGCTGCGCGGTCGCGGCGGCGCGGGCTTCCCGGCGGGCGTGAAGTGGAGCTTCATGCCCAAGGACCCGGTCAAGCCGCACTACCTGGTCATCAACGCCGACGAGGGCGAACCGGGGACCTGCAAGGACATCCCGCTGATGATGGCCGACCCGCACTCGCTGATCGAGGGCTGCATCATCGCCAGCTACGCGATGCGGGCCAACCACTGCATGATCTACGTGCGCGGTGAGGCCCTGCACCCGATGCGGCGGCTCCACCACGCGGTCCGCGAGGCCTACGCCGCCGGGTACCTGGGCAAGAACATCCTCGACTCCGGCTTCGACCTGGACATCGTCGTGCACGCCGGGGCGGGCGCCTACATCTGCGGTGAGGAGACCGCGCTGCTGGACTCCCTGGAGGGCAAGCGCGGTCAGCCGCGGCTCAAGCCCCCGTTCCCCGCGGCGGCAGGGCTCTACGCCTGCCCGACGACGGTGAACAACGTGGAGACCATCGCCTCGGTCCCGTTCATCGTCAACGGCGGTTCGGACTGGTTCCGCACCATGGGCAGCGAGAAGTCGCCGGGACCGAAGATCTACTCGATCTCCGGGCACGTCGAGAACCCGGGCCAGTACGAGGCGCCGATGGGCACCACGCTGCGGCAGCTGCTGGAACTCGCGGGAGGCATGAAGGACGGCGTCCCGCTGAAGTTCTGGACCCCGGGCGGGTCCTCGACGCCGCTGTTCACCGCCGAGCACCTCGACGTCCCGCTGGACTTCGAAGGCGCGGCCGAGGCCGGATCGATGCTGGGCACCACGGCCGTTCAGGTGTTCAACGAGACCGTCTCGGTGCCGTGGGCCGTGATGAAGTGGACGCAGTTCTACGAGCACGAGTCCTGCGGCAAGTGCACCCCCTGCCGGGAGGGCACCTACTGGCTCGCGCAGGTGCTGGAGCGGATGGTCGACGGGCACGGCACCGAGGAGGACATCGACACCCTCCTCGACGTCTGCGACAACATCTTCGGCCGCTCGTTCTGCGCCCTCGGCGATGGCGCGGTCAGCCCGATCACCAGCGGGATCAAGTACTTCCGCGAGGAGTTCCTCGCGCTCTGCTCGAAGAATTCGGGCGGAAACGACAAGTCCGCCGCGGAACTGGTAGGAGCGGCCCGATGACCCTGGCACCCGAATCCGAAGCGCGCCCGGTCCCCGAGGGCTACGTCCGGCTCACCATCGACGGCATCGAGGTCGAGGCGCCCAAGGGCGAGCTGCTGATCCGGACCGCCGAGCGGATGGGCATCACCATCCCGCGGTTCTGCGACCACCCGCTGCTGGACCCCGCGGGTGCCTGCCGGCAGTGCCTGGTCGAGGTCGAGATGAACGGCCGGGCGATGCCGAAACCGCAGGCGTCCTGCACCATGACGGTCGCCGACGGGATGGTCGTCAAGACGCAGAACACCTCGCCGGTGGCCGACAAGGCGCAGCAGGGCGTGATGGAGCTCCTGCTGATCAACCACCCGCTGGACTGCCCGGTCTGCGACAAGGGTGGCGAGTGCCCGCTGCAGAACCAGGCGCTCAAGCACGGCCGCGCGGAGTCCCGCTTCCACGACACCAAGCGGACCTTCGCCAAGCCGGTCCCGATCTCCTCGCAGGTCCTGCTGGACCGTGAGCGCTGCGTGCTCTGCCAGCGCTGCACCCGGTTCTCCAAGCAGATCGCCGGTGACCCGTTCATCGAGCTGCTGGAACGCGGTGCGCTGCAGCAGATCGGCATCGGCGAGCAGCAGCCGTTCCAGTCCTACTTCTCCGGCAACACCATCCAGATCTGCCCGGTCGGCGCGCTGACCAGCGCCGCCTACCGGTTCCGGTCGCGGCCGTTCGACCTGGTCTCCACCCCCGGGCAGTGCGAGCACTGCGCGTCCGGCTGCGCGACCCGGACGGACTGGCGGCGCGGCAAGGTGATGCGCCGGCTGGCCGGGGACGACCCGGAGGTCAACGAGGAGTGGATCTGCGACAAGGGCCGCTTCGCGTTCCGCTACGCCAACGCCGCTGACCGCATCACCCGGCCGCAGATCCGGGAGAACGGCCAGCTGCGCGAGGCGTCCTGGACCGAGGCGCTGCAGGCCGCCGCCGAGGGCCTGACCGCCGCGCGCGACGCGGGCGGGGTCGGGGTGCTGCCCGGTGGCCGGTTGACCGTCGAGGACGCCTACGCCTACTCGAAGTTCGCGCGGGTCGCGCTGCGCACCAACGACATCGACCACCGCGCCCGGCCGCACTCCACCGAGGAGCTGCGGTTCCTGGAGTCCACCGTGGTCGGGGTGACGCCGGAGAACGGTGTCACCTACGCCGATCTGGAGTCCGCTCCGGCGGTGCTGTGCGTGGCGTTCGAGCCGGAGGAGGAGTCGCCGATCGTCTTCCTGCGGCTGCGCAAGGCCGCGCGGGCAGGCAAGACGCAGGTCTTCCACATCGCCCCGCGCACCTCGCCGGGCGTGGAGAAGACCACGGTCATCACCCACGCCGGTGGCCCGGTGCGGACCGGTTCGCTGGTGCAGTGCGTGCCCGGTGGTGAGGCCGCCGCGCTGGAATCGCTTCCGTCCGATGTGGACGAGGCGATGCGGCAGCAGGGCGCGGTGCTCATCGTCGGTGAACGCGCCGCCGAGGTGCCCGGCCTGCTGTCCGAGGTGCTGCGCACCGCCCAGCGCACGGGAGCCGGGGTCGCGTGGATCCCCCGCCGCGCAGGCGAACGCGGCGCCATCGAGGCCGGTGCGCTGCCGACGCTGCTGCCCGGCGCGCGTCCCGTCGTCGACGACCACGCCCGCTCCGACGTGGAGCGGACCTGGGGCATGGCACCCGGCTCGCTGCCCGCCGCCGCGGGTCGCGACGCCACCGAGATCCTCACCGCAGCCGCCTCCGGGGAGCTCTCCGGCCTGGTGGTCGGCGGCGTCGACCCGGACGACCTCCCCGACCCCGAGCTGGCTCGCAAGGCCCTGACCGGCGCCGGTTTCGTGGTCAGCCTGGAACTCCGCCCCAGCGCGGTGACCGAGCAGGCCGACGTGGTGCTGCCGATCGCGCCCAGCGCGGAGAAGAGCGGCAGCTACCTCAACTGGGAGGGCCGCCGCCGCGAGTTCGCCACCACCATCGACGGCACCGGCGCGCTGCCGGACTGCCGGGTGCTGGACACCCTCGCGGTCGAGATGGACGCCGACCTGTTCACCCAGAGCCCGGCCGCCGCGAGCGCCGAGCTCGACCGGCTCGGCACCCACACCGGCGGACGCACCGACGGACCTGACGAGGCCGTCGCTTACGCACCACGACCGGGCCCCGGCCAGGCCGTGCTGGCGACCTGGCGGCAGCTGCTGGACAACGGTTCGCTGCAGGACGACGAGCCGAGCCTGGCGGGCACCGCCCGCAACCGGGTCGCGATCGTCTCGCCGGAGACCGCCAAGCGCGTCGAGATCAGTTCCGGACAACGGCTGGAGGTCCGCACCGAGCAGGGCAAGATCGTGCTGCCGGTCGAGATCGCCGACATGCCCGACGACGTCGTGTGGGTGCCCACCGACTCCGGGAAGGCCCGCGTGCACAAGGTCCTCGGCGCCGGGCACGGAGCGCTCGTCGACATCGCGCCGAGCAGCGCGAGCCCGGCGACCAACGGGCACTCGCTGAACGGCCATTCCCCGGCCCACCACCACGGGGGGAACGCATGACCAGAACAGCCGAACTCCTCGCGGACGACCCGATCTGGCTGATCCTGCTCAAGGTCGTGGCCATCTTCGTCTTCCTGGTGCTGATGACGCTGCTGACGATCTGGGCGGAACGCCGGGTCATCGGCCGCATGCAGCACCGGCCCGGCCCGAACCGAGCGGGACCGTTCGGCATCCTCCAGTCGTTGGCCGACGGCTTGAAGCTGGCCTTCAAGGAGGACATCCGCCCGGTCATGGCCGACAAGTGGGTGTACTTCCTGGCCCCGGTCATCTCCGCGACGCCCGCGCTGGTGTCGTTCGCGGTGATGCCGATCGGCCCCGAGGTCACCATCTTCGGCGAGCGCACCACGCTGCAGCTGGTGGACCTGCCGGTGGGCCTGCTGGTCGTGCTGGCCTGCGCCTCGATCGGCGTCTACGGCATCGTGCTCGCCGGCTGGGCCTCCGGTTCCCCGTACCCGCTGCTGGGTTCGCTGCGGTCGGCGGCGCAGGTGATCTCCTACGAGATCGCGATGGGCCTGTCGTTCGTCGCGGTCATCATGTACGCGGGCACGCTGTCAACCTCCGGCATCGTCGCAGCGCAGGAGAACGGCTGGTTCTTCGCGCTGCTGCCGGTGAGCTTCCTGATCTACGTGGTGTCGATGGTCGGTGAGACCAACCGCGCCCCGTTCGACCTCCCCGAGGCCGAGTCCGAGCTGGTCGGTGGTTTCCACACCGAGTACTCGTCGCTGAAGTTCGCGCTGTTCTTCCTCGCCGAGTACATCAACATGGTCACCGTCTCCGCGCTGGCCACGACGCTGTTCCTCGGCGGCTGGCACGCGCCGTGGCCGCTGTCGCTGATCGGCGACGGGGTCCTCAACACCGGTTGGTGGCCGGTGCTGTGGTTCCTCGGCAAGACGATCGCGTTCCTGTTCTTCTTCGTGTGGCTGCGCGGCACGCTGCCCCGCCTGCGCTACGACCAGTTCATGGACCTCGGCTGGAAGCTGCTCGTCCCGGTCAGCCTGGTGTGGATCATGGCGGTGACCGTCATCCGGGCGCTGCGCAACTCCGAGGCCGTCAGCACCCAGCAGTTCATGATCGGCGGCGCGGTCGTGGTGGTGATCCTGGTCGCGGCCACGTTCCTCATCCCGGACCGCAAGCCCGAGAAGGACTCCGACGAGGTGCCGCTCGCGGGCAGCGGCTTCCCGGTGCCGCCGATCGACCTGGAAGTCCCCAAGACCCCGCCGCGACGCACCCCGGTGCGCAGCGGCACCGGTGCCGGCGAGCTCGCGGGTCCGGAAGGCGAGGAGGCACCCCATGGGAATGTTTGATCCGATCAAGGGATTCGGCGTCACCTTCTCGACGATGTTCAAGAAGGTCGTCACCGAGGAGTACCCCGAGGTCAAGAAGGTCGCCGCGCCCCGGTTCCACGGCCGCCACCAGCTCAACCGGCATCCGGACGGGCTGGAGAAGTGCGTGGGCTGCGAGCTGTGCGCCTGGGCGTGCCCGGCCGACGCGATCTTCGTCGAGGGCGGCGACAACACCGACGAGGCCCGCTACTCGCCCGGTGAGCGCTACGGCATGGACTACCAGATCAACTACCTGCGCTGCATCGGCTGCGGGTTGTGCATCGAGGCGTGCCCGACGCGCGCGCTGACGATGACCAACGAGTACGAGACCGCGGACGACAACCGCCAGGACCTGATCTACACCAAGGCCGACATGCTGGCGCCGCTGCTGCCCGGCATGGAGCAGCCGCCGCACCCGATGCGCCTCGGCGAGGACGAGCAGGACTACTACGTCAACGGTCCCGAGCTCGCCAAGCAGCGAGGGGTTCCCGCGGGATCGACGGTGGAATCCGGTCCGGAGGTTGATGCGCGATGAGCACCGGAATCGTGCTGGCACAGGCCGGCGAGGTGGTCGGCACCGGGGAAGCGGTGCTGTTCTGGGTCCTCGGTCCGCTGTCGCTGCTGGGCGCGCTCGGCATGGTCTTCGCCCGCAACGCGGTGCACTCCGCGCTGTGGTTGGTGCTGACGATGCTGAGCCTGGGCGTGCTCTACATGGGTCAGAGCGCGCCGTTCCTGGGCTTCACCCAGATCATCGTCTACACCGGCGCGATCATGATGCTGTTCCTGTTCGTGCTGATGATGGTCGGCCGCGACTCCTCAGACTCGGTGGTGGAAGTCCTGCGCGGACAACGCCTCTGGGCCGGGATCGGCGGGATCGGCCTGGCAGCGCTGCTGGTCTCGGGCCTGGCCCGGTCGCTGGCCTCGGTGCAGACGGCACCGCCGCTGGACCCCTGGCAGCCCGTCGGCGGTGGAGCGGGCGGCCTCGGCCGGCTGATCTTCACCGACTACCTGTTCCCGTTCGAGCTGACCTCCGCGCTGCTGATCACCGCAGCGGTCGGCGCGATGGTGCTGGCCTACGGCGGCAAGGGCCGCGGCCCACGCCTGAGCCAGCGGGAGCGCGCCAACGCGCGGTTCCGCGGCGAGCGCCCGTCGCCGCTGCCCGGTCCCGGCGTGTACGCCACGGCCAACTCGGTCGCGGTGCCCGCGCTGCTGCCGGACGGTTCGGTCGCGCCGGAGTCGCTGTCGGAGCTGCTGGAGAACCTGCCCGCCGAGCGGCTCGACGACGAGCGCCGCGCGGTCGCCGGTGACGAGCCCGAACCCGACGCGCACGCGCTGACCGACCAGCCGGAGCTGCCCGAGCAGACCGGTTCCGGCAAGTCCGGTGAACCGGTCATCGACGCGGGTCCCGAGATCCCGGCGCCGGGCAACGGCAACGGTCGTCCGGACCAGCGGGCCGGTCACGCCACCGAGGAGGTTCACCAGTGACCCCCACGTACTACCTGCTGCTGTCCGCGCTGCTGTTCTCGATCGGCGCGGTCGGAGTCCTGGTGCGGCGCAACGCCATCGTGGTCTTCATGTGCGTCGAGCTGATGCTCAACGCGGTCAACCTGACGCTGGTCACCTTCGCCCGCATCGAGGGGACGGTGCACGGGCAGGTCATGGCGTTCTTCGTGATGGTCGTCGCGGCCGCCGAAGTGGTGGTCGGCCTGGCCATCATCATGTCGATCTTCCGGACGCGTCGCTCGGCCTCGGTCGATGACGCCAACCTGCTCAAGTACTGAGAGGGCGCGTGGTGACGGCACAGATGCTTGAAACCGCAGCGGGGGTCGCCGAGGCGACCGGGCCCGCGCAGTCCTACGCCTGGCTGCTGGTCGCGTTCCCGCTGGTGGGTGCCGCGATCCTGCTGATCGCGGGACGCCGTGCCAACGGCTGGGGACACCTGCTGGGGTCGGCCACGGTGATCGCCTCGTTCGCCTACGGGCTGTGGCTGTTCACCTCCGTCGCCGGCAGTCCGGAAGGCGAGCAGGTCCGCGATCTGCACCTGTTCTCCTGGATCCCGGTCAACGCGCTGCAGGTCGACTTCGGGCTCCGGCTGGACCCGCTGTCGATGGTGTTCCTGCTGCTGATCACGGGTGTGGGATCGCTGATCCACCTGTACTCGATCGGCTACATGAGCCACGACCAGCAGGGGCGCACCGGTTCGGCCAACACCGAGCGCCGCCGGTTCTTCGCCTACCTGAACCTGTTCGTCGCCTCGATGCTGATCCTGGTGCTGGGCAACAGCTTCGTGACCCTCTACCTCGGCTGGGAGGGCGTCGGTCTGGCGTCGTACCTGCTGATCGGTTTCTGGCAGGGCCGTCCTTCGGCGGCCGCAGCGGCGACCAAGGCGTTCGTGATGAACCGGGTCGGCGACGTCGGCCTGGCGCTGGCGATCTTCCTGCTGTTCGCCAACCTCGGCACCACGCAGTACGCGGAGGTCTTCGCCCGCGCCGGTGAGCTCTCGCCGGGCGTGCTGCTGGCGATCACGCTCCTGCTGCTGCTCGGCGCCTGCGGCAAGTCCGGCCAGGTCCCGCTGCAGGCCTGGTTGCCGGACGCCATGGAGGGCCCGACCCCGGTTTCGGCGCTGATCCACGCCGCGACGATGGTCACCGCGGGCGTCTACCTCGTCGCCCGCTCCAACCCGCTGTTCTCGCTCTCGCCGGGCGGGCAGCTGGCCGTCACCATCGTCGGCGCGGTGACGCTGCTGGTCGGATGCGTCATCGGCTGTGCCTACGACGACATCAAGAAGGTCCTCGCGTACTCCACGGTCAGCCAGATCGGCTACATGATGCTGGCGGTCGGGCTCGGCCCGGCCGGGTACGCGCTGGGCATCATGCACCTGCTCACGCACGGCTTCTTCAAGGCCGGGCTGTTCCTCGGCGCCGGTTCGGTCATGCACGGCATGAACGACGAGGTCGACATGCGCAAGTTCGGCGGCCTCGCCCGGTACATGCCGATCACCTTCGGCACCTTCGGCCTCGGCTACCTCGCGCTGATCGGGTTCCCGTTCCTGTCCGGCTTCTACTCCAAGGACGCCATCATCGAGGCGGCGTTCGGCCAGGAGGGCTGGCGCGGCTGGATCTTCGGCGGCGCCGCGATGCTGGGCGCGGGCATCACCGCGTTCTACATGACGCGGCTGGTGCTGATGACGTTCTTCGGCGAGAAGCGCTGGAAGGACCTGAAGGCGAGCAACGGCCAGGAGTTCCACCCGCACGAGTCGCCGGCCATCATGACCGCGCCGATGATCGTGCTGGCCGTCGGTTCGATCGGAGCCGGCATGTTCCTGGCGGGCGGCGACCGGCTGGTGACGTTCCTGTCGCCGTCGCTGGGCGAGCTGCAGGAAGCCCACCACACCGCGATCCCGCACGCGATGATCCCCGTGCTGACGGTGGCCATCTCCGCGCTGGGAGCGGTGATCGCGTGGCTGGTCGTGGGTCGCAAGCCGGTTCCGGTCGAGCGCCCGGCGAAGGTCTCGCCGGTGGTGCGCGCGGCTCGTGCCGACCTCGGCGGCAACGCGTTCAACGACCTCCTCGCGGTGCGCCCGACCTTCGGCCTGACCAAGGGATTGCTCGCGGTCGACCGGAAGGGCGTCGACGGCACGGTCTCCGGCGTCGCCGCGCTGCTGACCTTCAGCTCGGGCCGGATGCGCCGCTGGCAGACCGGTTTCGTCCGGTCCTACGCGCTGTCCATGCTCTTCGGCGGTGTCGTGGTGATCGCCGCCCTGATGGCAGTGGGGATCCCGACATGACGACCTCGCACGGACCCGTTCTGCCCAGTCCTGTTCGGCACAGTGAGCTCCGGGAGGAGATCCGATGACCCTGCTGCTCGCCCTGGTGCTGCTGCCGATCGTCGGGTCGGTGGTGGTGGCGCTGCTGCGCGGCAACGCCGGCGCGGCGAAGTGGACCGCGCTGGGGTTCTCCCTCGCCGAGCTCGTGATCGCCGTGGCCGCGTGGTTCGCCTACGACCCGGCCGGCCCGCGGATGCAGCTGACCAGCTCGATCCCGTGGATCCCGTCGTTCGACATCAACTTCTCGCTCGGCGTGGACGGCATCGCGCTGGTGATGGTCCTGGTCATCGCCGTGCTGATGCCGCTGGTGCTGGGCTACAGCTGGGGCGAGAAGCTGCCCGAGGGCCGCACGCACGGCGGGTTCTTCTCGCTGCTGCTGCTCGAACAGGCGCTGACCGTGGCGGTCTTCGCCGCCACCGACGTGTTCCTGTTCTACGTGCTCTTCGAGATCATGCTGATCCCGATGTACTTCCTCATCGGCGGCTACGGCGGCGAGAACCGCAGCTACGCGGCGGTGAAGTTCTTCCTGTACTCGTTCCTAGGCGGCCTGATCATGCTGGCCTCGGCCATCGGCGCGTACAGCTACAGCGCGCAGGTCACCGGGGAGGGCACCTTCGACTGGGCCAAGCTCGTCCCGATCCTCTCGGACGCGCCGCTGAACGTGCAGATCTGGCTGTTCCTGGGCTTCTTCGCGGCGTTCGCGATCAAGGCCCCGCTGATCCCGTTCCACACCTGGCTGCCGGACGCCGCGCAGCAGGCGCCGATCGGCGTCGCGGTGATCGTGGTGGGCGTGCTGGACAAGGTCGGCACCTTCGGGTTCCTGCGCTACAGCCTGCCGCTGACGCCGCAGGCGTCGCAGCAGCTGGCTCCGCTGGTGCTGGTGCTCGCGGTGATCGGGGTGCTCTACGGCTCGCTGCAGGCGTTCGGGCAGACCGACCTCAAGCGCTTCATCGCCTACGTCTCGATCGCGCACTTCGGGTTCATCGCGCTGGGCATCTTCGCGTTCACCTCGCAGGCGCACGTCGGCGCGGTGTCGTACATGATCAACCACAGCATCGCCACGGGCATGCTGATCCTGGTGATCGGCATGATCATCGTGCGCGGCGGTTCGACCCGCATCGCCGACTACGGCGGCATGGCGAAGGTGACCCCGCTGCTGGCGGGCACGCTTCTGATCGCGGGTCTGAGCACCCTGTCGCTGCCGGGCACCAACTCCTTCGTCAGCGAATTCCTCGTGCTGGTCGGATCTTTCCCGACCCGCCCGGTGTACACGACGCTGGCCACGATCGGAATGGTGCTGGCCGCGGTCTACGTGCTGTGGCTGTACCAGCGCACGATGCAGGGCCCGGTGCGCGGTGACGCGCTGCTGGGCACCGCGACCGGGCCGGGGGCGGTGACCGACCCGAACCGCGAAGGCGCGCACCGGCTCCGGCTGCCCGACCTGGGCGCCCGGGAGATCGCCGTGCTGGCCCCGCTGGTCGTGCTGATCATCGGGCTCGGCGTGTACCCGAAGCCGGTGCTGGACGTGATCAACCCGTCGGTCGCGGCAACCATGAGCGAGGTCGGCGTCACCGACCCCGTGACCTCGCAGGGAGGTAACTGACAGTGGTCAAGGGATTCCCGAGCCAGCTGGGTTCCGTCGAGATTCCGCCGATCGACTACGCGGCGATCGCGCCGGTGCTGGTGATCCTCGGTGCCGCCTGCCTGGCGATCCTGGTCGAGGCGTTCCTGCCCCGCCACCAGCGCTGGTCCGTGCAGGTCGGGCTCAGCCTGGCGTCGATCGTCATCGCCGGTGTCGCGCTGGCCGCGTTCGCGCGGTCCGTCGGGACCGGTGTGACCACGCTGTCCGACTCGCTGGCCGTCGACCCGCCGACGCTGTTCCTCTGGGGCACGCTGCTGGCGCTCGGACTGGGTTCGGTGCTGCTGATCGCGGACCGCTCGGTGGAGCCGGGCGGCGCGTTCGTGGCGGAGGCGATCCCGGCCGAGGGCCCGGGGACGATGAGCCGCGCCGCCGCGTCGGCGTCCGGGATGCGCACCGAGGTCTTCCCGCTGGCCCTGTTCTCGCTGGGCGGGATGATGGTGTTCTGCGCGGCCAACGACCTGCTGACGATGTTCATCGCCCTGGAAGTGCTGAGCCTGCCGCTGTACCTGATGTGCGGGCTGGCCAAGCGCCGCCGGTTGCTGTCGCAGGAAGCGGCCGTGAAGTACTTCCTGCTGGGCGCGTTCGCCTCGGCGTTCTTCCTCTACGGCCTCGCGCTGCTCTACGGCTACGCGGGCTCGGTGAAGCTGCAGGCGATCGCCGACGCCACCGCCGGTTCGGAGCGCTCCGACACCCTGCTGTTCGCCGGTCTCGGCCTGCTGCTGGTGGGGCTGCTGTTCAAGGCGTCGGTGGGTCCGTTCCACACCTGGACCCCGGACGTCTACCAGGGCGCCCCGACCGCAGTCACCGGTTTCATGGCCGCCTGCACGAAGGTCGCGGCCTTCGGCGGCATCCTGCGCGTGCTGCAGGTCGCCTTCGAGGCGTCCAGCTGGGAGTGGCGCGGCGTGGTCTGGACGATCGCCGTGGTCTCGATGGTCATCGGCGTGGTGCTGGGTCTGACCCAGCGCGACATCAAGCGGATGATCGCCTACTCCTCGGTGGCCCACGCCGGGTTCATGCTGCTGGGCGCGCTCGCGCTGTCCGACCGCGGGCTCGCGGCGACGCTGTTCTACCTGCTCGCCTACGGGTTCACCACGATCGCCGTGTTCGGTGTGATCAGCCTCGTGCGCCGGTCCGACGGTGAGGCAACTCACCTTTCGGACTGGGCGGGTCTGGCGAAGCGTTCACCCCTGGTCGCCTGGGTGTTCACCTTCCTGCTGCTCGCCCTCGCCGGCATCCCGATGACCAGCGGTTTCGTCGGAAAGTTCGTGGTCTTCGAGGCTGCCCTGACCGACGGCATGGCACCGTTGGTGGTGGTGGCCCTGGTGGCGAGTGCGGTTGCGGCCTTCTTCTACCTTCGTGTCATCGTGCTGATGCACTTCCAAGAACCGGCTGCTGACGGCCCCACCGTGAGCGTGCCGGGTGCGTTCACGACGGCGGCGATCACGCTGGGCGTGGTCGTGACGTTGTTGCTGGGCGTGCTGCCGACGTTGGCTCTGGACTGGGCGAACGTCGGGGGATTCGTGTCGTAGAGTGCTCGCCCGTAGGGCGATCGTGGGGGAGCGAAGGCGACGGTGACGTGAGCAGGCCAGCGGATGACCCGATCAGTGAACTGAGCGCAGCCGGGTTGGGTGGTTTCCAGATCACCGACGTGGCGCTGGCCGACTCGGTCAAGCAGGGCATGGCACGCGTCGAGCAGCTGCTGCACGACGAGGTGCGAAGCGACCTCGACTTCGCCACGCGCACCTCGCTGCACCTGGTGGACGCGGGCGGGAAGCGCTTCCGCCCGCTGTTCGTCCTGCTCGCTGCTCAGTTCGGCAACCCCACGACCGACGAGGTGGTCAAGTCCGGCGCGGTGGTGGAGATGATCCACCTCGCGACGCTCTACCACGACGACGTGATGGACGAGGCCACCATGCGACGGGGCGCGACCAGCGCCAACGCCCGGTGGGACAACTCCGTCGCGATCCTCACCGGCGACTTCCTGTTCGCCAAGGCCTCCCAGCTGATCGCCGACCTCGGCGCCGAGGCGGTCCGCCGGATGGCGGCCACCTTCGAGGCGCTGGTCACCGGGCAGATGCGGGAGACCGAAGGGGTCGGCGAGGGCGATGACGCCGTCGACTTCTACCTCAAGGTGATCTACGAGAAGACCGGTTCGCTGATCGCGACCGCCGGCCGGTTCGGCGCTTGGTTCTCCGGTGCCGACGAGGCGACCATCGAGTCGCTGGAGCGCATCGGCAAGCTGATCGGCACCGGGTTCCAGATCTCCGACGACATCATCGACATCGCCTCGCCGTCGAAGGAGTCCGGCAAGACCCCGGGCACCGACCTGCGCGAGGGCGTCAAGACGCTGCCGATGCTCTACGCGCTGGCCGACGAGAACTGCCCGGCCCGGCTGCGCGAGCTGCTGGGCCGTCCGCTGTCCTCCGACGCCGAGGTCGCCGTGGCCCTGGAGCTGCTGCGCGAGTCGCGGGGTCTGGAGCGGACTCGCGGCACGCTGCAGGAGTTCGCCGACGACGCCCGCAAGGAACTCGCCTCGCTGCCCGACGTGCCGGCCAGGGAGGCGCTGTCCTCCCTCGTCGACTACGTGGTCGCCCGCACCTGGTGATGTGCCGCGGTCTGTCTTGAACTCGCCGTCTGAGTCACGAGCGGGTCAAAGAGGTACCGGGCGGCGTCGCACGCGTGGTAGGAACCCGGGTGTGATCGGCGGTGCTGCTGGAGCCCTGGAGGAGGGACATCTCTCGTGATCACCTGGCTGTTCACCCAGGTGTGGCTGTGGAGCCTCGCCGCTTTCCTGTTGGGCGCGCTCATCACCTGGGCGTTGTTCGTCCGGCCGTTGCGGCGCAGGCTCAAGGCCGAGCTGGCCAGGCCGCGCTACGCCGAACCCGTCTACGACGAGCCCGTCTACGAGACCTACGAGGACGAGCCGGTCACCGAGCACCGGTCGCTGGACCTGCTCGAGCAGCGCCCGCCGCAGTGGGAGTCCCCCGAGGAGCAGCAGCTCGAGGAGTGGGACCGCAGGCCGCGCCCGTGGGTCGCTACGGAGGCGACGCGACGCTCCGCTCCGGCGGAGACGCAGCGCCTGCCGGAGCCGGAACCCGAGCCGGAGGCCCCGTCCGGGGACAACACCTGGTTCCGCAACCCCGAGGTGGAGGACCCCAGGGCCGAGTCGCGCCCGTCGCACTTCCCGCCGGGAGCCGACGACGAGGAGTCCGATCAGCTCTCGGGTCAGCTCCGCTCGCTGTTCGAGCCGGAGTCCAGCGGTGACGCTGCCGAGCCGTACACGCCGCCGGTCGGTGCCGATGCCACGCAGGTCATCCCGGCCGTCCCTCGCGAGCAGCCGCAGGTCGGCGGCAGCGCGAACGGCGATGGGGCCGAGGCCAAGCCGCTGCCGAAGCGCACTCCGCAGCCTCGCTCCGACTCGCCCGCGCCGTCCGATCCGCCGAACATCCCGGACTCGCTGCGGCAGCGCGTCGAGAACGGCGAACCGCTCGCGCGCGGTGACGAGGGCGCGGAAGCCCCGGAGATCAAGCTGGTCGACAACCCCGACGACTCCGCTCCGCTTCCCCGCCGGACCCCGGGCGCAGGCCCTCACCCGGGGCGCGACGCCAAGTGGGAGAAGCCCTCGGAGACCCCTCAGGCCCAGGAACCCGTCCCGGACCGCCCGGAACCCCGCCGGGCAGGGTCCGAGGCCCCTCGTCCCCAGCCCGCCCAGGCCCCGGCCTCAGCGGGTCCGATGATCAAGGGGCATTCGGCGTCCCGGAAGTACCACACCCCGGACTCCCCGCAGTACGACCAGATCAGCGCGGACGTCTGGTTCCGCACGCCCTCCGACGCCGAGATCGCCGGCTTCGAGGCCTGGAACCGCGCCTGACCGCACGCCGTCGAGCCCTGGCCTGATGAGGAATGCGGCGGAGGCCGCTGTTTCAGGTGTGGGACTCAGCTCGCACCGCCGCAGGTTCTGAGCGGTTT
The DNA here is from genome assembly GCF_004348435.1 of Saccharopolyspora terrae. Taxonomy (NCBI): domain Bacteria; kingdom Bacillati; phylum Actinomycetota; class Actinomycetes; order Pseudonocardiales; family Pseudonocardiaceae; genus Saccharopolyspora; species Saccharopolyspora terrae. The sequence continues at coordinate 6,889 of NZ_SMKS01000001.1, read as the reverse complement.
CGTGGCGAGTACGCCGTGACGCCGTGTATTGGCATACATCAGGAACGGCGCACGGAGTCCACGGAACCGCTCAGGTTCTGCCACTGGCACCGCCAAGCAAAACGCCCCTACAACTCCTGGAGATCAGTCGGGCTGGGGCTGGCGTTCGAGCAGGCGGGAGAGGACGACGGTGGAGACCGTGCGGGAGACGAAGTCGACCTCGCGGAGCCGCTCCATCGCCTCCTCCAGGTGGTGGATGTCGGCCGCGCGCAGGTGCACGATGGCGTCCGCCTGCCCGGAGACCGTGTAGGCGGCGACGACCTCCGGCAGCGGTTCCAGCCCGGTCCGGATCCGGTGCGCGGGGACGTTGCCGTGGCAGTGGACCTCCACGAACGCCTCCGTCCCCCAGCCCAGCGCCTCGGGGTCGACCACAGCGGTGAACCCCTGCAGAACGCCCTGGTCGAGCAGCTTGTCGACCCGTCGCTTCACCGCGGGCGCGGACAGTCCCACGTCCGAACCGATCTCCGCGTAGCTCGCGCGAGCGTCGGCGACCAGGTGCGAAATGATTCGTTGGTCCAAGGCGTCCATGCGCAACATTCTGCCGCAAACGACGAACGGAGCGGCGTTGATGGTCGGTATCCGTAGCGCTTAGATTTCGATTCATGACGGCAACAGCGGCGCGACCCGCCGAAACGTTCGCGGCCAAGCAAGCCACCACCCGCCACTTCCTGATGTGCCCGCCCGCGTACTTCACCGTCGAGTACGTGATCAACCCGTGGATGAACCCGGACGAACCGGTGGACGCGGCGCTGGCGATGGCGCAGTGGGAAGAGCTGAAGAACACCTACGTGCGGCTCGGTCACACCGTGAACACCATCGAGCCGCAGCCCGGCCTGCCCGACATGGTCTTCGCCGCGAACTCCGGCACGGTGATCGAGGGCCGCGTGCTCGGCTCGAAGTTCCGGGCGCCGGAGCGCGCCGCGGAGGCCGAGCACTTCCGCCGCTGGTTCGTCACCCACGGCCACCGCGACCTGGTGATGCCGACCCGGATCAACGAGGCGGAGGGCGACTTCGCCTGGACCGGTGAGGTGCTGCTGGCCGGGACCGGGTTCCGCACCGACCCCGCGGCGCACGCCGAGGCGCAGGAGGCCCTGGGCGTTCCGGTCGTCTCGCTCAACCTGATCGACGAGCGCTACTACCACCTGGACACGGCCCTGTTCGTGCTGGACAAGGGCCCGAACGCGCAGATCGCCTACTACCCCGGCGCCTTCTCGGAGGGCTCGCGCCGGGTGCTGGCGCGGATGTTCCCGGACGCGGTGATCGCCGACGAGGCCGACGCCTCCTGCCTGGGTCTCAACGGCGTCTCCGACGGACACCACGTGGTGCTGCCGTTCGAGGCGACGGGCCTGGCCGCGCAGCTGGAGGAGCGCGGCTACGAGGTGATCGGGCTGGACATGTCCGAGCTCCGCAAGTCCGGCGGCGGCCCCAAGTGCTGCACCATGGAACTGCACTCCTGACCTGGAAGAACGGCTGCGCGAGGCGATCGCGCAGCCGTTCTCCGCTGCGTCACACCATGACGGCCTGAACGCCCAGCTCGATGTCGATCGTCGGGCCCACCACCGCGATGCCCTTGGCGAGCGTGGCCTGCCAGTTCACCGAGTAGTCCTCGCGGCGCAGGGTCGTCTTGGCATCGCAGGCGACCCGCAGGTCGCCGTCGAACCCGGGACCCTGGAACGTGCGCTGCCCCAGGTAGACCGTGGCCAGTTCCACCGGGCTCGTGGTGCCGCGCAGGGTGAGAGCGCCGCTGACCTTCCAGCGGTCCGCGCGCACGTGGGTGAGCCGGTTGCTGCGGAAGTGCAGCTGCGGGTGCGACTCGACGTCGAGGAAGTCCGCCGACCTGAGGTGGTCGTCGCGCATCTTGACACCGGTGTCGATGGAGGCGGCCTCCATGACGACCTCGATCCGGGAGTCCTCGAACCGGGGCGCCACGTCGATCACGCCGTCGAACCGCCGGAACTCCCCGTGGATCTTGGACATCCCGATGTGCTGGGCCACGAACCGGATCTCGGTGTGGTACGGGTCGAACCGGTAGCGGCCGGGCTGCGGCAGCTGCAGCGAGTCGTCCGGCTCCACCCCGATGCTGCCCAGCGGGGAGTGCTGGTTGACCTGCACCTGGATCCGGGCGCTGTAGCGGCGGTAGCCGCCCGCGGCGAGGGACAGCTTGTGCGTGCCGGGGGCGACGGCCAGGGCGAAGCCGCCGTAGGAGTCGGTCTTGGTCTCACCGATGACCTGGTTGAGCCGGTCGACGATGGTGACGCTCACTTCGGGGAGGAGTGAGCCTCGCTCGTCGTGCACCTGCCCGCTCACCAGACCGCTGTCCAGTGGCGTGGGGTGCAGGGAGAATCCGCCGCGGGGGGAGCGCGCCGGAGTGCCGGGGCTGGCCGACAACCGCCGGCGCAGCTTGGCGAGGACCATTGAGAATCCCTTCTGAGCATCCTCCGGGAGGGGAAAGCGGAGGATCATTTTCGACTTCAATCACTGGGCGTTTCAGCCTAGATCGACTACCCAGTTCACCCGATCGGAGGGCTTAGTTGCATTCCGCACATTCGTTCAGCGGAACCAGCTGCCGACGCCAAGCGTTTTCCAGTTGAATCACGGGCGGAGGCAGAGGTGCGCAGTCATTTCAACGGTCTGAAAACCGCGGTGCTGCTCGGCGGGATGAGCGCGCTGGTGCTGCTGGTCGGTGCGATCTTCGGACGGGCCGGACTGGTCATCGCGCTGGTCGTGGCGCTGGGCATGAACGGGTTCGCCTACTTCAACTCGGCGAAGCTGGCCTTGCGGTCGATGCACGCCAGGCCGGTCTCGGAGGCCGAGCAGCCGGCGATGTACCGGATCGTGCGCGAGCTGGCGACCTCGGCACGGCAGCCGATGCCCTCGCTGTACATCAGCCCCACCCGCGCCCCGAACGCGTTCGCGACCGGCCGCAACCCGCGCAACGCCGCGGTGTGCTGCACGACCGGGGTCCTGGAGCTGCTCGACGAGCGCGAGCTGCGCGCGGTGCTCGGCCACGAGCTCTCGCACGTCTACAACCGCGACATCCTGATCTCCAGCGTGGCCGGAGCGCTGGCCAGCGTCGTGACGTTCCTGGCGAACTTCGGGATGCTCTTCGGCATGTTCGGCGGCAGCGACGAGGACCGCCCGAACCCGTTCGCGATGCTGCTGGTGGCCCTGCTGGGGCCCATCGCGGCGGCCGTGGTGCAGATGGCGGTCAGCCGCTCCCGCGAGTACCAGGCCGACGCCTCGGGCGCGCAGCTCACCGGTGACCCGCTGTCCCTGGCCTCGGCCCTGCGCAAGCTGCAGCTGGGGACGCAGGCGGCGCCGCTGGCCCCGGAACCGCAGCTGGTGTCGCAGTCGCACCTGATGATCGCCAACCCGTTCCGCCCGGGCGAGCGCTTGACCAGGTTCTTCTCGACGCACCCGCCGATGGACGAGCGCATCGCGCGGCTGGAGGGCATGGCGGGCAGGCAGCTGCCCCCGATCCACTAGAGCCCGTTCACGGGTCGTTCTGCGCGGCGGTGCGGGCTGACTCCTACACCGGAAACAGCGGCTCCGCTGCATTGGACAACACCTAGGCACCCGCCTTGCGGGCGACCTCCATCACGTACTCGCCGTACCCGGACTTGGCCTGCTTGGCCCCGAGCTCGTAGCAGGCCTCGGCGGAGATGAAGCCCATCTTGAGCGCGATCTCCTCCAAGCAGGCGATCCGCACCCCCGTGCGGTGTTCGAGCACCTGCACGAACTGCCCGGCCTCCAGCAGCGAGTCGTGCGTCCCGGTGTCCAGCCAGGCGAAACCGCGGCCGAGCTCGGTCAGGTGCGCGCGGCCTTCTCGCAGGTAGGCGAGGTTGACGTCGGTGATCTCCAGCTCGCCTCGCGCCGACGGGGAGAGTCCCTTGGCGATGTCGACGACGGCGTTGTCGTAGAAGTACAGCCCGGTGATCGCCATGTTCGACCTGGGTTCGGCGGGCTTCTCCACGATCGACAGCAGCTTGCCGTCCGCGTCGACCTCGCCGACGCCGTACCGCTGCGGATCGCGCACGGGATACCCGAACAGAGTGCATCCGCGCAGGTCACGAGCGCAGTTGCGGAGGATTCCGGAGAAGCCCTGGCCGTAGAAGATGTTGTCGCCGAGCACCAGCGCGACGGGTTCGTCGGAGACGAAGTCGGCCCCGATGACGAAGGCTTCCGCGAGTCCGTTGGGCTCCGGCTGCTCGGCGTAGGAGATGTCCAGCCCGAACTGCGAGCCGTCGCCCAGCAAGCGCTTGAAGAGCGGCAGGTCGGACGGGGTGGAGATCAGCAGGACCTCGCGGATGCCCGCGAGCATCAGCACCGAGATCGGGTAGTAGATCATCGGCTTGTCGTAGACCGGGAGAAGCTGCTTCGACACGGCTTGGGTGAGCGGGTGCAACCGAGTCCCGCTGCCTCCGGCCAGCACGATCCCCTTCACACAGCACCTTCCCGATCAGCCGGCGCGGCGTACCCGCCCCGAACCCGACGACGAGCGTATCCGGGACAGGCTCGAAGGGGACATCCGCGCAGCTCCGAGGCGGGTTCCCACCACGGCGGGGCTGTCTTGGCCCGAACCGACCCGGCAGAAGGGGCTTCGATCATGGGCGGTTCGGACCAGAACCGCCTGAGGCTGCCGCTCCACCCGGCCCCGACCCCCGCGCTGGGCCGGGCCCAGCGCGGACGAGGTGGGGATTACCGGTAGTTCTCGAATTGCAGCGCCACGTCGAAGTCGGAGGACTTCAGCAGCGAGATGACGGCCTGCAGGTCGTCCTTCTTCTTGCCGGACACGCGCAGCGCGTCGCCCTGGATCTGCGCCTGGACGCCCTTGGGCGCCTCGTCGCGGACCTTCTTGGAGATCTTCTTCGCGATCTCCTGCGAGATGCCCTGCACGATCTTGCCGGTGACCTTGTAGATCTGGCCGGAGCTCGCCGGTTCGCCCATGTCCAGGGCCTTCAGCGAGATGCTCCGCTTGATCAGCTTCTCCTTGAAGACCTCGATCGCGGCCTTGCAACGCTCCTCGGTCTCCGACTCCAGGACGACGGCGTCCTCACCGGACCAGGAGATCTTGGTGCCGGTGCCGCGGAAGTCGAACCGGTTGGCGAGCTCCTTGGCCGCCTGGTTCAGCGCGTTGTCCACCTCCTGGTGATCCACCTTGCTGACCACGTCGAAGGACGGGTTTGCCACCTTGACTACCTCCCAGTTGAGCCGCTGTTCAGGTCTGCCAAGACACGCTACCGGGTCTGAAGTGAAGCGCTCTTATCTCCAGGGCTGGGGGACAAGAACCCACCCCGTGAATCCCGCCATTGGCGAAGCGGCCTGTCCAAGCCGGACGGTTTGATCAGTGCGGGGTGAGGTGGCCAGCCGGTCCGCTTTTGTCGGTGGGTGATCGTAAAGTCACGCTATGCATCTTCGGTATGGCTTCCGGTTGTATCCGACGCCGGGCCAGCGAATCGCGCTGGCCCGGGCGTTCGGGTGTGCGCGGGTGGTGTTCAACGATGCCATCGCCGCGCGGAGGGAAGCCCATGAGGCGGGAGTCAACGCACCGACGATGTCCGAGTTGTCCAGGCGGTTGATCACTGATGCGAAGCAGACCTCGGAGCGTGGATGGCTGGTTGGGGTGTCGGCGGTCGTTCTGCAGCAGGCACTCCGGGATGCCGATCGGGCGTACAAGAACTTCTTCGACGCGCTGAGTGCGAGACGGGCGGGACGTAGGGTCGGCGAGCCCCGGTTCAAGAGCAAGCGTGATGGTCGTCAGGCCGTGCGGTTTACCGCTAACGCCCGTTGGTCTGTCACTGTGGATAACAAGCTTCGGCTCCCGAAGATCGGTGACGTGCCGGTGCGTTGGTCTCGTGTGTTGCCGTCGGTGCCATCAAGTGTGACGGTGGTCAAGGATGCTGCGGGGCGGTATTTTGCGTCGTTCGTCGTCGAGGTGAACCCGGAGCCGAAGCGGTATGAGGCTCCGGAGATCGGTGTTGATCTGGGGCTCGAGCATTTCGTGGTGCTCTCAGATGGCAGGAAGATCAACGCCCCGAGGTTTCTGCGCAGGGCGGAGACGAAGCTCAAGCGAGCGCAGCGTGACCTCTCACGTAAGCAGAAGTGCAGCCGCAACCGCGACAAGGCCAGAGCGAAGGTCGCTCGTGCTCATGCGCGTGTGGCTGATGCGCGTCGGGACTTCCATCACCAGCTCTCCACTCAATTGATTCGCGAGAACCAAGCGATCGCGATGGAGGATCTGGCGGTGTTCGGGCTGGCGCGTACACGTTTGGCCAAATCCGTACACGATGCTGGGTGGGCGTCGTTCGTGGCGATGCTCGACTACAAGGCCGCGTTGTACGGCCGCAAAATGGTGCGGATCGGCAGATTCGAGCCCACCTCGCAGATTTGTTCGCTGTGTGATGTCAAGGATGGTCCGAAGCCTCTGCATGTGCGCGTCTGGCAGTGCCAGGGGTGTGGTGTGTGGCTGGATCGGGACGTGAATGCGGCGGTCAACGTCGCGAAGGCCGCCGGGCTGGCGGTGACAGCTTGTGGAGCGCAGGTAAGACCCGAACCCGTTCGGGCACAGCGCGGTGAAGCAGGAACCCACCGAAGCGATTTGGCGAGCGTGGATGTTCACATCGCTGGGCGCAGTAGGAATCATCGGTCTTCAAGTCGGTGAGGAAGTCAACGGGGTCCGAGGAGATCCCACCTGTTACCCGCGACGTCGCGGAACACGACCACCCGGCCGTAGGGCTCGCTGCGGGGTTCGCCCAGGAACTCCACCCCGGCCTCGATCATCCGCCGGTACTGCGCGTCGAAGTCGTCGACCTGCAGGAAGAAACCCACCCGACCCCCGGTCTGGTTCCCC